>JBDTOZ010000749.1:0-13653 GCA_039932995.1 Acidobacteriota bacterium | reverse complement strand
GACCAGGCAGAGCAGAAGAATCGCGTTACGCATGCGGCGCGATTCTAGCTCGCCGGGGTCGGAGCGCCGGCGCTTCCTCGCGCTCCTACTGGAACAGCGTGTCCACGTACGCTTGCGGGTCGAACGGGATCAGGTCTTCGGCCGCTTCTCCGACGCCGACGAACTTCACCGGGATCTCGAAGTGCCGCATGATCGAGAGGATCACTCCTCCCTTGGCCGTGCCGTCCAGCTTGGTCACGACCATGCCCGTGACCTTGGCCGCTTCGAGAAAGGCCGCGGCCTGATTGACGCCGTTCTGGCCGGTGGTGCCGTCGATGACCAGGAGCGTTTCGTGCGGCGCACCCGGGAGCTCTTTCTCGATGACGCGGTGAATCTTGGAGAGCTCCTGCATGAGGTGGGACTTGTTGTGCAGGCGGCCGGCCGTGTCGATGATGACGATGTCGGCCTTGCGCGACTTCGCCGCGGCCACCGAATCGTGCGCCACGGCCGCGGGATCGGAGCCCGCCTTGTGTTTCACCAGAGGAACGCCGATCCGATCGGCCCACATCTGCAACTGCTCGATGGCAGCGGCCCGAAAGGTGTCGGCCGCGCCGAGCACGACGCTCTTTCCCTCACCCTTCCAGCGCGCGGCCAGCTTGGCGATCGTGGTGGTCTTCCCCGTGCCGTTCACGCCCACCACGAGGATCACGAACGGCTGGGCGCGCGCGATGTCGATGGTCGAGGCCACGCGCTCCGGAATGAGCGCGCGCGTCTCCTCGCGCATCACTTCCGTGAAGCGCTCCATCGTCGTGATCTTCTCGTCGCGCACGCGGCGTTCCACGCGCTCCACCAGTGCCGTCGTCAGCTCCGCGCCGACATCGGCGCCGAGGAGCCCTTCTTCCAGGCCGTCGATGGCCGCCTGTGAGATCGGAAGGTCCGCGGTCAGCGATTCCTTGACCTTCTCGATGATCTCCGTGTGGGTCATGAACAAGCCGCGCTTCAGCTTGTCGAACAGCGATTTCTTGGGTTCGGTCATTTTGTTTTTGGGAACGTCAATCGATGCGAAGCCGAGTCGTCCAAGCTGGCCGGCTCGTTACCTCGTTCCCCCTTCCCGCGCGGCGATGGCGCTCTTGACCATCTCCTCGTCGATGGTCAGGGTGCCGGCGGCCACCGGTTCGAATTCGAGGCTGCGGATGACGCGGCGGTAGGTCTCACGCAGGGCGCGGGCGCCGAGGCGTTTCTGGCGCGCGGCGTCCCAGGCGATGGCCAGGAGCGCCGCACGGGTGATCTGCAGGTCGATGCCGAAGCGGGCAAAGTAGTCGCGCGAAGTACGGAAGGCCGACCCCTCCGGCTCGACGAAGATCCTCGCAAGGTCACCTTCGGCGAGGTCATTGAGCACGACGATCGACTCGAAGCGGGAGGTGAACTGCGGCGTCATCCCGTAGCGGAAGAGGTCCTCGTATTTCAGATAGTCGCCGAGGTGGAACGGCAGTTCTTCGCGGACCTCTCCCGAAGCCGAGACCACCACCACGGGCTTCATCGGCACGACGTCCTGGCCGATCGTGGCGCGCCGGAGGACACTGTCGTAGAGCTCCTCGAACGCGCCGCCGGCCACGAAGAGAATCTGAGACGAATTGATGACCCGCGTCTCGCCGCCGATCTCGAGCTCGACGTTTTCGTTCTCCATGAGTGTGAGCAGCGCTTCCTGGGCCACGATGCCGCGCACGTTCGCCTGCCCGCCCACCTGCGACCGGATCTTGTCCACCTCGTCGATGAAGACGATGCCCCGCTGCACGGCGCGGAGAAGATTTTCAGGCGCTGAGTCGGGGCCGAGCATCTTGCGCGCATTCGCATACAGCCGGCCCAGCACGGCGTTGCCGTACCCCTGATGCTCCTCGGCCAGGACGTTCGCGTTCAGACGGACGACGTTGGCGTACTCGCCGAGGTCCGCCGTCTGGGCCAGGAAGCGTTCCACGGCCCGCATGAGCGTGGTCTTGCCCGAGCCGGAATTGCCGATGAGGAGCATGTTCGGCGCAGGCTGGCCGACCAGGTGCTTGACCAGCGCCACCGAGACCTCGCGGATGGCGGCGTCCTGGCCGACCACCGACTTTCGAAGCTCGTCGGAGATGTCCTTCGGACGGAGGGGAAACGTCATGCGGCGGGCATTCTATGCGGGGAGAGCCCGTGGCTCCAGTCTCAACAGACCCGAACGACATCGGCGCTCTGGCCGCTATCGATTACCGGTCGGCTCACGACGCGTTGCTTCGAGGAGCTCATCCATCGTGAGGTCCGCGAAAATCTCATGACGCTCCTTTGAATAGTCGCCATAGCCGGAGTCGTACTGCATCATGAAACGCATCGCTCCTGCCGGCCCGAGGCGTTCGGTCAACGCCCGCCACCCTTCCATGCGAATCTCGTACATCGACATCGGCGTGATTCTGCTCATGATCCGATCCCATCCAAAGGAACTTGTTCAGGCCTGATCTCGCTCACCCGGTCATCGTACTCCCAGCCCTTCCGCCCCTGGGAGGTTTGCGCGATAGCATTTGCCTCGGAGCGACCGTACGTGCCCAAGGCTATGCCAACCAGCGCTGGCGGCCGTGCCGCCCTAGGTCACGAACGAGAACACCACGGCCACGATCAGGAGCAGGAGCACGGCCAGCGAGATCCACATGGCCTGGATGGTTGGCCTGTGCATGTTCACCGGCTCCCGCCGCTCGCCGAGCAGGTACTGGAGATACTCCACGCGGGGGCGGAGCACCCCGATCTTCTCTTCGAGGTTGGGGTAGAGCACTTCGTTGATGCCCGGCACGATGACCACCGGAATGAACGTCGCGCCGCCGTTGCGGGTGATGTAGTCGTTGAGCGACTCGTTGTGCGGCGAGTCCGCGGTACAGACCAGACAGTGATAGACCGTCGTGGACTGCAGCACCGAGAGAGCCTTGCCGGCCAGCGTGCGCGCACCGTAGGTATGCACCACCGAATCCGAGGTTTGGCGGAGCAAGCGCTGGTTCACGTCTGCCACGCGCGTGAAGATGAAGATCGTCTCGCCCGTGGTCAGGGGGATCTTTTCCGAGCGGCGGTAGATCGTCTCCCCGTACTCATCCCACCACTCGGGACCTTGTTCGGTCGTATAGCCTTCCTCGGCGAGGCGGGCCATGAGACGAAGGACGGGATCGCTCCCGTCCGGGGATTCGATCGGCTTCTCAGCTTTGAGCTCTTGCATATTTATTGACGAGACGAATCAAGTCCTCGAATTCAAACGGTTTACCCATGTAGTCATCGGCACCGCACTGACGCGCCTTCTCGGCGATGTCGCGGTCGCCGGACACGACGACGTAGGGGATGTCCTTCGTCTCGGCGTGAGACTTGAGAACGCTGCACAACTGCTCGCCGCCCATCCCCTTGATGGTCAGGTCGGCAAAGATCATGGCCGGATGGTCCAGCCGGGCCCGGTCGAGCGCGGTCTCGCCGTCGGCAACGACGTGCGACTGATGGCCGCTCCGCTGCAGGACCAGCGAAATCAGTCTGGCCACCTGCGGATCGTCTTCCACGACCAGGATCATCGCGCCACCCTTGCCATGGGGCGGGGCGTCAAAAGTTGAATTGGACACGCACTCCCTTGCGCAGATGTCCCAGCGCCGCGCCGGCCAGCGCGCCCGCGGCATTCGCGAAGGCATCGGTCATCGAAGTGACTCGCGTCGGCAAAAAAGACTGCCAGTAGAGCAACGCCCCGGCCACGAGGAGTGCTCCCGCCACGGTCAGTACATAGCTGGTCAGCCGCGAACGACGCGGAGAATCGAGGGCCACGAAGGCCAGAAAGCCCCAGGGAACGAAGAGCAGGCCGTGGGCGATGACCGGCATCAGAAAGGCCAGCAGGGCACTCCGCGAAATGGGCCCGTTGCCTGCGCCAAGAAGGCTCGCGGCCAGGTCCCAGAGCGGATTCCGGTCCGCGGCGTACGCCCTCCCGCTGAGCAGGTAGAGCAGCGTGGCCATCAACCCCGTGACGAGCAGCAGCAGGGCGAAGGTCACCGGTTTGCGCACGGCAATGACGTGCACTTGTCGTTTCCCCATCAACGGGGATTATCCATCGAGTCATGGTTCGAGTTGGGCCAATTGCCAGATCCATGCTAACTCTGAGGTCCGGAGGCAAGGAGCGGTGCCCAAACGTGGACGACGGGCTCCGCCGCTCCCCATTACGCGGCCCTTCAGCCGGCTGAGGGAGCGCTGGCGTCTCGCCGGCTGGACCGCAGGCGTCCTCGCCTGCGCCCCGTGCCCGTTGCGAGGAGGGAACCTCTCGCGAGGAAATCGACCGCAGCGGCGAGACGCCGCCGGGCCAGCCGGCGGGACGCCGGCGCTCCACGACGCCCTGCTGCACCCGGAGACGACGGTGGCGCCCTCGGCCTTCGAGAAAGATTAGAATCACTCCGACTCATTCATGCCCTCCCTCCGGTTCGCACCCTATCGAGACATCGCTTCCGAAGTCGCAACGCGCCTGCTGGCTGCGCGGGAGGGTCGGGACCCCCTGACTCCGTGGGAGGAAGAGGTCCTCGTTCCCTCACGCGGAGTGGCAGAGGCGATCGCCCGGGAGATGCTGAATCGCGAGCCTTCCGGCCTGGCAGGTCTGCAACTGCAGTCGCTGGAGTCGCTGGCCGTGCGGATTCTGTCCGATGCAGGACAGACGCCGCGGGTGGCGGAAGAAGCGGAGCGGCGGCTGGCCATGCGCACCGCCGCTCGCGGGATCGACGATCCGCTGCTCTCCAGCCGCGGGGTGGCGGGCATGCTGGAGCGCTCCTATCGCGACATGCGCGACAGCGGCTTCACGCTGGCGCAGTTCACCCGCCGCGTCGAAGAGGCGCGAGGGCTGCGCAATGCGCCGCGCACGCGTCTGGCGCTCCGCGCCTGGACTGAATACGAGCGTTGGATCTCCCAGGTGAACGCCATCGATCCCGCCGACCTCTTGCAGCGGGCCTCCCGCCTGGTCGGAGAATTTGTCCGGCCCCAACTGCTGGCCGGCTTCTACGACATGACCGGCGCGCAACGCCGTTTCCTCGATGCGCTGCTGCGCGCCGACCGCGTGGCCGCGATCTGGGTGCCCAGCAGCGCCCCCTTCGCGCAGCCGTTCGTGCAGTCGTTGCGAGAGGATGTCGATGCGGATTCGGGAAGCGGCAAGGCCCGGGATTCGAGTCCTGCGCGCACCGTCACGCAATCCGACACCCGCCTCGAGGAGATGCAGGAGGTCTGCTCCCAAGTGGCGATCCTCCTGGCCGCAGGCACCAACGCAAGCGAGATCGGCATCGTGGCGCGCTCGCTGGAGCCGTACGACGCGCGGCTCTTGCACCGATTCGCCGCCCAGTCCGGCTTCGCGATCACCCTCGGCGAGGAGATTCCGCTGGCCGCCCACCGCATCGGCCGTGGCGCGCTGACGCTGCTCCGTCTCCGCGAGCGCGGCTTTCCCCGGACCTCCGTGCTGGGTCTCGTGCGAGACGGGTTGCGCACGCAGACGCGTCTGGACGTAGACGCCGCCGATGCGGAGACCCGCCGCGCCCGCATCGCCGGCGGCACCAGCGAGGAGCTGCGGCGCAGGCGCATCCGCTCCGCCGTCATCGACGCCTACATCGAACTGGTGGCGGAGCTGGAAATCCTCACGGCCTCCATCAATCTCCCGCTCCTGGCCCGCCTCGGCAGTCTGTTCCGCGTCGAGACGGAGGCCGATCTCGCCGCCGCCGAGGAGCTCGACGAAGTGGCCGCGCTGTTCCGCCGTTTCGGAACGGCGGCGCTGCCGGATGTGCTCGACGCCATCGAGCAAGGGGGGATCAGGGCGCAGGATGGTCCCGGGGCGCAAGGCCCCCTGATCTGGTGCGGCGAGGTTCCGCGCTTCCGCGGGCGCTCGTTCGCACATCTTTTCGCGATCCGCATGCAGGACGACGTCTTCCCGCAACGGCGTACCGAGGATCCACTCCTGCCGGACTCCGACCGCCGCATCCTCGGACTGCGCGAGATCGGGGATGGCCGCGAGGAAGAACAATTGCTGTTCTCGCTCCTCTCCGAGTCCGCGGGCGTGCACGTACACTTCTCTTTCGCCAGTGGCGACGGCTTCGGCAAAGTGCTCCGTCCGTCGCGCTTCGTGCGCTCCTTGCCGGCGGAGGACCGGATCGCACCTCTCGCACATCCCGAACCTGGGATCCACGACGCCCAACGCGATCGCCAGCTCCAGCTCCTGGTGCGTGCCGGGACCCGCTCGGCCTTCGACGGCTACGTACCCGGCATCGATCCCTCCACGCTCCGGCTGTCGCCCACCCAGCTCGAGGACTTTGGGGAATGTCCGCAGAAGTTTCTGCTCAAGCACGTCCTCGGCGTGCGCGACATCGACCAGCCGGAGCGCGAGATCCAGATCCATCACCGCGACAAGGGCACGCTCGATCACAAGATCCTGGAGCGTTTCTATCGCTCGCTCACCGAAGACGAGCTCCATGCCGCGAACGCCGCCCTGCCCCAACTGCCGGTGGCCCTGGGAGAACGGCTGGAAGAATTCGTCGATGACCAGTTCGACGAGCACGAGGGCGACGTACCGCCGTTCAACCGCACGGTTCGCGACATCGAGCGCCGCGCCACCAAGCGCATTCTGCGCGAGTTCGTCATCCACGACCTGGCCGATCTCCAGACGCTGGACCTCGTGCCGCGCTGGTTCGAGTACCGCTTCGGCGCCAAACATCGCCAACTGGCCAATCACCCCGAGCCGTTCATCGTCGACGTCGACGGCGTGCCGGTGCGCGTGGAAGGGACGATCGACCGCATCGACGTGGGCCGCGTCTCCACGAACCACCGCATCGTCGACTACAAGTCCGGCAAGGCTCTCCGGCACGCCAACCTCGGCGACAAGATCGACCGCGGCGTTCGACTGCAGCTCGCGCTTTACGCCATGTCCGTCTCCTCATTCTTCGAGCTCGACTCCAAAGACGTGAGCGCCACCATCAAGCCGCTCGTGACCGGAGACGTCAAGCCGGCCTCGTTCGCCTTCGCACTCGAGGAGAAGCGCGAGGGTCTCCTGGAGACGCTGCGCATCTTCATCCGCGCCATCACCGCCGGCACGTTCCCGGCCTTCCCCAACGAGAAGGACACTGAGTTCAACTCCTGCAAGTACTGCCCGGTGAATCACTCCTGCCGCACCAAGCACGACCTCGACGAACGCTATGCGGTGCAGCAGCAGAAGGACCCGCGCACGCTCCTCGGAGCCGGCCTCTGATGGAGCAGCAGGCGTTCTTCTTCACCTCGAAGGTCGAGCCGTCGGTCACCCCTTCGCGACGCAACCTCGTCATCGAGGCCGGCGCCGGCACCGGGAAAACCACGGCCATCGTGGGCGAGGTCCTCAAGCTGATGCTGGAGCACGACGACCTCGCCCTCGACCGCATCGTGCTGATGACGTTCACGGAGAAAGCGGCCGGCGAGATCGCGGACCGCATCCGCGTGGCACTGCAGGAGTTGTCGCAGGGCCTCGCGGGCAGCGGCGGCTGGCCCATCGGCTCGCCGCATCCGCTCGTCACAATCGAGGATCCGGAGCGGGCCCGTCTCACCATCGCACGCCATCTCGAAAACATCGATACGCTCCGCTCGCAGACCATCCACTCGTTCTGCCAGTCCCTCCTGCGCGGCTTCCCGATCGAGGCCGGACTCGACCCGCAGTTCAAGATCATCGAAGGCTTCGAACGCTCGCTGCTCTACGGACAGCTTTACGATGCCTGGCTCGATGAAGAGACGCGCGTGCTGCCCGTCCCGGAAGTCGTGGCCGAGTGGGAACTGCTGTTCGCACACGCCGGCTACCTGTTCCAGATCCGGGACCTGATCCTCACACTGCTCGAGCGACGCGACCTCCTGGCCGAGACCGACTACGACTTTGGCGACTTCGAAGAAGTGCGCGCGTCGCTCATGGACGCGCTCCACGCCATCCGCCGCTCGCCCGACGACACCGGCGACGAGCACGCGCGACGGGTGTTTGCGTATGTCCGTGAATCGGTTTCTGTTCCTCCGTTCATCCCGCGCTCTGAGTTGGATCAAGAGCTCGACGCGGTCATCGACTACCTGCAGCCGATCGCCTCCAGCATCCGCGAGGCGAACCTCCCCCGCAACGGTGTGCTGAAGGAAGCGCTGAAACTCCTTCGCGCGGGAGACAAGGGACGCTCGCTGTACGACCGTCTGGCCAGCCACCGCGCGGCCATGGCCCTGATCGCGCTGACCCGTCGCTTTCTCGGCTATCTGGACGAGGAAAAGCGCAAGCTCGGCGTGGTCGACTTCGACGACCTGCTCCTGCGCACCCTGGCCGTGCTCGACGACCCGCAGGTTCTGGCCCGCTCGCGAGGACAGTTCGACTTCATCTTCGTCGACGAGTTCCAGGACACGGACCGGACGCAGGCGCGCATCATCGAACGCCTGGCGCGCGACGCCGACGGCGCGTACGTCCCCGGGAAGACCGTGGTGGTGGGCGATCCGAAGCAGTCCATCTACGGCTTCCGCCGCGCCGATCCCGAGACGTATTACCAGATGACCGCGGACCTCGAGCGCGGCGGCGCGGAGCGGCGCGTCATCGCCGACCAGTACCGCAGCGATCCGCCACTGGTGGAGGTGGTGAACTCGATGTTCACGCGCCTCTTCCCGCCGCAGGTACACGACCCCAACGTGTTCCGCCCCGCTTACAACACCCTCAAGGCCGCACGCACGACGTCCCGCCGGGAGCTGGACGCGCGCATCACGCTGTTGCAGGCGCGGCACGACGACAAGTCGGACCGCTACTTCGCGGAGGCCGAGGCCATCGCGGGGTGGATCCGGGCCGGACGCGACGGCAGTGCGCTGGACCTGCAACGCTACGCCATCCTCTTCCGCCGGCTCACGCGCATCGACGACTACCTGGACACGCTGCAGCGCCACGGCATCGATTACGTGCTGCCACCCACGCGGTCGTTCCTCGATCGCCGCGCACCGGTCGACCTGCTGGCCATCCTGCGCGCCCTCGCCTATCCCTTCGACCTCGGTGCGCAGATTTCCGCCGCACGCTCGGTCTACTTCGGCCTCACCGACGCCGAGGTCGTGGCCGGCTGCCGCGTGCCGGGCGAGCGGGAGGAGCCGGCGCCACCCGAGAGCCGCCAACCGTGGCTGGCGTTTGCAGAAGCCATGACCGGGCTGCGCGAGGCCTCCCTGCACCTGACCGTCTCGCAGCTCATCGACCGCGTCCTCTCGGCGACGCACATCGAGGAGATCTACGACGCCTCCACCGATGGCGACCGCCATCTCTCGCACCTCGAGCATGTGCGCGCCATCGCCTTCGAATACGACCAGCGGCTGGGCGGCTCGGTGCAGCAGTTCGTCGATGAGATCACGCGGCGGCGTGGCGAGCCGGAAGAGGTGGAGCCGAGTCTCCTCGACGACACAAAAAACGCCGTGCGCATCCTCACCGTCCATGCGGCCAAAGGACTGGAGTTCGAGACCGTCATCCTTCCCGATCTCTCGTTCCAAACCACGGGCAGCGACATTCTGCAGCTCTTCACCGTGGAGGAGCCGCGCAGCCTCGTGCTTTCCGGCCGCGCGGAGTCGATCTCCGGCAACTTCCGCTTCGACGCGGACGGTGAGAAGCTGAAGAAGATCAGCAAGCAGCGCGACGACGCCGAGACGCTGCGCCTCTTCTACGTGGCCGTGACGCGCGCCAAGACGGACGTGGTCTTCGTCGTGAACCCGGAAGAGAAGAAGACCGGCTTCCAGCGAGCACTGCTCTCGCTCCTCGGCGAGACGCCGCTGGAGTGGCCCGCGCAAGGCCGCGACGTCCGCCTGACCGACATCGGCCCCGTCGCCTTCGAGACGGTGGAGCCGACGGACGCGAGCGCACGCGACCGGAAACGGCTGCGCGACCCGGAGCTCGAGGCCACGCTGGCGGCGGGAGCGCTGGTGCCGTTCACGCCCGAGCAACTGGCGCCGGCGACTGAGGTCCTGACCTCAGGGGAGATTGCTTCCGCGCGGGCCGGTTCGCGCGGCAAGGCCGCGGGCATCCTCCTCCACCGCGTGCTCGAACTGTGGGACGGAAAGGGCGACGCCAACGCTCTGCTGGACCAACTGGCGGTCGAGGCGGCCGCCGACGCGGATACGGTCACCCGCGTCCGCAAACGCCTGGCCACCATCGCCCGCTCCGAGACGTTGCAACGCATCACACGCGCCGAGACCCTCGGCCGCGAGCTGCCCATTCGTTTCCTCCAGGACGGCCTCCTCGTCGAACGCCGCATCGACCGCCTCATCCGCGAGCACGGCCGCAATGTCGTCATCGACTACAAGAGCGGCCACCCCGACCCCGCCCGCATCGCCAAAGACCGCCTCCAGCTCACCCGCTACCGCACCGCCCTCACCACCCTCACCGGCCGCCCCTGCGACGGCCTGCTCTGGTACGTAGACCTGGAGAGCGATGTGGTCGTGGATGTCTCGGGAAGTTAGGCGGCGAGGTGCGGGTGCGGGTGTGTGGGTGGGGGTGCGGGGGGAGGGTGCGGGTGGTGCGCGTGTGTGGGGGGCGGGGGGCGGGGCCATCGGTCACGCCGGAGGCGTGTCGGAAATTAGCCGGGGGCGAGCGCCTTGGCGCGCTGCCCCCGGATGCGAACGATTTGAATCTTCAACCCCGGCAGGGGTGTCGGAGGTCCGCGACCCCTCCGGGGTCGACGGTAGATCAGCGCCAATCCGGTGGCGGCACGCCTTCGGCGCTTGCCACCGGCTAATCTCCACCACGCCTCCGGCGTGAAACCCCAGATCGCAGAAACCCACACCCACACCCGCTCCCGGACTCGCACCCCGCGCTCAACACATACAATCCCTCCGTGCCGTTGACCAAAGTCGTGCTGCTTTCGTTCATCACCCTGATCACCATGGTCAATCCGCTGGCGGTCATTCCCTCGTTCGTGGCGTTGACGCGGGACGTGCGGAGGGCGCAGCGGGCCAAGGTGGCGCTCATGGCTTCGCTGGCGTGCATCGTCGTGCTGACGGCGTTCCTCATCGCCGGCGACTGGGTGTTCCAGTTCTTTGGGATCACCGTTCCCGCTTTCCAGATCATGGGCGGCATCATCTTTTTCACCAACGCCCTGCGCACACTCGTCCTCGACGACGACCGCCGTCCCATCGGCTCCGGCAGCGAGAAGCGGATGAATGAAGACGACGTGGAGAAAGCGGAGGTCGACCCGTCGTCCATCGCCGTCGTGCCGCTGGCCATTCCCATGCTTTCCGGACCGGGCGCCATCACTTCCACCATGCTCCTGGTCAACCTCTATCCGCACCTGCAGCAGAAGGTCGCGGTCACGGTGGCCATCATGGCCGTCGGTCTGACCTGCTACCTGGTCCTCCTCGCTGCCGTCCCCCTTTCTCAATGGATCGGAGACCGCGGCCGCGCCGTCTTCTCCAAAGTCATGGCCCTCCTCCTCGGCGCCATCGGCGTGCAATTCATCATCAACGGCCTCAAGCCCGTGCTGACGGAGATCATTCGGACCAGTTGACGGTTGGCGGTTGGCGGCAGAACCTCCCCCGTGTGTCCTCGCCAACCGCCAACTACAATCTGGCCATGTTCATCGGCCATCACGCCACCGCCTTCGCCATGAAGCCGCTTGCGGCGCGGGTCTCCCTGGGAACATTGTTTCTTGGGACGCTGCTGCTGGATCTGATCTGGCCGATCCTGTTGCTCCTGAACCTCGAGCACGTGCGCATCGCACCGGGCATCACCGCGTTCACGCCGCTCGACTTCTACAACTATCCGATCACGCATAGCCTGCTGTCGGTGATCGGATGGTCGCTCGCGGCGGGTCTGGTGTATTGGGCCATGCGCAAGTCCGTTCGTGATGCCGCCATCGTCGGGCTGGCGGTGCTCAGCCACTGGGTCATCGACTTCATCGCCCACCGTCCCGATCTTCCGCTCTGGCCGGGCGGTCCGCGGGTCGGACTGCGGCTCTGGGATTCCGTGCCGGGGACGATCGTCGTGGAAGTGGCACTGTTCGCGATCGGGCTCTGGCTCTACTTTCGTGCGACAAACGCCCGCGATCGCACGGGCACGGTCGCGCTCTGGTCGCTGGTGGTCTTCCTCGGAATCGTCTACATCGCGAACATCACCTCCCCTCCCCCACCCAGTGCGCGCGCCATCGGCTTGGCGGGGCTGGCGCAATGGCTGTTCGTTCCGTGGGGCTACTGGATCGACCGGCACCGTCGGGTGCGCGGGTGAAGGCACTCTTCCTCGTCAACGAACGCTCAGGCCGGAGGCGCGGCTTCGATGTCGTGGACCTGATCCGCCGCACTTCCCCGTTCGCGACCGAGATCGTCTCCTGCGGGAGCATCGAAGAGGTGGAAGGCATCATCGATCGCGCGGAACGCGAAGCGTGCGACGTCGTCTTCGCGGTCGGTGGCGACGGAACGGTCCACGAGACCGCCAAGCGCCTGGCGGGCCGGAAGCCCGCGCTGGGCATCCTGCCGATCGGTTCCGGTAACGGCTTCGCGCGTCACATCGGCTTGCCGCTCGATCCCACCATCACTCTCGAGGCCTGCCACACGGGCCGCATCGTGACCATCGACACCGCGGAGGTCAACGGTCAGCCTTTCCTCGGCGTCATGGGCATCGGCTTCGACGCCCTGGTAGCGGAACGCTTCGCCTCCAGCCGCGTGCGCGGGCTGGAGACGTACGTGCGCGAAGGACTGCGCGCCTTCAGCGACTTTCGCGCCGAGGAGTACGAGGTTTCGTGGGAAGGGCAGACGGTGCGGCGACGGGCTTTCGTGATCGCCGTGGCCAACGCCAGCCAGTACGGGAACAACGCCCGCATCGCCCCGCTGGCGTCGCTGCAGGATGGCTTGCTCGACGTGGTGATCGTGGACGAGATCGGCCTCCTGGCCGCACCCATGCTCCTGACCCGGCTCTTCCACGGAAGCCTCGACCGCGCCGCCGGCGTCACGATGCTGCAGACCGCCGCGGTGACCATCCGCCGCCCTGCCGGACCCGCCCACCTCGACGGAGAGCCGGTCACGCTCCCCGAGGAACTGCACGTGCGCATCGTCCCGCGGTCGCTGCGACTGCTGGTGCCGGATGAGGTGGCGAAGATCTGAATCGGTTGGCCGTTGCGCAGTCCGGAGCCTGGCCGTGGGATCCGGTTTTACAGCGTCTTCACCAATTCCTCGATCCGCCGCGCCAGGTCATTCCGCGTTTCCACGAAGCGCTCGAACCGCGTGGCCGCGTCATCGGGTCCGAACGACGGATCCTCGATCCGCCAGTGCTCGATCCGTTTCGCTCCCGGCCAGACCGGGCAGTCCTGAGCAGCCGAGTCACACACCGTGACCACGACATCGAAAGGCTGCTCGAGGAACGGCTCGGCCGATTTCGAGGTTTGCGCGCTGGCGTCGATGCCGATCTCGGCGAGCGCACGCAGGGCCAGCGGGTGGACCCAGCCCGCCGGACGCGAGCCAGCACTGAACACCTCCAGCACGTCGCCATGAAAGGCCCTGGCCAGCCCCTCCGCCATCTGTGAGCGCGCCGCGTTGCCGGTACAGAGAAACAGGATTCGTTTTTTCACGAGAGCACTTTAGCGCGTTGCCGGTTGTTGAGTTGCTGTGTTGCTGTGTTGCTGGTTGCTGTGTTGCTGGTTGCTGGTTGCTCGAGGTGTTGCGCCGACGCCAAGTGCT
>JBDTOZ010000748.1:0-4807 GCA_039932995.1 Acidobacteriota bacterium | reverse complement strand
GAGCAGACGGCGGGTCAGATCCCCCGAGGCGCCGAAGATGACCAGAATGCACGGCTCACTGAGTGGCGCGCTGGTCAGGGTGTCGCTTCCCGTGGATCCAAACACCTTTGCGCTCTCGGGCATGAGTCGTGGCTCCTTCTCTCCGCACGGCGTGGGACGGACGTTCCTGGAGGCCACAACTCTAACGCGTCTGTGCGCGCAATGCTGATTGCCGGGGAATCTGCAACCACCCTTCCGGTTCGCTGGAAACCTCCGCGCCCCGATTAACTGACCACAATCGACACCTCGCTTGCTACCATCGCGCCGAGGGTCCTCCTGCACATGTCATCGGCGGCCACTGGGCACGTTCATCCATGGGATTCAGCTGTCTTCGACCTCGCCGCCCAATCCATCGGGGTCATCGACCACGTCGAAGAGCGCACCGTCAGTCTGCCGTTCGTCAAGCCGTTCTCGATCAGCTCGGCCACCTGGACGTGCAAGGAGGCGTTGCTGCTTCGCATCGACGGAGAAGGCGCGAGCGGGTGGGGTGAGTGCGTCGCCGATCCCGATCCGTTTTACGCGTCCGAGACCACGTCCACCGCGCACCACATCATCCGCGATTTTCTTCTGCCGCAGGTTGCTTCCGGGATGACTCTCGGCGAAGTCTGCGAGCGCTTTCGGCACATTCGCGGCCATCAGATGGCCAAGGCCACGATCGAGAATGCACTGATCGACCTGATCGCCCGGCGCAAGAACGTGCCGCTGCACGAACTGCTCGGCTTCCCGCGACGTCCCATCCCTTCCGGCATCAGCATCGGCCTGCAGGAGACGGCCGCGGCCTTGCTGGCGGAGGTCGAGCAGGCGGTGGGCGAGGGCTATCACCGGATCAAGATGAAGATCGCCCGGGGCCGCGACGTGGAGATGGTGCGCGCGGTACGCGAGCGGTTTCCGGACATTGCGCTGATGGTCGACGCGAATGGCGACTACGCGCCGGACGACGCCGCCCACCTTCGCCAGCTCGACGCATTCGGGCTGACGATGATCGAGCAACCGCTGTCGTACAGCGACATCTATGAGCACTCCCTCCTGCAGCGCGAGCTGGCCACACCGTTGTGCCTCGACGAGTCGATCCACAATCTCGCCGATGCGCGCGCGGCCATCGCCCTCGGAAGCTGCCGGATTCTGAACATCAAGCAAGGACGGGTTGGAGGTCTGATGGAAGCCTCGAGGATTGCCGCCTACGCGGAGGCGCACGGCGTGCCGGTCTGGTGCGGCGGCATGGACGAGACCGGGATCGGCCGCGCGGTGAACATTCACCTGCAGACCGCGCCCGCGTTCCGGATTCCCGGAGACACCTCGGAGACACGACGCTACTTTCATGAGGACCTCGCGGAGCCGCCGATCGTGCTCGACGCGCAAGGGTTCATCGCCGTTCCGGAAGGAGCCGGCTTCGGAGTGACGATCCGGCAGGACATCCTGACCAAGGTCACGCTGCACACGGAGCGTCTGCGATGAGCCGCAACGCCCTCGTGGTTTGTCTCGGCCTCGCGGTGACGACGGGGATGTGGGCGCAGGCGCCGCAGGCGCCTGAAGTCGCTCGCGATTTCGTGGCGGCCTCACCCTCCGCTTCGTTCGACGAACCGTTTCGCGGCCGGGTGGCCGCGATCACCGACACCGCCATCCGCACCCACCTCGACCTGCTGGCCTCTCCGGCGATGGAAGGACGGGGACTCGGCACACGGGGGCTCGATGCCGCGCTCGAGTACGCCGCTGCCTCGCTGAAGCTGGCCGGCATCGCACCCTTCGGTGAGGAGTCCGGCTACTTCCAACGCGTGCCCCTGCGACAACTGAGCGACGTGACGGGGACGATCGAGATCGAGCGCCAAAGCGGCCCGCTCACGGACCGGCGCTCGTTCGTGCATGGGGTGGACTGCCTGTTTCCTCCGCTGCCCCCGCAGTCGCTCCACGCGCCGGTCGTATTCGCCGGCTTCGGCATTCGCGAGCCGGCACTCGGCCGCGACGACTACGCCGGCCTGGACGTGCGCGGCCGGATCGTGCTCCTCCTTGGCGGCGTCCCGCCCGGCCCGGAGTGGCAGAAGGCGGAACTGACCGATCGCTACGCGGCGGGCGGCGTCAAGAAACGATTCGCGGCGAAGATCGAGCTCGCACGAGCGCTGGGTGCCGCGGCCATCCTGGCCGTGGAAGACGACGGCTTCGCCGCGGACATGGCAGCGAGCTTCTCCGATGAGGAGGTGGCCTTTCGCACGTACGATCACGAGAAGCGCCACGAAGCGCCGGTCGTGATCCGCGTGTCCCGGGCACTGGCCTGTGCGGTCGTCGGCGAGGACGCGCTGGCGGCGGCATTCCGCGGGCAGCGTGTGAGCGCCGTTCCGGGGACGGCCACCGCGTCGGTCCGGCTCGAGAACAAGGAACGTCTCATCGTCAGCCGCAACGTGCTGGGCATCATCCCCGGCGCCGATCCGGCGCTCCGTGAGGAAGCGGTGATGATCGGAGCACACATCGATCACCTCGGCATGCAGGGAGGGACGCTGCATCCCGGAGCCGACGACAACGCCTCCGGCGTCTCGGCGCTGCTGGAGATCGCGAAGGCGTTCGTCGCGGGCGCGCCGCCGAAACGCACCCTCGTCCTGGCCTTCTGGACCGGCGAAGAGGAAGGACGCTTCGGCTCCGTCTACTACGTCAACCACCCGCGCTGGCCGCTCGCGAAAACCGTGGCCTACCTCAACCTGGACATGATCGGCCATCCCTGGCTGCCGGCCGAGATCCGTACGCTGGTGACCGACAGCAAGCTCCCCGAGGGGGAAGCCTTCCTCGCGGCAACCAGGGCCGAGAGCTTCGTCGAGCCCGGCCTGCCGCGCGGCGTGCCGATCCTGGAAAGCGTGTTGCGGAAATCCGCCCAGGGCAACGGCCTGACCATGCACTTCGATTGGACGGATGGAAAAGAGGGCGGCAGCGATTACCGTGACTTCGCGCGCGCCGGCGTCCCCTTCATCCGCTTCTTCGGCAACTTCTTTCCCGATTACCACGAGCCGGGCGACACCCCCGACCGCATCGACGCCGCGCAGGTCCAGCGCGTGGCCCGGTTCGCGTTCGCGGCCGCGTGGCAGCTCGCCAATCCCTGACGCCATGAGAGGCCGGCCTCCGCGCGACGGAGCCGGCAGGAGGAGCTCCGAATGTCTGCTTCCATGCAGCCCACGCCGCGCACCATCCGCATGCCCCACACCCTGGTCATCGTCGGCTCCCTGGTCGTTCTGGTGCTGATGCTCTCCTGGGTCATCCCTTCCGGAACCTACCAGCGCGTGGAGCGCTCCGGCCGGCAGATCACGGTGCCGGGCACCTATCACGAAGTGGCCAAGGTGCGACTGGGAGGGCAGTGGCTCATGATCGCGCCGATCAAGGGATTCGTGGACGGCGCGCTGATCATCGGCTTCCTGCTGCTCATCGGCGGATCGTTCAACGTGATCCAGGAAACAGGCACGATTCACTTCGCCATCAAGCGCATCACGGCGGCGCTGCGCACGCGCCCTTTCCTCGAAAAACTGCTGATCCCCGTGCTGATGATCATCTTCTCGCTGGGGGGATCCATCTTCGGGATGGGCGAGGAAACGATCCCCTTCATTCTGATCTTCGTCCCGCTGGCCATCTCTCTCGGATATGACTCGATCGTCGGCACGGCCATCCCGTTTCTCGGAGCGGCGGCCGGGTTCGCGGCGGCGTTTTTCAATCCGTTCACGGTGGGCATCGCTCAGGGTCTGGCCGGTCTGCCTCTCTACTCCGGGCTCGGCTACCGCGTGCTGACCTGGTTCATCGGCACGGCTGTGATGACCGGCTGGGTGATGGTCTACGCGGCGCGCGTGAAAAAGAACCCGCGGCTCAGCCCCGTCTACGAGCTCGACCGCACGCGCGACCTCAGCTCGTACGCCGCCGACTCCGCTCCGGAGCCGTGGACCACGCGCCGTGCGCTGGTGCTGGTGCTGTTCATCAGCAGCATGGCCATCCTGATCTGGGGAATTCTCGAAGCGCAGTGGTTCATCGAGGAGATCGGCGCCCTCTTCCTGGCCATGGGCCTGCTCATGGGAGTGGTGGCCGGTCTCCGCGGAAACGAGATCGCCAGGCACTTCGTCGCGGGAGCGAAGGACATGGTGTCGGTCGCTCTGATCATCGCCTGCGGCCGGGCGCTGCTGATCATCGCGCGGGAAGCGGCCGTGCTCGACACGATCCTGCACTACAGCTCCCGGGCCATCTCCGGACTGCCGGCGGTCGTGGCCGCGCAGGTGATGTTCATCATTCAGGGAGTGATCAACTTCTTCATCCACTCCGGCACGGCGCAGGCCGCGTTGACGATGCCCATCATGACGCCGCTGGCCGACCTGGCCGGCATCACGCGGCAGACGATGGTCTATGCGTTCCAACTCTGCGAGTTCATCAACCCCATCCTCCCCACCTCCGCGGTGACGATGGGAGTGCTGGGCATGGCCCGCATCCCCTGGGAGACCTGGGCGCGCTGGTTCTTCCCCCTGATGCTCGTCCTCATCGTCCTCAGCCTGCTCCTGCTCGTGCCGCCCGTGCTCGTGCATTGGGGACCGTTCTAAGGCGCGCGGTCATGGAAGGCACCCCGGGCAA
This sequence comes from Acidobacteriota bacterium, assembly GCA_039932995.1. GTDB lineage: Bacteria > Acidobacteriota > Thermoanaerobaculia > Gp7-AA8 > Gp7-AA8 > QHVT01. The sequence continues at coordinate 184 of JBDTOZ010000748.1, read as the reverse complement.
CCCCAGTGGAGCGGTGGTCCTCCGGTGAACGCGCGAAGGCGCGTTCCACAATCTAGCCCCGGGCTCGGCCCGGGGAAAACGGGATTCGATTCTGAACGCGGCCGCGAAGGCGGTCGCCACAATGTCGCGCCAACGTCGAGTCACGTTCCGCCGAACGTTGTAGCGGCCGCCTTCGCGGCCGCAC
>JBDTOZ010000747.1:0-3882 GCA_039932995.1 Acidobacteriota bacterium | reverse complement strand
AGCAGCAACAGCATGGCGCCGACGACCGCGGCGCCGGCCACGAGCTCCTTCCGTTGCGAACGCAACGTGAGATCGACTGCCGCGGCTGCCTGGACGGCCATGAGCAGCACGAACAGCAGGCGGAAGCGCGCATGCGCGACCACCGGCAGCACCGCGTGGATCGCAGCGCCAATGAAGGGCCAACCGTTGATCACGCCGAACACGAGGATCGTGGCCAGTCCGAAAAACATCTCCGGGGAGCGCCACGCGCGACGGCGGATCACGGAGATGAGCAGCGCAAAGAACGAGGCGATGCCGAGAACGCCGGAGAAGCCTCCCACAGGCTCGGCAACCGCCGGTCCCCACGGCTTCTCGAACGGGGCCCGGCCGAAGAAGTGCGCCTGAAACAACACGATCATGCACTCGAGGTCGGTGTACGGAAGGGCCTTCGCCTCCAGCGGCAGCACCTTCAGCGCCTGATAGCGCTGTGACCGCGGCAACGCCTCCAGAAAGGGCAGCAGGAACGGCGCAGAGAGCAGCGCGGCCACCGTCATGGCCCCGCCCAGCGTCAGGAAGAGCCGCCAGTTGGCGCGCCTCTCCACGAAGACGATCCAGACGACGTAGAGCAGGGCCAGGAAGAAGATATGGGAGGCGGTCTCGGGATGACCGCCGAAGAGGATTGCGGTCCAGGTAAGCGCGGCCGCGGTCACGAGGCCCGCTTGCGATGTGGGCGCGAGTGCCCCCTGTGCCCTCGGCAGCCCCTGATGCAAAGCCATCCGGTCGATCAGATACAGGATCGCGGGCAGGAAGCACGCGGTGGTCACGTGCGGAAAGTGCAGCCAACTGTGGAGAAAACCGCCGAAGCCGAACATCGACGCGCCGATCACGCTGGCCAGTTCCGCGTAGCCGCGTCCGCGGCAGAAGAGGAACGTGAAGGTCAGCGCGATCAGGATCTTCGTGGCCGCTTCCGCGGCCATGAAGTGGTTGGCCGGCACGGGCAGGTTGATCAGGCGGATGGGGGAGAGTGCCGAGCTCTGTCCATTGGCGAGCAGCGGATAGCCGGAGCCGTTGAATTGATTCCACAGTGGCAGGCGCAGCGACTTCCACGCTTCCCGAGCCTGATGACCCCAGACCGTGTGCTGGAGCGGAACGTCGTTCATCTCGAGGTTGATGGCCTGCTGGTCATCGACCACGAGGTGCCACGGAGGAAGCGTGTTCAGCACGTCGTCCTGAGTGTTGACGTAGTTCCCGGTGAGCGGCCGAAAGAAGAAGAGCAGCACCAGCAGGTAGAAAAAGAGCGCCACCCGCTTCGGGATGTCCACGCCACCACGCCTGGCCAGCCAGATGGCGGCGGCGTACACCGCTCCGATGTAGATCCAGGTCCAGTTCATGGTCAGTCGCGCACACCATACCTGCCAACTGCCGGCTTCATGGGCAAGGCCGTCCGTTCAATGTTGCGTCGTCGCATTCCAAACGCCACGAGTGCCACGATCGTCGCTCCCGCGAGGATGGCGCCGAAGCGGAAGGTCCAGGGGTCGTACCAGACGCGGACGTCGAGGTCCCCGGGGGGAACCGCGAATCCGAGAAAGGCTCCGTTGACGCGCACCGGTTGGATGCGGGCCCCGTTGCGCTCCACCTTCCAGCCGGGCCACCAGGGAATGCTGCTCACCACCAGCGTCCACCGCGGCGCCTGCACGTGCAGGTGATAGTCGGTCGGCGTGAAGGCCACGATGCGCGTGCTGGCCGCCGGAGCATTGGCGGGACGCGGCAGGAAGAAGTCGTTGCGCTCCTGCGGCGCTTCCACGTCGAGTTTTTCGAGGAGTGCCGTGTGGGACCAGTCTCTCAGGTCGCGCAGTTTCTGTGCGTAGCGCGCGTCGTTGAACTCGATGACCACGTTCGTCACGGCAAAGAAGCGCGGAAGGACTTCGCTGTTCTCGAAGATGCGTCCGTCCGTGCCGTCGTAACGCATGACGAAACGCGGGGGAAGCTCGCCGCCCGCGGACGTCACGACGTAGCGCACGTTCAGATAGTCGAGCAGCGGATGGTCCCAGTCCGGCCAGCGCGCGAAGTACTCGGTGGGGTCGTAGCCGACGACATAGGAGAGGAGGCCGATGTAGCGGCCATTGGACATGGGGTCGTGCGCGCGGACGTCTTCGTAGCCAAAGACGGCCGGGACGTTGGGAAAGAAGGTGGCGGCATTGGCCACGATGCGGAACGGGCCCTGACGCGGCAGCGCGTCCAACGCCTCGATCAACGGAGTCTTCGGATACATCCAACGCTCGGGCACGACCGGATTCCAGTCGCGGCTCGCGGTCCACAGCTCCGCGGTCACGGCGAAGAGCAGGAGCAGCACGGCCGCCAGCGATCGAAGAGCAGCCTCGGGCATCTTGCCCGGCGGAGGAGCCGGGACGCCTGTGCCGGCGCGGTGCACCAGCGCGGCCAGTGTGGCCACGGCCAGCACGCCCACGCTGGGCAGCATCGCCCGCAGCGCCGCATCGCGTTGGTGGTCATTCGCGAAAGGTGAAGTGAGGAACGCCGTCAGCAGGAGTGCCCCCGCTCCGCCGACGCCGATCAGGAGGCTCAGGCGATCGCGCTCGAGGAGATCGACCGCGGCCGCGGTGAGCACGGCCAGCAGCAGGACCAGCAGCAGACGCACGCGCGTGTTGGCCGCGAGATGGAAGACGCGATGGAAGAGCTCTCCGAGGATCGGCCAGTCCAGGACGATCCCCAGCGCCAGGAGGGCGGCCAGGAGGAAGAAGGTCTCGTGCGATCGCCAACGTCTCTTGCGGATCACGTGCGTGGCCAGGGCCAGCCACGCGGCCACACCGAGGATGCCGGCGAAGCCGGAGATGGACTCGGCGTGGGCGGGTCCCCACGCTTCGTGGGGCATGGCTCCGTGAAACCCCGGAGAAAAGAGGAGGATGGCCGAAGGCCAGTCCGCGAACGCCACGGGCGGCTCGGTGACGCGACTCTCCAGCTCCTGATAGCGCTTCGACTTCGTCACGGCCTCCGCGAACGGGGCCAGAAACGGCGCGGCCAGGAGCAACGTGATCACGGCCGCGCCGGCAATCGCGGCCAAAAGACGCGCCTTTCCCCGCTCAATGACCACGATCCAGAGCACGTAGAGCGCGGCCAGAAAGGCGGTGTGCGACACGGTCTCGGGATGACCGCCGAACAGCATGATCGTCCCCGCCACGGCCAGTGCCACGAAGCGGGGATAAGTGACCCGTTCCGCGAGCAGGTCGAGGGTGTAGAAAATGGCCGGCACGAGGCAGGCGGTGGTGATCAGGGGGAAGTGCAGCCAGACGATGATGAACGTGGAGAACCCGAAGGCCACCGCGCCGACGGTGGAGGCCAGCTCGGAGTAGCCGCGGCGGCGGCACCAGAGGAAGGTGAAGGTCAGCGCCAGAAGCACCTTCATGGCGGCCTCGAAGGAGAGGGCGTGGGCCAGCGAAAGGGGAAGGCCGAGGATCCGTAAGGGAGACAGGGCGCTGCTCTGCGCGCTGGCCAGCAGCGGATAGCCGGCGCCGGAGTTGGCGTTCCACAGGGGAGGCGTCAGGGAGCGCCAGCCTTCGCGAACCTGATGCGCCCAAGGGACGATCTGCAGCGCCAGATCATTGAGCTGGGGGTTGCCGGCGTGGTGATTCTTCACGGTGTACTCCCATGGCGGGATGGTGCCGAGGAAGTCCACCGACGTGTTCACGGCGTCCTGGGTCAGAACGGGATAGAAGAAGACCAGGACCAGTGCGTAGAAGAAAATCGCCACGCGCCGCGGAACGGCGATCCCCACACGGCCAGCGAGAAAAACCGCGCCGAAGTAGACCACAGCCGTATAGAGCCACGTGGGGTTGAACACGGCGGCGGATCATAGCAGCGGGGTTGACGGTTGGCGGTTGGCGGTTG
>JBDTOZ010000746.1:0-4130 GCA_039932995.1 Acidobacteriota bacterium | reverse complement strand
TGAATCCCGGTGGACAAACGCGCGATGACAGTAGAATCCCGCCCGCGCTCAGCATGTCCGATCCCGTTCTGGCCCTGATTCTCGTTCTCACGTTCCTCGTCGCCCTCACCGCGGCTTCGTGGTTCAAGACGTTGGAGGCGGCGTTGTGGCTCGAGGCTCGGGGGCCTCTCCTGGCCGGGGCCATCGCCGGAGGAATCCTGCATTTCGCGGGCAACGCGCCGGCCATCGGCGCCGTCCTCACCCTGGCGGCGCTCTATGTACGCCTGACGGGTCGCGAGAGCGAGCCGACCGACGGCATGATTCTCGGGGCCATGACCGGGGCCGCCGCGGCCATTCCGATGATCGTGCTGGACGGGGACCGGGCCATGCTCGATCTGGCCTCCTGCATTCTGGCCGGATCGGTGGCCGGGTACGGCATCACCTTCGGGCTCAGTCACGTGCGTGACCGCGTGCGCCAGCTCGGCATCGACGTGGTCACGGCGGTCGTGGCCGTAGGCGTGGCGGCGCTTCCTCCTTTCCTCGCGCGTACGGGGCTGCCCGCACGCGACGCGGCCCTCGGCGTGGTGGTGCTGATTCCCCTGCTGGTCGTGGCCGCGGTCTTCCAGCAGTCCTCCACCATTCGCGCGGAGTTGCAGCACGAAGCGGCACTGGGGGTTCTGGACGAGGAAGACGTGCGCCCCACCGCCCATCCGCTCCGGCGACTGGGCCGCGGCGGGTGGTACGACGCGGAGGCCCATCGCGAGTTCGTACGCATCGCCAGCAAGATCGCTCTCCGCAAGCGCCAGCAGCGGGGACGGTCCGCGGAACTGGCCCGGCTCTACCAGCTCGAGGTGATCAAGCTGCGCATGGTGTTGCAGCAGATGGTCAGCGTCGACCGGGCCATGCGTGTCCACGACGAACAGCAGCAGGCGGCGCGGTAGAATGCGCGACGAATGCGCAGATCCCTCGGCCTTCTGATCCTGTTCCTCGCGGCCGCCCCCGTTTTCGCCCAAGCGCCTCCGAAATTCCACTTCGTTCCCGGCCCGAAGGCGGGTGGGGGAGAGGTGAAGGTGACGATCGCGCCGGGCGGTGTGACCGAGGGGGAGAAAGACCAGTACGCGATCTTCTCGGGTGGCGTGACCATCGAGTATCAGGACATCAAGCTGGTGGCTGACAAAGTCACGTTCAACCAGCGCACCCGGGACGTGGTGGCGGAAGGCAACGTCATCATCGACCAGGGGCCGACGCGCATCACCGCCACCCAGGCCATCTACAACCTCAACTCCAAGACCGGCACCTTCTTCAACTCCACCGGGACCATGGATCCGGCCATGTACTTTTCCGGCGACCGCATCGAGAAAGTGGACGAAGACACGTACCGCCTCACCAACGGCGTCTTCACGTCCTGCGATCTGGACCGCCCGGCCTGGTCCTTCCACGTCGGCAACGCCGACGTGACCCTGGACGACTACGCGCGCATGCGCAACATCTCCTTCCGCGCGGGCGGCATCCCGGTCTTCTGGACGCCGCGGCTGATCTGGCCGACGAAGCGCGACCGCTCCCAGGGATTTCTCATCCCGCGGGCTCGCTTCTCCGACACCTTCGGCACCCGCCTGGAGACGGGCTACTTCGTCCCGTTCGGTGAATCGGTGGACGCCACGCTCTACGCCGACGTCAGCTCGGAGAAGTACTTTGGTGGTGGCATCGAGCTGCGCTACGTCCCCTCGGAGAACATCAAGATCGGCGACCTGCGGGCCCGCTTCGTCAACAACGCGCCGGAGAAGCGGCTGGAGTGGAAGTACGAATTCAAGCACGCCCAGGAGAACCTTCCCGGTGGGTTCCGGGGAGTCGTGGACATGCAGGACTACTCGCGCCTCGACTTCTTCCGCGACTACGACGACGACACGAACATTCTCACCAAGTCGAACATTTACTCCTCGGCCTACCTCACCAAGAACCGTCCCACCTATTCGCTGAACGTCCTCGCGGACCGGCGCGATTACGAGCTCCTGCAGGTGGACCCCAACAATCCCGCGGCCGTGGTCACGGCGCGGCAGCGCTACGAACAGCTCCCCTCGCTGCAGTTCCGCATGTACCCGCGCCGGGTGGCGGGGACGCCGTTCTATTTCACGCTGGAGTCGTCTTCCTCGCGGCTGCGCACGGGCGGCGTCGATCCGCAGGGGCAGCGCACGATCGACGCGGACTACTTCCGCACCGACATCTTCCCCACGGTCTCGATGCGCCTGCGCACGCCGCAGTGGCTGGCGGTCAAACCGCAGCTCGCGGTGCGCCAGACCACGTACACGGCCAGCCTGCAGAGGATCTGTGATCCGGTGGAGGGGGAGGCGCCGTCCGCGGAGTGTCTGGCCTGCGAGCTCAACCCGAATCTCGCGGTCTGCAGCCGCCGCGAGCTCCGCGACGACGAGGGCATCTCGCGCTTCTACGCGCAGGGACAGGTGGAGGTGGTCGGCCCCTCGATGTCGAAGGTGTTCAACCGCTCGGCCGGCGGGTTCTCGCGCTTCAAGCACATCATCGAGCCGCGCGTCCGCTACATCTACACCAGCGACGTGAAGAATCAGGCCGAGATCGCCCGATTCGACAGCGTGGACACGCCGTTCCTGCCCATCGTGCGCGACTCGGTGGAGTATTCGCTGACGCAGCGGATCATCGGCAAGGAGGCCACCAAGGAAGGGAACGCGCGCGAGCTGCTCTCCTTCGCGTTGCGCCAGAGCGTGGCGCTCTCGGATCCCTTCACGCGCACCGGCACGTCGGGCGTGGCCGAGAACAAGTTCACGCCTCTGCTGGCCACGTTGCGCTTCAACCCGTACCAGACCGTGACCGTGGATGCGAACGCCAGCTTCGGTAACGTCTCCCATCAGGCGGACTCGATGAGTCTCTCCGCGAATCTGGTGGGCACGGGCAAGCAGGCCGACAAGTACCTCGGCTTCACGTACTTCGCCTCGTTCGACACGCCGGGCTCGGACGACGGTCGGAGCCAGATCCGAATCAACAGCGGCTCGTTCCTGATCCGGGACCGGCTGCGCGCCGACGTGCAGCTCAACTACGACGTCACCGAGGGGCGTTTCCTCGAGCACCGCTATCTGACCGGCTGGACGGGCTCATGCTATGGTATCGCGCTCGAATACCGGCGCTACCGCCTCTTCGGCGCCACCGAGACCAAAGAGCGCGCCAGCTACGGCGTGGCCATCACTCTCAAGAATGTGGGCACGATTGGAAGTAATTGATTGAACCTTCGTCCCATCCACCTCCTGGCCCTGCTGGTCGTGCTCGGCGCATGCGATCGCTACGACGTCCAGCGCGACGAGACTCTCAGGCAACAACTGGCCGGGATGCGTAGCGCGATGACGCGCTTCCGCGTGGATCAGGGGCGCGACCCGCACTCGCTGGACGAGCTGGTGCCGAAGTATCTGCGCGCGATCCCCGTCGACCCGTTCACGCAATCGAGCACCACCTGGCGGGTCACCACCGAGGAGACCGTGCCGCCCAGCTCCGACTTCCAGACCGGAACCGTCGCCGCCGCCACCTCCGTAGTCATCGAAGTGCGGAGCGCCGCCCCGGGCGCGGACCGCAACGGCGTGCTGTACTCGAACTACTGAGATGGCCAACGTCTACACCTTCAAGGATTTCGAGGGCAGCAGCCATCGCATCCTGATCGAGATGGTCCGGCGCCACGCGCGACGGGGCGGCCTCCTGCTCGACCTCGGCGCGGCAGGAGGTGAGCTCGGCTCGGCGCTGCGCGACCATTTCGACCGCACCATCGGCTTCGAATACAACGTCGACTGCGTGGGCCAGCTCAGCGGCCGTTTCGATTCCGTCGTCATCGCCGACCTGGAGAGCGTGAAGAAACTGCCGCAGGGCGTGAGCGCGATCGTGCTCGCGGACGTGCTCGAGCACCTGCGCAGTCCCGCGCGCGCGTTGGGCCTGGTCCGCGCCGCGCTGGCCCAGGACGGCCATGCCTTCATCTCCGTGCCCAACATCGCCAACATCACCGTGCGCCTTGGCTTGCTCCTGGGAATCTTCGAATACCGCGACCGGGGCATCCTCGATCACACGCACCTGCGCTTCTACACGCTGCGCACGATCCGCCGCGAAGTCGAACGGGCCGGGTTCCGCATCGAAGAGATGGGCGG
>JBDTOZ010000745.1:0-4798 GCA_039932995.1 Acidobacteriota bacterium | reverse complement strand
GAGACCGTGAGACTGCGAGACCGTGAGACTGCGAGACCGTGAGACTGCGAGACCGTGAGACTGCGAGACCGGAGAGTGACGACTCGACGACCCGACGACCCGACGACTAGACGACTAGACGACTCGACGACTCGACGACTCGACGACCCGACGACTCGACGACTCGACGACTCAATCGATGTCGTCGTCTTTGTCAGTTGCCATAATGCGCACTTGCCAGTGCAAGCACCGCTCCCGGTCGACGCGCACGTCGAGGCCATCGTCTCTCTCCTCCGCCAGGAAAAACGCGCGGTGATCGTCGCCCCACCGGGCGCCGGCAAGACCACCCGCATCCCGCCGGCGCTGACAGCCCTCGGCCGCACGATTCTCTTGCAGCCGCGGCGCGTGGCCGCCCGCGCGCTGGCGCGCCGCATCGCGGAGGAGCGCGATTGGACGCTCGGCGAGGAAATCGGCTGGCAGATCCGCTTCGAACGCCGCTTCAGCGCACGCACGCAACTGCTCGTGGCCACCGAGGGCATCCTCACGGCACGCCTGCAAAGCGATCCGCTGCTCAGTGAGTTCCAGGTCGTGATCCTCGACGAGTTTCACGAGCGCAGCATCCACGCCGACCTGGCGCTGGCCCTCGTGAAACAGGCCGCCGACTCGCGCGACGACCTGGCCATCGTGGTGATGTCGGCCACCATGGACGCCAAACCCGTTTCCACCTTTCTGGGCGGAGCGAAGATCGTCCAGATCGATGCGCGACGCTTTCCCATCGAAGTGCGCTACCGAACGGACGTCGGTGCCGCGGCCGCCATTCGCGAAGTTGCCCTCGACGCATCAGGCCACGTGCTCTGCTTTCTCCCCGGCGCGCGCGAGATCGAAGACGTCCGCCGGGCACTGGCCGCGCCGAACGTCTTTCCCCTCCATGGCACACTCGATCTCGAGGCGCAGGAGCGCGCGCTTGGGCCGTCCGCGGAGAAGAAGATCATCCTGGCCACGAATGTCGCCGAGACCTCGCTGACCGTCGAAGGAGTGACGGACGTGGTCGACGCCGGACTGCAGAAAGTACTCCGCTACGATCCCGAGACCGCCGTCGATCATCTGGTGCTCGAACAGATCTCTCTGGACTCCGCCGACCAGCGCGCCGGACGCGCGGGACGAACCGCGCCGGGACGCGCGCTTCGCCTTTGGGACGAGCGAATGCTCCTGCGGCCTCACCGCGAACCGGACATCCACCGCGTCGACCTGGCGGCGCCCGCCCTGGACATCTTCGCCTGGGGCGGAGACCCACGCACCTTCGAATGGTACGAACGCCCGCCCGAGCATCGCCTCCAAGCGGCGGTCGAGCTGCTGCGCCGCCTGGGTGCGATCGAGTCGGTCGACGGAAGCCCGCGCCTGCGCATGACGGAGCTCGGCGAGCGTCTGCGACGCATCCCGCTGCATCCGCGGCTCGCGCGCGTCCTGCTCGATGGCGGAGAAGCGGCGGTGCGGGTCTGCGCGCTGCTGTCCGAGGACGTGCGCAACATCGGCAGCGGCGACGCATTGACGCTGGCGGATTCTCCGCGACTGACCTTTGCTGCGCGCGAGCTGGCTCGATTCGCCAAAGGGACCGGCGACGTCCGCCGCGCGCTGCTGGCCGGCTTTCCCGATCGCGTGGCCCTGCGTCGCGAGCCGGGCTCGTTGCGACTGCTGCTCTCCAGCGGCACGGGCGCCACACTGGTTCGCGAGAGCGGCATGCACACGGGCGAGCTCCTGGTGGCGCTCGACGTCACGGGCGGAGGGGAAGCGCTGGTGCGCATTGCCAGTGTCATCGAACGGGAATGGCTCACACCGACGCGTGAAGACGTCGTACACATGCTCCGCGATGACGGAACCGTCCGCGCCACGCGGCGCCTCTGGTATGACCAGCTCCTCCTCAAGGAGATCAACGTCGCCCCCGATCCGGAGGAAGTGCGGAAGCTCACCCCGAAGAAGGCTCTCGCGCCGGAGCTGGTGCGACGTCTGGCGTTTGCCGGTCTCGACGAAGAGAGCGACCGGCACAAGCTCGAGCGACTGGCGCCCGAGCGACTGCATCTTCCCAGCGGTCGGAGTACCGTCCTCGATTACCGCGAGGACGGCTCGATCCTCGCGTCCGTGAAACTGCAGGAGCTCTTCGGGCTGGCCGACACGCCGCGCATCGGACCGAAACAGGTCCCCGTCACCTTCGCGCTTCTCTCGCCCGCGGGGCGCCCCGTCCAGGTCACCAGCGACCTGCGCAGCTTCTGGACCTCCGGCTATCCCCTGGTGCGCAAAGAACTGCGCGCCCGCTATCCGAAGCATCCCTGGCCCGACGACCCCTGGACCGCCACGCCCACCCATCGCACCAAGAGGGGGCAGGGCGGGGGAGGCGGGGCGCGGTAATGGCGGGGCTTCGCGCGTTCGCGGCGAAGGCGGCGGGCACATACAATCCCCCTCGAAAGGAGACTCCGTGTCTCGAATTCTTGCAGCGTCCGCTCTCGCGCTTGCGTTGAGCCTTTCGGCAGTCGCACAAACGCAGCCCAATCCGGTGAATGAGATGAACCCATCGATGCAGAAGCTCGAGAGCGAGCTCGTGGCCCGCTACGGAGAAGGGCAGCGCACGCGGTTACAGCGCGGGATGAAGCAGGTCGCGCAGTTCTGGCGCGCGGAGGACGGCGACGCTGCTGCCTACGAAGAGCTCGTACGCACCTACTTTGCGGGAGACACGGTCACGCTCGACGCGCTCTTCAACCGCATGCAGTTCGTCCTCGAATCGATCAACGGCCACATGGTCGAGATCGGACGCGATCTGCAGTGGCAATCGGACCTCGACCTGGGACCGGTCTATCCATTCGACGAGATCATGGCCGGCTACGCGCCGTCCGCGCACATCACGGACGACTTCTTCGAGAACAAGCTCGCCTTCGTGGTGCTGTTGAATTTCCCCATCACCACCCTCGAAGAGCGGCTCACGGCCGGCAAGACCTGGTCGCGCCGCCAGTGGGCGGAGGCGGCCCTGGCTCTTTCGTTCTCCAAACGCGTCCCCTCCTCGGTCAATCTGGCCGTCGGAAAAGCCTCGGCCGAGGCGTCGCAGTACGTGGCCACCTACAACATCTGGATGCACCATCTCGTCGACGACAAAGGCAACCGCATCTTTCCGGCGAAGATGCGCCTGCTCGAGCACTGGAACCTGCGCGACGAGATCAAAGCCAACTACGGCATCGACGCTACGATTGGCCTGCCCAAACAGCGCATGATCCAGCGGGTCATGGAGCGCATCGTCGACCAGACCATCCCCGACGCCGTCGTCGACAACCCGCACGTCGACTGGAACCCGATCACCAACGAAGTGAAGACGGCGGCCGTCGATGACGGCGAAGGCGAAGGACGCCCGGCGCCGGCGAAGCTCACCAACGCCCGCGAGCCCGACACGCGCTACGCCAAGATCCTCACCACCTTCCAGGCCTCCCGTCTGGTCGATCCCTACTCGCCCACCGCGCCGACGCACATCCAGCGCAGCTTCGAAGAAGGACGGCAGATGCTGGAGTCGCACGTCCTGTCGATGCTCGAGGACGTGCTCACGTCTCCCCATGTGGCCCGCGTGGCCAAACTGATCGAGAAGCGCCTGGGCCGCAAGCTCGAGCCCTTCGACGTCTGGTACAACGGCTTCCGCTCCAGCGGCGCCTACAGCGAGGCCGAGCTGGACGCGATGACCCGCAAGCGCTATCCGACGGCCGAGGCCTACAAGAAAGACATGGCCAGCCTCTTCGTGAAGCTCGGCTTCACGAAGGAACGCGCGGACTACCTGGCCGCGAACATCGAGGTCGATCCCGCGCGCGGCTCCGGCCACGCCCTCGGCGCCGGCCGCCGCGGCGACAACCCTCACCTGCGCACCCGCGTCGGCAAAGAGGGCATGGACTACAAGGGCTACAACATCGCCGTACACGAGATGGGGCACAACGTCGAGCAGGTGTTCTCTTTGAAGAACATCGACTACTACACGCTGTCGGGCGTGCCCAACACCGCCTTCACGGAGGCGCTGGCGTTCGTCTTCCAGGCCAAAGACCTCGAGCTGCTCGGCCTGTCCAAGCCCACCGCCGAGACGCGGGCGATGCAGACCCTGAACGACTTCTGGGGCACCTACGAGATCGCCGGCGTGGGCCTGGTCGACACCCGCATGTGGCACTGGATGTACGACCATCCCAACGCCACCCCGGAGGAGCTCAAGAACGCAACCGTGCAGATCGCCAAGGATGTCTGGAACCGTTACTACGCGCCGGTCTTCGGCAAGAAGGACGTCGTGCTCCTCGGCGTATACGCGCACATGGTGAACAACTTCCTCTACCTCCCCAATTACCCGATCGGCCACCTCATCGCCTTCCAGATCGAGGAGCAGATGGAGAAGACCGGCAACGTGGGCGCCGAGTTCGAGCGCATGGCCCGTTACGGAAGCCTGCCACCGGATCAGTGGATGAAGAACGCCACCGGAGCCCCAGTCGGAGCCGCCGCGCTCCTGCACGCCACGGAGAAGGCGCTGGAAGTGGTCAAGTAGTCCTTCTTCACGTCTTCGAGTCGTCGAGTCGTCGAGTCGTCAAGTCGTCGAGTCGTCGTGTTGTCGCGTCGTCGCGTCGTCGACAGGCTCATAGGTCCATAGCCTCACAGTCTCATCGATGCTCATGCCGCGGACCCTGTACTACTAACACTAACCTCCAGTTTCTTCGCGCGGCGCGAAGATTCCACGCCGCCGTAGGCGGCATCAGAACACTAGCACCCGGCTTCAGCCGGGTGACGGATGAGGCCCATGAGTCAGCCCGCGTAG
>JBDTOZ010000744.1:0-1918 GCA_039932995.1 Acidobacteriota bacterium | reverse complement strand
TTTTCGGTCGGATAGCCGAGATTGGTCCAGGCGTGAAGGCCGCCATAGAGAGCGCTGACGTTGGTGATGCCTTTGTTCTGCAGGATGAGCGCCGCACCGGCGCTCGATTCTTCGGCGGGTCACGTACAGTACGTGACGATCGCCTTTCCTTTGGGGAGCGAGTCGATCTGGCCCTCGATGGTGGCCAGGGGCATGTTCACCGCACCCGGGATGTGCTCGGCCGCGTACGAGCCGGTGTCCCGGACGTCGATGACCACCACTTCACCGCGACCCATCTTCGCGCGCAGATCTTCTGCTGCGATACGCGTGACCCCGCCCTTGTCGGCCGATTGCTCTGCCGAGGGAACTGGGGCCGGGGACGTTGGGGACAGAGGCGAGGGGGACGTGCTGTTGCTCGCCAGGAAGCCGGTATCCGTAACAGGCGCTGCAGGTGGGGTCGTCGTCGCGAAGGTGGTCGTATCCACCGTGGCCGGCGGCTCGACGGTCCGGGTCAGAGCCCAGACCACCAGCGCGGCGACGAGAACGCCACCCGCGACGAGGATGGCCATCGTCGTGGTCGAAGAAGTCGTTGGTTGATCGTGTCGTGGTTTTGCCATGCAGTGGCAATGATAGTACAGGGAGCGATCTGTTGGCGGCCGCTCACTGCTGGCGACCCGTCACCTTCCACCGCCGAGAGCGATCATCCCCACGGCTTCGACGAGCCGTCTCACTTCATCCTCGGACGTGTAGCAGGCGCAGCCGACACGGACAAGGCTGTCGATGCCGTAGCGGTCGACGATCGTCGACGCGTAGAAATCGCCGCTGCTGGCGAACAGCGCGTTCGCGGCCAGCGTGCGAGCCACTTCGTCGGTGGAGATGCCCTCCACGACGAAGGACACGGTGGGCGTTCGGCGCTCAGAAGGAGGCGGCCCGTAAACGCGTACGTTCTTCGAAGAGGTCAGCCCGTCCCAGAGCAGGGTCACCAGCCGTTGCCCCTCCTCGTGCAGCGAGGCGAAAGCGCGGGCGAGCCGTTCGCGTCGCGTGCCCTCTTCGCCGCCGAGGGAAGCCAGGAACTCCACGGTCGCCCCGATGCCGGCGATGCCTTCGTGGTTCTGCGTTCCGGTCTCGGCGCGCTCGGGCGCACGGTCGGGAGCGGGAGCGAGCTTCGGGAAGGGAATGGTGTCGAGGATCGCATGGCGCCCCCAGAGAATGCCGGCGTGCGGACCATAGAACTTGTAGGAAGAGCAGGCCAGAAAGTCGCAGCCGAGGGCCTGCACGTCCACGAGCTCGTGAGGCACGAGGTGAACCGCATCGACGAAGCTCAACACGCCGGCCTCTTTGGCGATCCGGATGACGCGCGGCAAGTCGTTGATCGTCCCCAGGGCATTCGAGGCACCGCCGACGGCGATGAGCTTCGTGCGGTCGGTCACCAGCGAAGCCAGGTGCTCGTAATCGAGTTGCGCGGTCTCTGGAATCATCCGGGCCATGCGCACCTCGATACCGCGGTCGGTGGCCAGCGCCCGCCACGGCGCCACGTTGGCGTGATGATCGAGCTCGGTGACGATGACCTCGTCGCCCGCGCTCCACATCCGCCCGAGCGTCCGCGCCAGATGGAACGTGAGCGTGGTCATGTTGTTGCCGAACACGATCTCCGAGGCCTGTCCATGCAGCAGATCGGCAACCCCCTCCCGCGCCGACGAGAGGATCGCATCCGTCTCCTCGCTGGTGGGATACGCCCAATGCGTGTTGGCATTGTGATGAAAGAGGTAATCCGTCATCGCCTCCCCCACCCCCCGCGGCACCTGCGTCCCCCCGGGAGCATCGAAGTACGCCACCGGCAGCCCGTCGTGCCTGCGGTCGAGAGCGGGGAACTGGTTCCTGATCTGCGCGAGGTCCATGGGGGGATTGTATGGGTTGGTTGGCGGTTGGCGGTTGGCGG
>JBDTOZ010000743.1:0-6137 GCA_039932995.1 Acidobacteriota bacterium | reverse complement strand
AAAGAAGAAGTTCTTCTACCGCCGCAAGCGCGTCTGCAAGTTCTGCGTCGAGAAGATCGAGTACATCGACTTCAAGGACGTGAAGACGCTCCAGCAGTTCATCCCCGAGCGCGGGAAGATTCTTCCGCGCCGCATCTCCGGAACCTGCGCACTGCACCAGCGCAAGCTCCAGAACGCGATCAAGCGCGCGCGCATCGCCGCTCTGCTCCCGTTCACGGCCGACTGAGTTTCCGGTTGGCGGTTGCCGGGTTCGCGGCTGGCGGGGGAATCCCGCCGATGCGCACTCCGGCCTCCATCGACCCGACTGCGAGCTTCATCTCGAAGAGAAAACGTGGGTGGCGTAGCGGCGCGGGCTCTCCCGCCAACCGCTAACCGCCAACCGCCAACCAGCAATGATCGAATCCTCCCTTCCTCACGGCGAGCCCGTGCTGCTGCCTTCCCGGTCCTTCGGCCGGCAGGCGCGCAGCGTGGCGGCGTATTCGCTGCTGACGGCACTGATGATGATCACGCCGATGCTGGTGTTCGTTCCGGCCGCGCTGATGCACTGCGCGATCCGCAACGGGCGCCGCGCGGCGTGGGCAGCACTGGGGCTCTCGGTGGCCATCGCCACGCTGTACGGGGCGGCCCCGGCCATCGCCAAGCTGTACGGGATGGACATTCCACCCGCCGATCCAAACGGGCAGAAGCTGGCGTGGTCGCTGCTGGCGGCCGTGGTGCTGGCCGTGGCGCTGCCGGCCATGGCCGCGATCCCGATGATCGAGCGCGGGGAGAACTTCGGCCGCGTGCTGGTGTTCCTGCTCGCCGGCGCCGTGGTCGGCCTGGCGGTGACCGAGGTTGCATCGCAGATGCTGCTCTCGTTCTCGCCGTATGCCGCGCAGGTGGAGCAGTACACGCGGCAGAGCGCCGAAGTGCTGGCCATTCAGGGCAAAGGCATGTCTCCGGACATGATGGCTCTGCCGCAGCGCTGGGTGCGATTCACTACGTACGTGTTGCCGGCCATGCTGCTGGTGAACACGACGCTCGTGTTCATCCTTAGCCTGCTGATGCTGGGCCGGCTCAAGGCCTGGCGCGAACGGATGGCCCGCACCGGCGACGGCACCGCTCTCGGCGCGTACCTGTTCCGGAACTTTGCCCTGCCCGACTGGCTCCTGTTCGTCTTCGTGCTCGGCGGCCTCACGCCGCTGGTCACGGGACTGCTGCAGAAAGTGGCCGCCAATACGCTGGCTGTCGTGGTGTTCCTCTTCATCCTGCAGGGGCTGGCGATCTTTCGCTTCGTCCTGGCGTCGATGGGGTTGGGAATGGCCGGGACGATGCTGGGTTGGCTGCTGCTGCTGGTGCTCACCCTGACCGGTGGCATCGGGCCGCTCCTGCTGGGCATGGCGGGACTCTTCGATCCATTTTTTGATTTCCGACACTTCAAGAAGCGAAAGGACGACTCCCATGAAAGTCATTCTGACTGAGGAGATTCGAGGCCTGGGGACCCGCGGCGACCTCGTGACCGTCAAGGACGGCTACGCCCGGAATTACCTCATTCCCAAGAATCTGGCCCAGGAAGCCACCAAGAGCAACCTCAACGCAATCGAGCATCAGCGCCGCAAGTGGGCGCTGCTCGCGCAAGAGGAGAAGAACGCCGCCCAGAAGCAGGCGGACCGCGTCAAGGGCGTGAAGATCCAGATCGAGAAGCGTGTGGGCGAGCACGGACACCTGTTCGGCTCCGTCACGGCGAACGAGATCGCGGACGCGCTCGCGGCGAAGGGCATCGAGGTCGACAAGCGTCGCATCGAGCTCGGCTCGCCCATCAAGAACATCGGTCTGCACGATGTCGAAGTGCGGCTGCATCGCGACGTCACCGCCCAGATCCAGGTCGAAGTCGTGGCCCAGGGTGTGGAGCGGATCGAGGAAGCGCCGGCCGCTGCAACCGAAGCTCCCGCGGCGGAGTAACCGCTACAATCCCGGAATGGAGCGGCGGGCTCTCGGCCCGCCGTTCCTTTTTCCGAAGGGGCCCCAGGCCCCACTCCGCGTGAACGCATGGCTGACGATCGCTACGTCGATGCTCCTCCCGCCGGTGCGGATGGCTGGCGCGAAGTGTGGCGGAGCGACCGTCGCTACGCGCCGCGACCGTCACGGCAGGAGTGGATGCTGCAGCGGCTGCGCCGCCTGGTTCGGCGCGCCACGGAGCCCGACGCGGAACGCCAGACGAACTTCAATCTGGTGCTGCTGGACCTGCTCCAGGACGTCAGGAACGACATCCAGGCCGCGCGTCGCGATTTCCGGTCCGACCTCGACGACGTGCAGCGTGACGTCGGTGCGGCCCTGGCGGCCCTGGCCGCCGAAGACGGGAAACTGCGCGAGCTGGTGGTCATCGCGGCAAAACGCAATGACGCTCTCGTGGCCGCCCTGGACCAGAAGATCGAGAGCGTCGCCGTGCGCGTACGCGACGCCGTCAATCCCGCGGTAGCCACCGCGCCGGATGTTCTCTACCGGCGTCTCGAGGATGCCCTGCGGGGCAGTGAAACGGAGATCCGCGCGGACGTCGCGCCCTACGTCGCCTACGCGCGCGATCATCAGCCGGTGCTCGATGCCGGGTGTGGACGTGGCGAGTTTCTGCTGGCCGCGCGCGAGGCCGGTCTCGACGCGCGCGGCGTCGACACCAACGAGCGTTCCGTGGCCGACCTGCGCCGGCGCGGAGTGTCCGTCGACCTGGCCGGCATCCCTGAGTGTTTCGCACCCCTCGGCGGCGGATCCCTGGGCAGCATCGTGGCCATGCACGTCGTCGAGCACCTCCCCGTCGAAGCGCTGTTCGCGCTCTTCCGCGAGTCCGCGCGCGTGCTGCGCGCCGATGGGTTGCTGATGATCGAGACTCCGAACGCCGAATCGATGATCGTTTCGGCCTCTGATTTCTGGCGCGACCCCACCCACATCGCTCCGCGCCATCCCGCCGCCCTGATCGTGCTCGCGCGCGAGCATGGGTTCGCCATCGAAGAAGTGCGCGCCGTCCACGAAGTCGCGGAAGGGGCGAAGATCCCACTCCTCGACGGCGACCCGCCCGAGTTGCGTCGGGTCGTCCAGGCCCTGAACGAACGGCTGTTCGCGCCGCAGGATTTACGGCTGATTCTGCGGAAGGCATAGGGCGGCACGGCCGCCGGCCCTGGTTGGCCTGGCCTTGGGCACTTACGGTCGCTCCGAGAGGAATGCTTGTACCGCACTCGAAAAGCAACAGCGTTGCTTCTTGTACGGGTGGACCTTATTCCACCGTTTGGAGTTTGGCCATTGTCGCGGGAAGTGCGCCGGGCAGGATGCCCGCGCCCCCATGGCCTCATCGCGCCAAGTCCGGTTAGGGGCGCGGGCATCCTGCCCGCGCTTTGGCGCCGCCTACGGCGCCTGAAAAGCAACTGCGTTGCTTTTGGCCTGGGAGTCTGCGCGATAGGAGCATTTGCCTCGGAGCTGCCGTACGTGCCTAAGGCTATGCCAACCAGCGCTGCCGGCCGTGCCGGCTAGATGGTGGGAGGATCGTGCGGCGTTACGTCGACGACGAACTCGGTGGGGGAGGGGGGATTGACGCGGTGCGGGAGCAGGGCCCCGAGGAGCAGCCCCGCGACCAGGCCGCCGATGTGGGCGGCGTTGTCGATCTGCGGGATCTGCAGGCCGATGGCGATGTTCACGAAGATCCAGAAGACGCACTGTTTCATGATGCTCCGCGCCATACGGTCCCGGCGGAAGTGGGGATGGCGGAGGATCGAAGAGACGAGCGCGCCCAGGACGCCGAAGACCGCGCCGCTGGCGCCCACCGACCAGCCCACGTTGTGCAGCATGCTGGTGATCGAGGCGGCAATACCGGTGGCGAAGAAGATCAGCACCATGCGCCGCGTGCCGAACATGATCTCGTACACCCGGCCGATGTTGAACAGCGAGAACAGGTTCACGCCCAGGTGCAGAAGCGTTCCCTGGATCGAGCCATCACCGTGGAGAAAGACGGCGCTGAGCAGGCGCCAGTACTGGCCTTGCTCGAGGATCAGCTCGGGAACCATGGCGCCCAGATAGGCGAGCGTTCGCGGATCCGTCCACGCTCCGGTGGCGATCTCGGTGACGAAGCCGGCCAGGATCAGCCCCATCAGTGCGATCGTACCGGGAGTGCCTTTCGTGCGACGGGTCATCTGCGCTCCAGGAGCGACGAAGCCTGGCGAAAGAGAAAGTGTGCGGTGCGGGGGAAGATTTCCTTGAATCGCATGTAGATGGCGGCCATGGCCGGGAGAATGCGTCGGTAGCGGGCGTCTTCGGCCGCATCACACACGACCCGTGCCACGCGCTCCGGCCCGACGGCAGGCATGAGTCGTGAGGCGCCGGGCATCTTACTCCGCTCGGCCTTGAGGAAGAACTCGGTTTCAGTCGTGCCCGGACAGACCAGCGCGACATGCACGCCCCGTCCGATCACCTCGCTGCGAACGGCCTCCGTGTAGCCTCCCAGAGCGAACTTCGTCGCGCAGTACCCGCTCATCCCGGCGAAGCCCATGATGCCGGTGATCGAGCCGACGTTGACGATCGTCCCCGCTTGCCGGGCCAGCATCTGCGGCAGCACCGCCTGCGTGCAGGAGACGGCCCCAAAGTAATTGGTGTCCATCATCTCCCGAAGGTCGGAGGTCTCCGCTTCCACGGCGGGACCGAGGATCGCGAAGCCGGCATTGTTGATGAGTACGTCTACGGGCCCCGCGCCGTCGATCAGTTGCCTGCAGTCGGAAGCCTTGGTCACGTCCGTCGGCACGCTCACGGCCCTGACCCCGAGGGCCCGGCATTCAGCGGCCACCGCCTCCAGGCGATCCGGCCGGCGGGCGGCCAGGACGAGGTTTGCCCCGCGGCGGGCCAGCTCCAGCGCGGTGGCGCGGCCGATCCCGCTGGAAGCCCCCGTGACGACGATGTTTTTCCCTCGAAGTTCCATATGGTGTCCCCGATCTTAGCGGCAGCGATCTCGCATTTGACACTGCAAAAGTGCGGCACCTATACTCCGCCCGAAGCCCGTCCCGCGGCTCGAATCCGAGTGTCGCGACCAGCACGCTTTCGACAAGGGGAATCTTCCAAATGCCATTCGAAGAAGTGAAAAAAGTCTGGATGAACGGGCGGCTGGTCGACTTCGCCGACGCCAAGGTGCACCTGTTCACGCACGCGATCCATTACGGGTCGGGTCTCTTCGAAGGCATCCGCTGCTACGACACGAAACGCGGGCCGGCCATCTTCCGGCTGCCCGAGCATACGCGCCGCCTCTTCGATAGCGCCAAGATCTACCGCATGGAGCTGCCCTACACCTCCGAGGAGATCATGCAGGCCTGCGTGGAGATCGTCCGCGCCAACGAGTTCGAAGACTGCTACCTGCGTCCCGTGGTCTATCGCGGCTTTCATTCGTTGGGCGTCTTTCCCGGCTCCTGCCCGGTCGACGTGGCCATCGCCGCCTGGCGTTGGGGCAAGTATCTCGGCGTAGAAGCCATCGAGCAGGGCGTGGACGTTCGCGTCTCCTCATGGAACCGGATGGCGCCGAATACGTTCCCCGCCTTGGCCAAGGCCACGGGCAACTACATGAACTCGATCCTCATTCGCCAGGAAGCGGCCATCGACGGCTACTCCGAGGGCATCGCCCTCGACGTCAACGGCTACGTCAGTGAAGGTTCTGGCGAGAACATCTTCGTCGTCCGCGACGGCAAGATCTTCACCCCACCCCTCGGCTCCTCGATCCTCGGCGGCATCACCCGCAACAGCATCATCACCATCGCCAAGGAATTCGGATTGGAAGTGCTGGAGAGCCTCATTCCGCGCGAGATGCTCTACATCGCCGACGAGGTCTTCTTCACCGGCACCGCCGCCGAGGTCACTCCCATCCGCAGCATCGACCGCATTCCGGTCGGCAATGGAAAACGGGGCCCGATCACGGAACGCCTGCAGAAGGAGTTCTTCGCCTACATCAACGGCGAGATCCCCGACCGCTTCCACTGGCTGACCCCGGTCTACGCCGAGCGCGATGCTGAGGCCCTCAAGCCGGCACTGGCTGCGACTTAAGCGCGTTGCTGGTTGCTGGTTACTGGTTGTCTGTGGAGCTAGAAAAGAAATTCGGCTCGGAGCGAAGGCCCGCAGACAACCAGCAACACAGCAAC
>JBDTOZ010000742.1:0-5614 GCA_039932995.1 Acidobacteriota bacterium | reverse complement strand
GACCCCAGGCTGGCCTTCGATTACAATCGGCGCGTCCTCCATGCGATCCTGGCCGCTGATTCTGGTGCTCGCGATCTCCGCGCAGGCGCAGACCGTGGTGCGGTTCGAGGCAGATGACGGTCCGCCCGTGCGGTTCATCGTGCCGCTGGGGATCGAGGCGCCGCCCGACTCCGCGGCCGCGGTGCGCGTCGTGGCTGCGCTGCCCGCGGGAGTGCCGGAAGAGCTGGCGAAAGTGGGACGGGAACTGCGCCTCGAGATCAGCACGGAGCTGGTGCCGGGCGAGCGTGCGCCGGAGACTCCCGCGGCGTACCCGAAGTCCCGGCTGGTCTTGCCGTTGACGCCGCTGTACCCGCCATCGTTGCATCAGAGCCTGCGCCTCCAGCGCGGCGCCAACAAGCTCCGCTCGCCCGTGATCGTGGCCATTGCCGATCCGCGGGCGAGCATTCACTACGTGTGGCCGCCGGGCGCGAACAAGCGGGCGGCCGGCTGCTTCAACTGTGACCGGTCCGCGCATCTGATCGGCAAAACCGAAGCGGATGGCGTGTACGAGCTGTTCACGAACGGGCGCTTCGTGGCGGTGCGCCCCGAGCCGGGCGTGTTCGTGGGCACGCCGTACGCGTTCTACGGCGAGCATGGACGGTTGGAGCTGCGCGTTCCGACGGTGCTGGCGGACACGATCCGTCCGCCGGCGGTGCGGGTCGCGGCCAACCTGCCGCCGCTCGCCGGAGGATGGCTCCAGGAACGAACCTTCCTCCACAGCGGCGAGCTCGAGTCCTCGGCGGTCGATCTGGTTGCGCAAGGGCGGGCGGGATTGAACGTTGTGCTCGAGCGCACCTATCGCTCCTCCACCCTCGGGCTCTCGCCCCTCGGCAGCGGCTGGGACTCGGCGCTCTTCCGGCGCTTGCGTGCCCTGCCGGATGGCAGCGTCGAATATCGCGACGGCGCCGAAGTGTGGGTGTTCGTCTGGCGCAACGACCAGTACATCGCACCGGAGGGGCTGTTTCTGCGCCTGACACGCTCGACGAGCGGTTGGACGCTCGTCGATCAGCAATTGCGGCAGACCACGTTCGACGACCTGGGCCGGATGACGAGCCGGTCGGACGAGTTCTTCGATGCGCAGACGTTGGGCTCCGGCAATACGATCCATTACCTCTATGGTGCGGATAGCCGCCTGGAGAAGGTCATCGATCCGGTCGGCCGTCAGACGCTCCTGGAGTGGGATCGCGCGACGGGCCTCGTTGGCCGGATCACGGACTGGCGCTCACGCACGGTGGAGTACGAGTACGGGGGAGCGCGGCTCTCGGTCGTGCGCCTCCCTGAGGTCGTGAACAGCACGGGCTCGCGCCCACGAATCGAGTACGGCTACCTCGCGGCCGGCCCTGATCTGAATGAGCAGTTGGAGCTGGCGCCGAATCTCTCTTCCATGCGCGACCCGCAAGAGGCGATCGCCAGCGGCCCTGCGCGCGTGACCTTCACCTACGGCGACGACCGCGTCGTCCGGCAGGATTGGGCCACCGGAGAGAGCGCGACGTTCGCGTACTCCGGGACCAACGTGACCGTGCGGGATGCGCTGGGTCAGGAGCGACGTTACACGGTCACGCAGAACGATACGACGGACCTTCTTGCCGATCGTGGCCATGTAACCGCGATCCGTGAGCTGGCCGTCCCGGTGTGGAGCGGGGCCGCATTCGGACAACTGGCGGCGAGCGTCACTCCGGGGACGCCGGCCACCTCCAACGTCGATCGCGTGCAGACGTTCGCTTTCCTCAAAGGCGTCCTGCAGACCTCCAGGCTCGACGGCGTGGGCGAGACCGTGCGCAGCTACGGTCCGGCCGGCGCTGCGCCCGGTGTCGTGTTGACCGCCTCGACGACCGCTGGAATCACGCGCACGTTCCGCTATCAGTCCGGTGGGGGTTTTCTGCAGTCGGTGGAAGCGGGAGGGAAGACCATCGAGGTCGTGGAGCCGCATCGCGGCAACCTGGCCCCGACGTCGACCAACAGCGCCGTCACGACCGTCAGCCGCTACGACAGTACGGGTCAGTTGCGGGCGGCCACCTCCAGCGGCGGCACCGACCCGGCCAGCGGGGGGGCGAAGGAGGAGATCGACTACTACCCAGTCACGGCGCCGTTGCACGCGCGAGGGTTGCCGCGCCTGGTCCGTGATGGGGACGACCTCGAGACGGCAATCGTCTACCCGGGCCCGACGCGCTCGGAGTCCACCGACCCGCGTGGAGTGGTGACCACGACCGACCTCGATGCGTGGGATCGGGTCGTCCGCCTCCGCATGGAGAGGCCGGGCGATCCCATGGTCCTCGAACGCACCATGGCCTACGACGCGACCGGCAGAGTGGAGCGCATCACCGAGAGGAAGGGTCCGGATCGAGTGGTCACCAGTCACACCTACGACGTGCTCGGCCGGCTGACGTCGTCCACGACCAACGGCATCGCCACGGTGGGCACGATGACCACCAGCACCACCTACGACCTCGGCGCCCGAACGATCAGCACGACGCACCCGGGCGGCGCGGTCACGCGCACCGAGGTCGATGCCCTCGGCCGCGTGCGCCGCGTCGTCACCGACAGCGGATCGAGTCCCGTCGAAACGCAGTTCGCCTACGACCTGGCGGACGACCGCGTGTTCGCCACCGACCTGTTCACCGCCACTACGGGCGCGTTCGATCCGCACGGCCGAGTCATCGCTTCCCGCGCGGCCAACGGCGCACTGACCACGACCGCGTACGACGAGTGGGACCGGCCGGCGGTCGTGAAGAACTTCACGCGTGACGGCACCGAGACGGTCGCGGAGTCGGCGTTCACCTTCACTCCGGCCGGCCAGCTCCTCTCGCTGCAGTCCAGGCTCGACGCCACGCGCCAACGCGAGACCGCCTTCGCCTGGGATGGAGGAGGCCGCACCACCCGTGCCGCAACCGGCGGGCGGGTCTCGGTGACGCAGTTCGACAACGCCGGCCGGCTCCTCGGGGAGTCTGCCGGCGCGGGCAACCTCGCGGCGCTGACCGATGTGTTCGAGAGCACCGAGGTTCAAGCGCACGATGGCGCCTTGCCTGCCAGAACCGTGGCCACCGAGCGCAACGGAGCCGCGTATACGGCAACGGCCCACTACAACATGGCCGGTGACGCCGTGCGCGAGAGCGTCGGTTCGCTGGAGTGGACGCGCACGTTCGATGAGCTGGGGAACCTCACCGCGGCCGCACTTCCGGCACGTCCCACCACGCACTGGGACGTCGATGCACGCGGAGCCGTGGAGAAAGAGACGTTGCCCGACGGAGCCGCGAATCAGTTCGCGTACGACGCCTCGGGCGCCCAACGCGCCTACGAGGATCCGACCAGCGAGGCCACGCTCACGACACGGGACAGGCTCGGACGTCCACTGACCCGCACCTATCCCGATGGGACCACCGAGTCGGTCGAGTGGGAAGGCGCGCGCGTCCACTCCGTCGTCGACCGTCAGGGACGCATTCAGACCTTCCTCTACGCGATGGGCGGCGAGGTGCAGGAGATCCGTGATGGTGCGAACAACCCGACGGATGTTTTCGCCTACGACGGCGCGGGCCGTCTGATCTCCTGGAAGACGGCGGACACCGAGGTCACGTGGGGCGACTTCGACCTGGCCGGGCACGCGAGGGAAACAAGGCAACGACGCTTCCGCGGAGGCAGCGGCCTGACGCCCAACCCTGCGCTGCTCGATGAGGTCGTGCAGCAACACCGCTGGAACGAGCATGGGGAGCGGACGCAGTTCTCGATGCCCGTCGCTGATGGAGTAGTCCTTGGCAGTGGCTGGACGAGGTGGCTCGAGCAGAGCTACGACGCCGTAGGCAACGTCACCTCGATCGCCCGAATCGACGACGAGCTGGCCACCACGGTCCCCGTGCCGGTGATGAGCGCCAGCTACCGCGGAGCGGGCCGGCCGGCTGTGCGCACGCTCGTGACGAGTGGAGGTCCGCTCGTGCGCACCTACGACTACGACCCCGCCTCGTCGCTCCTCACGAAGGTCTCAGTGACGGCCAAGGGAGTGCCGATCGCCGGCAGCGACGTCAAGCACGACGGATTGCAGACCTCCGAGGCGCGGATGCTGGGCATGGCCTCGGAGGAGCGAATGGCGTTGTTCGCTTACGACGCGCGCAGCCGCGTGGGGGCGTCGCTCTTCGGAGTGAAGCACGCCCTCGATCCGACCGTGCCGGTGCCGGGCAGTGCGCGCGAGCAACTCGACGTGGCCGACTATCGGAACGCGCAGGAGCGAACCCCGGCGCTGAAAGCTCCGGCGCCGGGCGCCGCGCAGGTCGATCCCGTGACGGCGGTCTTTGCCGAGAAGCCGGGCGGGGGCCACAAGATCGACAAAGTCACCCAGGGGCCGCTGGTGCGTCCGTTCGTCTGGAATGGCGCGGAGCGCGTCGACGATGGGCGCTTCCTCTACACCTTCGACGCGCGCGGACGACTCATCCGCGCCACCGAGAAGTCCACCCTCCCGCCCGTTCGTCGCGCGCTGTACACCTATACGGGCGCGGGACGGCTGGTCGGGCGAACTGTCGAATACGCGAACGTCGCCAATCCCGCGCCAGGGGACTGGAAGGTGGAGGACCGCGCGCAGGTCCTCGTCGACGACGGGCTCCCGGCCGAGACCACCTTCATCTGGGATCCGGTCACGGACCGCCTCGTGGCCGTCTACCGCGCAGGCGCGACGAACGCTCCGCTCAAACAGATCATCCACGGCCAGTCGGCCTACGACGACCCGCTCGAGACCAGCACGGTCGATCCCTCCACCGGCGCCGTGGTCCGCCTCTACCCGATCTACGACGAAGCCGCGACGGGGTCCCTGCAGAGTGTCCTCAACGCCCAAGCCCAGGTGGTGGCCCGCAACCTCGTCAACGACCCTTACGGCGCGCACGCGCTGGCCCTCACCGGCCCGGCCATCGACGGCGCGGCCATCCGCGCGCGCAGGAGTGCCTCGGGAACGCTGACGGAAATCGACGTCGAGCTCCACGCCACCGAAGCCATCGCCCCCGCCACCCTGGCCAGAGGCGTGCGACTGGCAGCCCTCGACGCCGCGGGCGCCGTCGTCCGCACCGCGACCGTCACTCCCTCCCTCACGCCCGACCCGTACACCGTCCGCTGGACCCTCACAGGGGCCGAGTGGACCGCCCTCACCGCCCCACCCGCCGCGCTCCTCTCCGTCGCCGCGACGGATCACCTCCGCGCCTCGACCTGGTCCGACGACGTCCCGTTCATGCCCGCGCCGGAATGGGCGACCGCCACGCTGCCGGTGATGGCGTCGCCCGAGGTGCCGGTGGAGGTGCGCGAGTCCCTCTCCTCCATCGCAGCGTCCCTCGCCGCCATCCCGTCCGACGCGGAGCGAACCACCCCCCTCTACGAGATCCCCACCCTCTCCCTCCTCGGCGTGAGTCCCAGAGGCACCCCCCTCCAAGGCCTCCTCACCGCCGCCTTCCAGGCCCTGCCCTTCGCGGAGGGGCTGACCGGTCTCGTGTACGCGCGGGAGCGGTGGTATGACCCGGGGACGGGGTCCTTCCTCTCGCCTGATCCTCTTGGCTATCGTGACTCGGCGAATCTGTACGCGTTCGCGGGTGGGGATCCCGTCAAT
>JBDTOZ010000741.1:0-3354 GCA_039932995.1 Acidobacteriota bacterium | reverse complement strand
TCCAACTCCACATCACGTAGACCGTGAGATCATCCGGCCCATGCCGAAGAAGAGCCTGGAGGCGCTGGAGAAGGCGTTGCGCGATTTCGCGATGACCTATCCCGAAACGCACGAAGACCATCCGTGGGGCCACAGCGCGATCAAGGTGAGAGGGAAGGCCTTCGTATTTCTTGGCGGCGAAAAGAACACGAAGGAGCTCAGCCTCTCGGTGAAGCTTCCTCAGTCGCGCGACATGGCGAGCGATCTTCCCTTCGCCGAGCCCACCGGCTATGGCCTGGGCAAGAGCGGGTGGGTCACCGCGCGGTTCACGAAAGTGGGCGAAGTTCCGATCCCGCTTCTCGAAAAGTGGATCGACGAGAGCTACCGCGCGATCGCTCCCAAGAAGCTCGTGAAGACGCTTCCTGGGAGCTGACGTTCAGGCCGCGGCGGTCACGCTCCCGATCGCCTCGAGAAGGTCGCTCATCTCGTAGGGCTTCATCAAGGCGAGCGTGCGCTTCATTTCGCTGGAGATGTTCATCTCCACGTGTCCCGTCGAGAGAATGACCGGGAGCTCCGCGTTTCCGGCACGCAGTTGTTCGACGAGCTCGACGCCGTTTCCGTCGGGGAGGTTCACGTCGATGATGGCCACCTGTGGTCTCGTGCGGAGGGACGCCGCACACGCCTCTCCAGCAGTGCGCACCCAAGTAGTCTCGTAGCCTCTCAGTCCGAGGAGTTGTTCCAGACCGCTTCCGACGGCGAGGTCGTCCTCGACGAGAAGAATGCGACGAACGCCGAGCGTTCGCGCGGAGAGCGGATGCGCCAGAGCGATGCACTCCTCGGCGGCCGACACGAGCAGATGAAACGCGGTGCCGCCTTCCTGCCGATTTTCCGCGGTCAAGGATCCGCCCTGTCGCTCCATGAGCCGGCGCGCGATGGCCAGACCCAGCCCCGTGCCGTTCCGTTTCGTCGTGAAGAGGGGCTCGAAGACTCGCTCGAGGAGCTGGTGCGGAATCCCCGGTCCGTCATCGGAGACGGTGATGCGAACGAGGTCGCCGTCGTTCTCGCCTTGCGTCGCGGGCACGGGGCGGGAAATGCCGACGTGAATGGTGCCGCTGCCGGCAATGGCGTCGCGCGCGTTGAACACCAGGTTCGTCAGGACCTGTTCGAGGTGTTCCCGATCGACGCGAATGAAGCCGACCCCCGGATCGATCGAGCTCTCGAGCAGGGTCGATGAAGGAAGTGAGGCCACCAATTGCCCGAGGAGGGTCGGGAGCCAGAGCCGGACGTCGACGGGAAAGAGTTGCGGCTCTTTCGGATTCGCAAAACGAAGGATCTCCTGGGAGGCGCGCTTGCCGCGGCTGATGGATCGGGTGATGTGACCGAGGGCGTCGCTGACGGTACGTGTTGCCGGTGCATTGCGCGCGATCACCTCCACGAACGGTTGAATGCCCATGAGCACGTTGTTGAACTCGTGGGCCAGGGAAGCCGTGACCTGTCCGAGGCTGCTCATCCGCTTGGCCTCTTCCAGCTTGCGGGCGATCGTTCTCTGCTCGGTGACGTCGCGGGCCATGCCGATCGTGCCGGCCAGAACGCCGTCCACGTAACGGGGCTGGGACGAGACCTCCACCGTGACCACAGCTCCCGCTCGATCCGGGAGGTCGTACTCCCGGATGATCCCGGTGTTTCCGGCCAGGGCCTGCTGGAAATGGTCCATCGCCGCGGGCCTGGATTGGGGCATGAACAGATCGGCGAACGGTTTTCCGATCCAGTCCTCCGCGCGATATCCGGTGCTCCGTTCGAAGCTGCGGCTCAGCGAGGCGAAACGTCCTTCCGCATCGACGGTATAGAGGATGTCGGTGACGTCCTCGACGAGCGCACGATAGCGTTGCTCGGACGCCGCCAGTGCCTTCTGCGCGCGGGCGCGGTCGGTGACGTCGCGGGCGATGATCTGCACAGCCTCCCGGTTTCCGTACCGCAATGGCAGCGCGGCCACTTCGACGTCCAACGGCGAGCCGTCCATACGAAGAAAGGTCTGGCGCATGTACGGAACGCTCTCTCCCGCCGTGACCTTCCGCTGACGCTCCCTCACGAGCTCCTGATCACGGGGATCGACGAAGGAGAGAGCGATTCGGCCGAGGATCTCGAACTCGTTGTTTGCGCCGAGGAGCTGGACCAGTGCTCGATTGACGTAGACGTAGGCGCCGTCGACATGGACGCCGATGCAATCCGGCGAACGCTCGACCATGCGCCGGAAGTTCTCGCGATCCTCCAGCGCGGCCTCCTCCGCTTCGCGCTCCCGGGTGATGTCGATCATGATCCCGAACAACTCCACCGCCTGGCCATCCACGCTGTGGACATTGACGTAGTCGCGGATCCACACCGTGCGCCCGTCCGCGGCCATCATCCGGTAGACGAGCTCGTGATCGCGCCCCGCGAGGCTCTCGCTGTGGCAGAGCGTGGAGACATAGCGGTCGTCCGGGTGAATGCGCGTGATCCAGAAGTCATGCTCGTTCAGCCATCGCTCGATGGGATAGCCGAGGAGTTTCTCCGCCGCGCGATTGACGTAGGTGAAGCGAAACGTTTCGACGGAGGCGGACCAAGCGATGGCCGGCAGCGCCTCGAGCAAACGCGACTCGCGGTCGGCAGGAGACGCTTTGACCGGGGAAGGGTGTGGGAGGGTCTGCATGATCCACAAATAAGAGGAGGAGAGGAGGATGTATTCCAAGGCGGCACGACGGCGCGGCTGAGCACGCTGACTGCCGGAAGGCAGGAAATAAGTCGTCGCGCGGGGTGCTTTCAATGGCAACGGAGGCCAGTCCCAGGCGCCTCTAAACATCACCTATCGAGGAGAGCAATATGCCTTATGTCGCATTGGAGTGGGACCACAAGATCGGACGTCCGGTCATTCATTGGCTGGTCGTGAAATGTAAGAGTGTGGGCCAGAAGTTCGGCGGCCCGCAGGCCCTTCCGCCGCGCCGCGACATCGCCTATTTTGTCGACGGGGAGACCGCGGAGCGCGACGCCAAGGCGTTTGCCGCCTACAAGACGCGGCAGGACGAGAAGGGTCCGAACGCCGCGGACGAGCTTGGGAAAGCTCACACGTACAGCAACCGTCACGCTGCGTTCGCGTGGGATCACAACATCTTCAACCCCATCGTGCAGTGGGCCGTTCTGGAGTGGAACGGTGAGAATCCAGACGGAGCGAGCGTTCGCGACGACGTCGCCTACTTCCTCGACCCGGACTCGGCCGAGGCAGACGCGAGGGCCTTCCGAGTCCTCCGTGACCAGCTCACCGGACTGATATCCGCCGTCGCCTAGCGGGCACGGCGCGCGCCACAAGTGCGTGGCCGGAGAGCGTCGCTCGTCCGGATCGCG
>JBDTOZ010000740.1:0-52923 GCA_039932995.1 Acidobacteriota bacterium | reverse complement strand
CCTGGCGCTGCGGGTTGTTGGCGTGGCTGCGGGCCTCGGCGGCGAGACGCCGCCGGGCCAGCCGGCGAGACGCCGGCGCTCCCGCGGAGACGCTGCCGGAACGGCGCCTCGGAACGCTGCTTCTCGGAACGCTGGCGTCCCGCCGGCTGGCCCGGCGGCGTCTCGCCGCCGAGGCTCCTTCACTCGACGCTCAGCGCGTTCACACCCCCGCTAACGCCATGATCTCGTTGGTTTCCTTTTCGATCTTCGTGAGCTTTTCGGCAAAGCGCTCGATCTTCTCGGATTCGGCGGCGTAGAAACGCTGGTAGGGCTCGAATGCGCTGGTGATGCCCCGAAGCATGCGGTCGATCTCGATGGTGGACTCGCGGTCGAGCGATTCCTGCAGGTGCGTACGGAGCTCCTCGATCCGGCGCCGGAACTCTTCTTTGGCCTTGGTGCGCTTGTACGGAAGGATGAGGAAGCTGGTCACGAGGAGCATGGTCGCGGCGGTGAGGCCGGTCACGTCCACGGCGGTGCTGCTGACCGCGGTGGTGAGCAGGTAGCCGAGACCGAGTGCTCCGGCGCCGAGGCCGAACGAGTGCAGGACGGCGCGCATGGCGTTGTCGATGATGCGGCGGCTCTCCACATTCACGTCGTACGAGGAGAGTCGCTGCTCCGCGTTGCGGCGCATGCGGGCGTAGACCTCTTCCCGGTTGTAGGCGAACTCCCGGCCCACGCGTCCGATGACCTCGTCATTCTTGGCGTCCGCCTCGGCGCGCCGGTGGAACGCATCCACCGTCCCATTCCAGAGCTTGAGGTTCTCCTTCACCAGCCAATCCACCGCTTCCTGGATGGTCGTGTCGATGTTCCCCTTCCAGCCCTGGAACACCTGCCGTTCGAACTCCTCGCGGAAACGCGAGGCATCGCGGAGCATCATCACGTGCTGGATGCGCACGTAGCGGTCGAGAAATTCCAGGCCGCGGCGCTCCAGGTCCAGCAGCAGGTTATCGATGCGCACGACGAACTGCCGGAAGTTGCCCGCCAGATCGGCCCGGGCTCTCTCCAATTGATCGTTGATCCCGTCGATGCGAACCTTGTCCGTGGCCAGCACTTCCCGGCGCGACTCGATCATCCGGAACTGCTTTTTGGCCAGGCTGACGATGACGTCCAGGGGGGCGGTGAGCTTGATGCGCACGCGCTCCTTCTCCGAGAGCACGTGAAAGATGTAGTCCTCGAGGGCTTCGAAACGGCTGCGCGTCCATTCGCGCGGGGAGGCGTTGCCCAGCTTCGACTCCAGCGCCGGCTTGGCCGCCACCGGATGGATGACCGGATCGAACCCGAAGATGGCCCGCACATGGGTCGTCAGATACTCGACCACCTGCGCGACCTCTTCCTCGCTCTTCGTATCGATCTTGTTGAGCACGAAGACGACCTTCTTGCCCCACTCGCGGATGTACTCGAGAAAGCGCCGCTCGGACTCCGAGAGCGGCCGGTCGATGGAGGTCACGAACAGGATCAGGTCCGCCCGGGGGATGTAGTCCTCGGTGATCTCCTGATGCCGCTGCACGATGGAGTTGGTGCCGGGAGTGTCCACCAAGGTGATGTTCCGCAGGAACTCGACCGGATAAGACTGCTCGACCACATAATCGGACAGACGCTTCTGGGTGGCCTGTTCGCCGTGGCGGAGGACCGAGATGACATCGTCGACCGGGATCGGACCTTCCACGCGAAGCTTCTCACCGAAGAGGGCGTTGATCAGCGACGACTTGCCGGCGTTGAACTCGCCGACCACCACGATCGTGAACAGATCCTCGAGTGTGGCGAGCAGATCCTCGACGCGGCGACGTTCGTCGGCCTGCTCGTGCTCGAACGTCTCGCGCAGCTCGACCAGCAGACGTTGCTCACGCCGCAGCAGTGCCTGCACGTTCGGGTCGACTACGCTATCGAAAATACCGGCCATCGTCAGAGATCGGGAGACGGACCCGGCTTCTTCTTCATCGCGGATCCATCCTAGGGGAACCTTCGTTGCAGGAACGCCGCCGGAATTCTACTCCGGCGTCCGGGGCGGAGCGGGCGTCAAAGAAAAAGCCCCGGCTTGGCGCCGGGGCTTCGTCGAACGATGCGAACCCGCTTAGAAACGAACGCCGAGCGAGAGACGGTAGGTGCGGGGCTGCTGAACGTGGGGGATGGTCGCGGTGTAGTCGGCCGTGGCCTTGCCGAAGTTCGGCCCCTTCCTCCAATGAACGCCTTCCACCGGAACGTCCCCGGCCTTCGGATTGAAGCGCTTCAGGGACGCGTCATTGCTGGCGGTCAGGACGGACGTGTCGAACGCGATCAGCGCATCCTCATCGAGGAGGTTGATCACTTCACTCTGCACGAAGACCTGCG
The DNA here is from genome assembly GCA_039932995.1 of Acidobacteriota bacterium. Lineage (GTDB taxonomy): Bacteria > Acidobacteriota > Thermoanaerobaculia > Gp7-AA8 > Gp7-AA8 > QHVT01. Next base: position 50,556 of record JBDTOZ010000740.1, on the reverse strand, counting down.
CACCGAACAGCCAGCCCGGCTTGGTCACATAGTTCAGCGCCAGGTCAGTGGCCGTCAGATTGTCGAAGCGGAACTCACCGCGGTCGCTGAAGTAATAAGTGGCCGCGGTCTGCGTGCTGACGTAACCGGGGTTGACGATTCCGCCCGGCAGGCCCGCTCCGTAGAAGTTGGCGTTGAAGGTCGGATTGACCGAGCCGGTCAGCGAGTACCGCTGCCCTGAATCGAAACGCTCGAGAACGCTGACGTTGAAGTCGCCGATCATCGACGGGATATCGATACCGGCCCAGACGCGCGCTTTGTGGGTCTGGTCCTGGGGAAGGAAGCCGGATGGATTGTTCTGCGGGAATCCAAGGTACTCGGCATAGAAATCACGTCCGCCGACGCTGGCCGGGCCGAGGGCCGTGGTTTCGCCGACGATGTTGCCTTTGAGCTCGGACCAGGTGTAGTTCGCGCCGATGTTGATGCGGCTCAGCAGGCGATACTGGCCCTGCAGCTCGATCGCATCGTAGCTGCGCTCGAAATCATCGGAGTTGCCGGTCAGCAGGAGATCGGCACGGGCACCGGTGGAGCTGGTCACGTTACCGATGGCCAGACTGGCCTGCTGCGTATAGAAGTCCTGCCAATCCCGATGGATGTAGTCCGCGCGGAGGAAACCGGAGCCGATCTGCGTGCCGGCGCCGAGCGTGTACTCGTCGACACTCGGCGAGACGAGCTTGCCCGCAAGCTTGGAGTTGAAGCCCGGGACGGATGAGCTGAGCAGACACCCGGTGGGCTGGGCTGCGGAGCAGGGAGAGAGCGCGCTGAGACCGCCGGCGCCGGCGAGCCACGCAAAGACCGTGGCCATGGCCTCGGCGGGCGGCTTGTTGGTGATCGGAGTGCCGCCGTAGAGGTACTGGAACGTGGCCGGATTTCCGGCGGCGGAACCGGCGCCGGAGACGCCTTCCGACAGACGGTTGACGTAAACGCCGTAGCTCGCATTCAGGCGAAGGCGTCCGTTCCCGAAGATGTCGTAGTTGAGGCCGAGACGGGGGCTGACCTTGTCGTCGCTGGCCGTGACGTTGCCGGCGCTGTCCTTCGAATCGTTCTTGTCGTAGCGGGCGCCGATCTGGAACGACCACTTGTCGTTCAGGTCCCACTTGTCGTTGACGTAGTAGCCGTTCGTATTCAGATCGGATCCCTCGGACAATTGCAGGATCGGGAAATAGATGAGGATGTCGTTGTTGCCGACCGAGATCAGCGTGTTGCCGCTGGCGTCGCGGGTGGGAGCGAAGCTGCGGAAGAAACCGACGAAATTGGTCGGCGACTGATAGTTGTTCGACAGGCGGTCCTCATGGAACCGTTCGCCGCCGGCCACGATGTTGTGCGTGCCCATGCCCTTGGTCCCGAGGAAATACGTCCCCTTGACCGCAAAGGACTTGTTGTTGCGGTCCTCAGGACCGCACGAACCGCAGAAATACGGCTCATTGGTCACTGTCCCGAAACCGGGGGCCACCAAACGGACCGGCGTTCCGGTGGCCAGGTCCTTGTCCAGACCGCCGGAATTCACGAACTGGAAACTCTTCTCGGAGTAGCGCACCTCGGCGAGAAAGCCGCTGCCGAACAGTCCGTTGTAGTGCGCGGACTTGAAATCGTTGGGCAGGCTGCGTGAGGGGTTGAGCGTGGAGACGTCGAAGCATCCGATCTGGCAGTTGTTCGCCTCGTCCACGGGAGCCTCGAGGTAGGAACCGATGATCGAGTGATTCGGAGTGATCGCGCCGGTGAGCTTGACCTCGAGTCGCTCGTCCTTGATGGTGTTGACGAACGTCGTTTCGCTGTTCGAGAAGTTCCGCACGTTGGCGGTGTCGGCCTGACGGCCGGCCAGGAAGAACCAGAGCCGGTCCCGAAGAATCCGCCCGCCGAGGGTGGCTTCATACGTCTCGTTCAACTGGTCGGGCGGACGGGCCGGCGGAGCGCCGGTGGTGGGGTTTCTGAATGAGGAGTCGGCCGTCCAGGCCGGGTTCGTCAAGCTGTCGCGGAACGAGCCGCTGAATTCGTTGCCACCGGACTTCGTGATGGCGTTGATCACGCCGCCGGTGAAATTGCCGTACTCCGCGGAGACTCCGCCGGTCTGGATGGTCGTCTCCTGAATGGCGTCCTCGATGAAGAGGTTGTGCGGTTGGCCGCGGATGTTCTCGTTGACCACGGCACCGTTGACGGTCCAGAGGTTGTCGTACGAATTGGAGCCGGAGATCGCCAGACCGTTCACCCCCGCGACCACACCCGGGGCGAGTTGCGTCGTGGCCACGAGCGTGCGTCCGATCGGAAGGTTCGCAATGAGCTCAGCCGTGTAGTTCGACTGCACCTCCGTCGTCTCCATGACGGCGTTCGATTCCGCGGTGACCGTGATGGCCTCGGACATCGCGCTCAGACTGAGCTCCAAGTCCACGCGCGAGGTCTGCGCCAGGTTGACGCGCATGGAGCTCGTCGCCGGCTGCATCCCTTCCATCTCCGCCTTCACGGTGTACTGACCTGGCGGGAGCGCCGCGAAGTTGTAATCGCCGGCCTCGTTCGAGATCGCGGTCTTCGTTCCCTGCATGGCAGGGGAAGAGATCGTCACCGTGACGCCGGGAAGGGGTGACCCCTGATGAATGATCGTTCCGGTCAAGGACCCCGAAGTACCTTGCCCGAACATGGGAAGAGCTACGAGGAGGAGGAGGACGGTGAAAAATGCAAAGCTGCGGACGGATCTCGCCATCATGTGTTCGGTCCTTTCGAATTTTCTGTTACCGGGCCTGAACGAAAACGTAACTGGAGGTTCACTCAACCCCATCACACCGAGGACGTTGGTTCGGGGAGGAAATGCATCTCTCTCACCATGCGAGAGACGCGAAAAATATATGTGTTCCCTTACAGTTACGCAGAATCACACCACTCGTCAATTCATTTTTATGGTGGCGTCCATCCGGAGAACCGGCGAAGGGTCACCCAACAGAGCCTTCGCCATTCGGTAACCCCTGGGTGGATTTTGGTAACGACGACGACGCGCACCCGTCACCGGACCGAGAGCGAAGAGCGGATGGATCGAACCCGCTCAGCCGCGCGGCACGCGTACCAGGAGCGACTGCGGAACAGTCGTCACGATCAGCGGTGTGGCCAGCGCGAACAACTCCCCGTCGATGCCCACTTTCACTTCCGGACGGGACGACTGCACGCGCAGGCGGAGGGTGCGGAAGGAACGAAACCCCGGAATCGTGCGCACCCGGCCGGCCGCGTAGCGCGCGGCCATCCTCATGAGCCGCCACCGCGACATGTGCGGAAGCCAGTAGACCGAGAGGCGGCCCTGGGTGAGCGAGCTCCTGGGCGCCTCCACACCAAACCGCTCCAACTCGTACGGATTGTTCGAGACCATGAAGAGGTGGGTGCGGATGCTCTCGTGATGATGCTCGGCCTCCACGGCCAGATGGACGTGGGGATACTTCCGGAGCGTGGTGTAGAAGGCGTAAAGGCGTGCTTTCCAGCGCGGGTAGTCGCGACCCCGTTCCTCGCGGCGCGCCACCAGTTCGGGATAGAGACCGAGCGAGACGTTGTTGATGAAGAAACGGTCGTTGACGCGTCCCGTGTCGATCTGCCGCGACTCGCCCGTGAGCGCGACCGCCAAAGCGTCCCGCCAGGTCAGCGGAATGCCGAGGTCGCGGGCGAAATGGTTGTACGTTCCGAGCGGTAGCACTGCCAGCCGGGCCTCGGTGTGAACCACGGCCTGCAGCACGTGATTCACAGTCCCATCTCCTCCGGCCGCGATGAAGGTCGTGATGCCCCGCCGGATCCGATCACGGATCTCCGCCGCGCAATCGATGGCCGCCGACAGCTCGACGATCTCGACATCCGCATCTCGCGCGGCCGCACGCAACGCGTCCAACTCCCCCGGAGGGAGCCTCGCACCGGCGTTACGGTTCAGAAAAAGCGTGGCCCTGGCTGGCAATTTCGGCTGTAGATGGGGCGTTCAACTCGCCGTCACATGGGAAGGTCGGTGCTGCGCGTTGAGAACGGGGGCCGCTGGTCACCCTCGCGGCGAGCAGCACTCGTCTCCGCCTCGTATCCGAGTCCAACTATGCAAAAGCTCTTGATCGTCGTCTTTCTTCTGGCCGCCCTTCTGCAATTTCCCGCCCAGGCCGCCGAGTGCAGCCTGTGCGCCGGTGTGGCCACGAATCAGTCCCCGGACTCTCCGGGCATCTACACTCTCGCGCGGGTCGCGGAGTCCGAGCTCGAGACCTTCGTCCCGTCACGCCCTGGTGAGACGACCATCATCGTCGAGTACAGCGTGGCCGGCACCGGCGACGCTCTGCTCGATGTCGAAGAGCACACCAAGCACATCCTGGCCTGGGCCAAGGCCCATGGACCGTTCGACGGACTCGGTGTGGCGGTCAGCAATGCCGACCCGGTCACGACGGCCTACGCCATCAAACGTCTGGCCGTCTCCGCGCAGGGCCTGGAGATCGCGAAGCGCATCGTCCTGCCCTGGAGCGAAGGCCTTCCTGCGTTGTTCGACAACGGGGCCAACACGTATTTCGATGCGCTCGTCGTCGACGGCCCACGCGTGGAAGAGCTCTTCGCCTGGCTTGCGGAGCGCGATCCTGCCAAGAAAATCTTCGCGGTCGTGCCGGTCGAAGCTCCGAATGCCCTCTACGACCTGGCCGCGGCCCTGACCAAAGGAGCCACGCGGGCCTATGCGAGCGGCACCGTGTCGGCTTCGGCTCTGGCGCAGTTCAACCGCACGATGACCGGCGACTGGGCGTATGACTCGACGGCCAAAGTTCCCGTGCTGGACGCCAAGGGTGCCCCCGTGGACATGCCCGTGCTGACCTTCGTCCGCGGGGAGGACCTGCGCACGCTCGTCGTGGCCCGGGGAGATGCCGGCGCGGCGACCATCCTCTCTCTTCCAGCCGATCGCTACGCCCGGCCGCGGCGCATCGATGCAGCGGGAGAGCGCGACGTCACCGATACGGGCAGCAGGGGCGGACGGCTCCTCGTCGGCGCACCGCCGGCCAAGGACGCGTACGCGGTCCTCGTCGACTATACGCAGAAGACCGACAAGTCGGCGATCCGGGAGACCCTCGACATCGCCACCGCGCGCGCCATCACCGTCGAAGAGATCATCCGCAACCATCAGGCATACGACGCCTACCAAGAATCGATTCAACCCCGCTACATCGCCCGAAACACCACCAAGCTCCGATTCGAGATCGGTGGAGGCGCGGAAGCTCTCGAGGCCGCCATCTCCGGGGACTACTTCTCGGATCCGACCGGCCGCGCCGATTGGGTGTGGCAGGACTTCTTCATCAACGGCGTGAAGTGGAAGTACGGACGCATCCCCGAGCTGCCGCTGATTCAGCCGGAGAAGGTGACCCAGCTTCCGTTGGACATCCATCTCACCAACGAATACCGGTACGAACTGGTCCGTCCCACGGACATGCTCGGCTATCACGTGTACGAAGTGCGGTTCTCCCCGCCGGCCAACGCTCCCGAGAGCCTGCCGCTGTACCGGGGGACGGTCTGGATCGACAGCCGGACCTGGGCGCGCGTGCGGATCTCCATGGTGCAACTGAACCTGACCGGCGAAGTGCTGTCGAACGAAGAGCGTGTCGACTTCGTGCCGTTCGCGCGCTCGACCAGGAGCGCACTCACCTCCGCGGAAGTGGCCGGTACCGACGCGCGCGAGCTGATCTGGCTTCCTTACGAAGTGAACGCGCAGCAGGTGGTCTCGGCCGCGGGACGCGCCAATGTCGTGCAGCGATCCACGAGCTTCACCAACTTCCGTCTCGACCCCCAGGAGTTCCAGGCTTTGCTGGCCTCCGCGTCGGCGTCCGACGCGCGGATGGTCCGCGAGACGGAAGGCGGCCTTCGCTATCTCGAGAAGCGCGGCAACGGGGAGCGCGTGGTCAAGGAGGGCTTCGACACTTCGCAGCTCTTCCTGCTCGGGGGCGTGCATCACGACGCGGGCCTGGACTTCCCGGTGGTCCCCCTGGGCGGTCTGAACTACTTCAACTTCAACCTGTTCAACAAGGGCATCCAGACCAACGTCTTCTTCGCCGGCGTCGTCGTGGCGGCCAATGCAACGCATCCCAACGTCGGAGGAACACGCACGAACGTAGGCGCGGACTTCTTCGGCATCGCCGTGCCGGTGTCGAACACGATGTTCCGGAACGGCGAAGAGCACCTGGAGGAGACGGTCAAGAACGTGCCTCTCGGTCTCACCCTCCGCGTCGGACATCCGATCTTCCAGTTCGGGAAGCTCGACTTCTCGATGGGAATCGCTCACGCAACCTATCAACGTTCCGAGGACACGGCGGCAGACTTCGTCGTGCCGTCCGACACCTTCACGCTCAGCCCCTCGGTCAGCTTCACTTACGCGCGGCACGGGTACACCCTCACTTCCTTCTACGACTACAGCCGCCGGAGCGAGTGGGAGCCGTGGGGTGATCCGGCTGAATACAATCCCGATCAGAAAACCTATACGCGTTTCGGCGGCTCGATCGGCAAGAGCTTCTTCCTGCCGAAGTTTCAGCGCATCGGAATCGACGTCGGCTATCTCGACGGTCAGAGACTGGATCGCTTCTCGAAATACGAGCTGGGCTTCTTCGGATCGCAACGCGTCCACGGCGTGAAGTCGGGATCGGTCCGTGCCGAGAAAGCCATCATCGGACATCTCTCCTACGGCTTCGTCTTCTCCCAGCAGTTCCGCATGGAGGCCTTCTACGATCAAGCCTTCATCGACGACGCGACCGCGGGCCTCAGTAAGGAGCCCTTTCAAGGTCTTGGGATCGCAGGCCAGACCGTCGGCCCTTACGGCACCCTGCTCCGCCTCGACATCGGCAAGACCATCGGCCGCAATGCGCAGGAGGGGTTCGTGGCAAACGTAGTGTTCCTCAAACTCTTCTAGCCGGCGGTGAATGTTAACTGGTTGCTGGTTGCTGGTTGTCTGCGGTTCGTCGCCTGGACCGCACTCCGGAAACTGCCAAGGCCAGAAACCGCAGACAACCAGTAACCAGCAACCAGCAACCAGTAACCAGTAACCAGTAACCAGCAACAAATGAAAAGCCCGGCAATCGCCGGGCTTTTTGCTGGTGCGAAGAAAGCGAATCAGGGTTGCGGGGCGCCGTTGGTCACGTAGAAGTCGACGGAGCCGATCTCCCACCGCTGGCCTTGCGAGGTGACGGAGCGAACCGTGAGGCGGTGCCGCGAGTTGGTCAGCTTGCGCGTGTCCATGTTGAAGATCCACCCCGAGTTCCGGGCGCGCAGGGCCTGGGTCGGATACTGGTCTTCGACATCGGGGCGCGGGTAACCATACTGCGCCTGTCCCACGAAGTTTCCGTCGACGATCACTTCCACGACGCTGACGTTGCTGTTGTCGCCGAACGTCCAGCCGCGGAACAACACGTCACCGCTCACATAGTCAGACGTCTGAGGGAACTCGATGAACCCGTAGCCGGAGAAATTGAACGAATCCTGCACGCACTGGAAGAAGACCGGAATGCCGTCGCGATTGGGAAGCTCGGCGAACGTCTGCTCGACATCGCCGACCCGCACCATCAGATTGTGCAGGCCGGGCGAAACACCCAGGGTGATCAAGGCGCCCACATCGAGCGTGAAGATGAAGCCGGCGCGAGGTGCGTCGGGGAAGGTCGGGTAATAGCGAGCCACGTCGTACCGGGGCACGCCAAGACAGTTCGAGTAGCGACCGGCCACGGCACCGCAGTTGTCGGTGGTGATCCAGGGCACGCCGTCGACCAGGAGCTCGGCATAGCCGACCCGGCCTGTGCCGCCGCGCGTTCCGAGGTCCAGAGCCCAACCGCGGACGGCGGTGAGGTGCTCCTCAGGACGGATGGGGGGCGAAACGATGGGCGGCGAATCGTCGCCGCTGCAGGAGGTGCCGAACAGGATGGCATCGCGCTGCGGTTCGTCGAGATATCCGAACGGCTTGAGGAACGAGTCGTTGTTGATGACCTGGACCGTCCGGTGACCGATGGTGTTTTCGATGCCCTGACGGTCGACGGCGCGGATGGTCAAGGTGTGGATGCCGTTCTCGATCCGCGTGGAGTCGACATTCGCGACCCAGCCACTGAACATGGCGCCGGTAAAGTCGGGGAACGTGGCCCCGACGTCCGGACGGGCGTCACCGTGGATGCCGCCCTGGAGGATGCCGTTGTCGACGAGCACCTCGATGCGCTGGATGCCGTCCGTATCCGCGGCCCAGCCCGAGACCGGGAAGGCACCGGAGACGTTGTACACACCCTTTCCGTCCGGGATGTCCAGGAACCCGAACGGCGGCTGATTGATGCTGTTGTTGATGTTGATGCTGCGCCGCCCGACGCCGTGCACTTTGCCGTCCGCCGTGTAGACGCGGATCTCCACGGTGTGAGAACCGTCGGAGAAGCGACTGGCCAGGAAGCCGGTGATGAACCCGGGACGCGCCGAGTGGATGCCCGGCCAATCCGGATAGGCCTGTTCCACGTCGATGCGTGGCAGGAACATGATCGCCTGATGCTGATAGGTGTCGTCCACCCAGAGCTCGATCCGATTGATCGTCGTCGGATCCAGAGCCCATCCCTTCACGAGAATCAGGCCCGACTGCGGACGCGTCGGATCGGGAGAATCGACGTCGCCCCTGAACTCAAATGTCTGTGCGGCCAGTACCGAAGCACAGACCGCTACAATGGTGAGAACCAGGCCGCGGGTAACCCATCGCCACATAACCCCAACCTCCAACCCGAGTGTCCTTGGTGCTGCTCAGTAAATCAAATAATCGACAGGAGTTTATACTACCGCGGGTGAGTTCGCCAAACTTCAACCACAACATCGACTTAGCCGCCATCCGGGCCGCGGCCGCGCGGATCCTCGGCCGCATCCATGAAACACCGCTCCTTCCCAGCCGCTCCCTCTCCGAGCGCGCGGGCGTGGAAGTGCGGCTGAAGTGCGAAAACCTCCAGCGTGCCGGCTCGTTCAAGATCCGGGGCGCCATGAACGCACTTCTGCAACTCGACGACGAGCAGCGTCCCCGGGGCGTGGTCGCCTTCTCCTCCGGGAACCACGCCCAGGGCGTCGCGCTGGCGGCCAGAATCCTGGGGATCCCGGCCACGATCGTCATGCCGGAGAACTCGGTGGCCTCGAAAGTCGAAGCCACCCGCGCCTACGGTGCCGAGGTCGTGCAGGCGGGCGTCACCGCGGCGACACGCGACACCGTGGCCCGTGAGATCGCCGCCCGAACGGGCGCGGCAGTCATCCCGCCGTTCGACGACGAACGAATCATCGCCGGGGCCGGAACCGTCGGCCTGGAGATCGTTGAAGCGTGGCCTGAGGTGACGACCATCATCACCCCTCTCGGCGGAGGAGGACTGCTCTCAGGCACGGCACTGGCCGCCACTTCCCTGCGCGAGGACATCGACGTCTACGGCGTCGAGCCGGCACTGGGCAACGACGGCGAACAATCCTTCCACAGCGGCCACATCGTCGAGATCGAGCCGCCGAAGACGATCGCCGACGGAGCCCGCACGCTGGCTCTCGGAAAGCGAAACTTCGCCATCATCCGGGAGCGAGTCCGCGACGTGGTGAGCGTGGACGACGAGGTCCTGCTGGAAACGGTGAAGTGGGCGATGTACCGCACCAAACTGGTCATCGAGCCGACGGGCGCCCTCGGCATCGCTGCATTACTCACCGGCAAGATCCGCCCGCGCGGTCCGGTGGCCATCGTGGTCAGCGGAGGCAACATCGATTTCTCGCTGCTGGCCTGAGGAGCAGGGGACGGCTCCTGCCCGCTTCCCACCGCGGCCTGCCCACTGCCACCTGCCCAGTGAAGGGCGGGATAAGATCGGAGAATGACCGGGTCTCTCTTCGGCGACGACGACAACGTTCCTGCGCCGGCTGTCCAATCCGCCGACGCTCCCCTCGCGGAACGTCTTCGCCCTTCCTCGCTGGATGAAGTGGTCGGCCTCGAAGACCTTCTGGGCGAAAAGAAGTTCCTGCGCAACGCCATTGAGAACGACCGCATCCCCTCCATGATTTTCTGGGGGCCGCCGGGCTCCGGAAAAACGACCGTGGCCCGGATCATCGCGCGCACGACGCGGGCACGCTTCGTCACGTTCTCGGCCACCTCGAGCTCCATCAAGGACATCAAGGCCCTGATGGAAGAGGCGCGCAAGGCCCGGCAGACCCGCGGCTCGAAGACCATCGTGTTCATCGATGAGATCCACCGCTTCAACAAGGCCCAGCAGGACGCGTTTCTACCCTACGTCGAATCGGGCGACATCACGCTCATCGGGGCGACCACGGAGAACCCTTCCTTCGAAGTGAATTCCGCACTGCTGTCCCGGTCCAAGGTGGTGGTCATCCCGGCACTGGAACGCGAACAGGTGGTCCGGATCCTCCGGCGCGCTGCCGAGCACCCCAGCGTCAAATCGTTCGGTGTCACGCTGTCGGATGCGGCGCTCGACTTCATCGCCGCCACCTCGGCGGGCGACGCCCGCCAGGCACTGACCAGCCTGCAACTGGTCGTCGAAACCGCCACCCCATCCGAGGAGCCCGCGGACGTCGGACAGGTCCAGGAGGTCCTGCAACGACGCTCGCTCATGTACGACAAGGCCGGCGACGAGCACTACAACATCATTTCCGCGCTGCACAAATCGATTCGCAACGGCGACGCGGATGCCGCCGTCTACTGGCTGGTGCGCATGCTGGAAGGGGGCGAAGACCCTCTCTACATCACGAGGCGCATGGTCCGGGCGGCGTCGGAAGACATCGGCAATGCGGATCCGCGGGCGCTCATGCTGGCCGTGTCCGTGAAGGAAGCCGTGCACTTCATCGGGATGCCCGAAGCCGGCGTGGCCCTGGCGCAATTGGTGACGTATCTGGCGGCGGCCCCGAAATCGAATGCAGCCTATGCCGGCTATGGCGAAGCGGTCCGCGAAGTTCGCCGCGGTGACAACCCGCCCGTCCCCCTGCACATCCGGAATGCCCCGACACGACTGATGAAGAACCTCGGCTATGGCAGCGGTTATCAGTACGCCCACGACTTCGAGGAACAGACCGCGGCCATGGACTGCCTCCCCGAGTCCCTGACCGGACGGCGATTCTACGAGCCCAAAGACAGCGGAGCGGAGAGCGCCATCCGCGAAAGGCTGGACAGGATGCGGTCTGTGCGGTCTGCGCGGTCTGCGCGGAAGAAGTAGTCCTCTCGTCTTCGAGTCGTCGGGTCTTCTTCGCGTCTTCCCGTCTTCTTCGCGTCGTCGAGTCGTCGAGTCTTCGCGTCGTCGAGTGTCCCCTCAGGCGCCACGAAGTCTCATAGGTTCACAGTCTCACAGTCTCATAGGTGTCGTTGGCCCAGGCGTCTATGCGACTGTGAGCCTATGAGCCTATGAGCCTGTGAGACTCCATCGACGAAAATGGACGACTCGACGACTCGACGACTTGGCGACTCGACGACTTGGCGACTTGGCGACTTGGCGACAAGACGACAAGACGAAGACGAAGACGAAGGAAGAAGACTACTCGTCGTACGCGTTCGTCTCGCGCCGGATCGTCGCCTTCTTCCCGTCCAGCCCCATATTCACGTAGACCACGTGCGCCTCGGTCACGGTGACCCGCTGCTTGGGATCTCCGGCACGGATGGCCTCGACCACGACTTTTGTCGTGATCGAGGTGGTTCCGATACGCAGGGTCTCGGTCCAGAAGCTCACCAGGTCGCCGACGAAGACAGGCTCGTGAAACACGACCTTGTCCATCGACACGGTGACCATGAAGTGCAGACCCTGCCGGCGCGCTTCGATCGCGCCGGCCTGGTCGATGTACGAAAGGATCACGCCGCCGAAGATCGTGCCGTGCGCGTTCGTATCCCGCGGCATCATCAGCACGCGGATCGCAGGCTCATCCCACTTCGGGGCGATTCCGGATACGGTCAACTACACTCCTGCCGGCGGCGGTGCGGTCGTCGGACGGGTGATGGTGTCGTTGATCTCCACACGCGCACCCTTGCGCAGTTTCTCGACCAGCACCGAGCGCAACTGGCGAGCCTGCTGGTCGCGCAGGCGATCCGCGAATGCGGTTCGATTGGCGGCCAGATCTTCCGGCGTCACCTTCTTCTGCTCGAGGATCTGGAAGACCACCGCACCGTCTCCGACCACGACCGGACCCTGGATCTGGCCGGCGTTTCCTTTCAGAGCCGCCTCCACGAACTGCGTGGTGTCCCCGTTCAGTCCCGGGATCGTGCCCTGGCGATCGATGGTCGCATCCTGCGCGGGACGGCCGCTCTTCTGCCCGATTGCATCCACGTTCGGCGAGCCGGCCACCATCTGCGCGAGTTGATCGCGCGCGGCCTCGCGCGCCTTCTGGCTCTTCACGTCCTGCTCCACCCGATCACGCACCTCGGATAGCGCGGCCACCCCTCCCGTGCGCTGCGCCTCGACGTAGGCCATGGCGATGCCCTTGGAGGTTCCGATGGGATCGCTGGTGTCCCCGTCCTTCGCGGCGAAAATCCACTGCGAGAGCGGCGCATTGTTGCCCAGGCCACCGACGGCCTCGGAGCGGCCGATCCAACCGGCGTCGTTGGAGGTCAGACGACCCGTTCCGAGCGCCGAGAACTCCAAGGCGTTGGCGGGCTTCTTCTGCTTGATGGCCGCGTTCACGCGGTTGATCTCGGCGCGGGCGATGTCCTTGGACATGTCGTTCGCGGCGCGGGCTTCCAGCGCCGGACGGGCCTCCTCGAAGGACTGCACGCTCTCCTGACGGCGCTCGGTCACCTTGACGATGTGGTAGCCGTACTCGGCAGACCGCACCGGATCGCTGACCGTATTCAGAGGCACCGAGAAGATGGCGCGCTCGAACGGTTCCACCGTCCGGCCCATGTCCACCCAACCCATGTCGCCGCCGTTGCCGGACGACGACGGATCCTCGGAATTCACACGGGCCAGCGTCGCGAAATCGGCTCCGCCGCGAAGCTGCTTCACCAACGCCTCCGCTTTCGCGCGAGCGGCGGCATCGGCCTGAGGGGTCGCCCCCGGCTCCGACTTCACCAGGATGTGCAGCACGTGCGCCGAGCCCGGACGCTTGAGGGTGTCTTTGCTGGCCTCATACAGCTTGCGCAACTCGGCATCGGTCGGCTTCACCTCGGCGCGGATCTTCGCGAAATCCGCTACGAGATACCGGACCCGGCGCTGCTCTCCATGCGTGTAGTCGGCCTGATTCTGCTTGTAATACGCATCCACCTCGGCCGGAGCCACGGTGACGTTCGCACCGGCCGCAGCGGGCATCAGCACGTAACGGACCTTGGCGCTCTCATTGGCGCGGCGGTACTCCGCGTCGACGGCTTTCGGCGAGAGGACCACCGAATTCTGCAGCGCGCTCTCCATCTTCTGGAGAGAGATGTCGCGGCCCAGGTCGGCCTCGAACTCCGCCGCACTGGCATAGCCCAGTGGGCCGGTGATGTAGCGGTTATACAGCTCCATGCCGATGAACTTCCCGTTCTCGGAGAAGGTGGGGATGGAGAGCAGTTTCCGGCGCACCTCTTCCGGACTGGCGTCGAGATGAAGACGGCTGGCCTGCTGGGTCATCAGCCGCTGATCGACGAGCATGTTGATGACCTGCTGCGGCAGGTTCAGCGACGCCGCCATCTCGGGCGTGAACTGCTGCCCGAACTGCTGCTGGTACATCGACTCCACGTTCTTCAGCGCGCGGTAGTAGTCGCTGTAGGTGATGGTCTCGCCGTTGACACGGGCCGCATAAGTGAGGGCTTCGTCCTTGCTGCTGACTCCGCTACCGCCCATGCCCATGTTGACGAAAACAAAGCCGAAGATGAAGGCCGCCACAACGATGAGGAGGACCCACTTGAGGTGGTGAAAGCTATCGCGCATTACTTTGAGCATGGAGACTACCTTTCGAGGACCAGTTGGGAAATCCGGCCGTCGCTCAAGAAAAAGCGGCGCAGTCTACCTATTCCCGGGCGCGAGCGGCAACCATTGTGTTCCGTGTGCTATAACTCGTCGAGGGCAGCATGCAGGGCGCAAGGCGCAGCGGAGCGACACTCTGCGCCCTGCGCCCTGCCCTCTGCCGCCTCGTCTGAAATGGCCAGGAAACGAGTCACCGGCGCGGATATCGACTGGTATCTGATCTCGATCGATCGCCTCAAGCAGATCGGTCTGGTGGTGCTTCTCCTGGCCCTGGGTGGAGCGGGTTGGTGGTTCTGGCACAGCCAGCAGGCCAATCCGAAGGAGAAAGCCGAGTCCGCCATCGCCTCGGCCCGGCAGGCGCTCAACACCCTCGCCTCTTCGGCGGACTTCAACTCCCACCGCAACGAATTCAACCGCGCCCAGCAGAAGCTGGACGCCGCCAACACGCATTTCAACGCCACTCGCTTCGAGGATGCGCATAACGCCGCCGTCGAGTCCCAGACCATCAGCCGGGCCGCCCTCAGCGGTGCCGGCGACCAGGAGAGTGACGCGCAGTTCCTCACGGTGGAAGGCGACGTCAAGTATCAGAAGGGAGCGGCCGGCGACTGGAAAGATGCCGATCCGCGCACCGCCCTGATCAACGGCGACTGGGTGAAGACCGGGGACCGCGCCTCCGCCGAGCTCATTTTCTCCAGTGGCACCCTCTACACCGTGGGGTCCAATGCCTTGCTCGAGATCTACTCCGCCATCACCCCCGGCACGAACGCCAAGACCAACGTGGTGCAGATGCGCGTCGGTTCCGTTGAGGTGGCCACGACCAGCGATGCCTCCACCGTCCGCACACCAGGGACGCAGGTGGTGATCGAATCGCAGTCCACCACGCAGGTCGGAGTGGGCGACAAGGCCACGTCCATCGTCAACACACGGGGCGCCGCCTCGGTGTCCCCGGAGAAGGGAGGCGCAGCCATCCGCCTCACCTCCGGCGAGAAAGTGAGCGCTTCGCGCGAGGGAGCGATCTCTCCTGTGAAGAAACTGACCATGCCTCCAGCCCTGTTGTCGCCCGGAGACAATCAGGTCTTTCAACTCTCTCCTGAGCTGACCGTGCAGATGATGTGGCAACCGCAACTCCAGGGCACGGCCTACGTGCTGCAGGTGTCCCGGTCCCGCCTCTTCTCGACCCAGGAGATCAACAAGCGGATGCCCAAGACCTCGGCCATCGCCGGAGTGACGCAGGAAGGCTCCTTCTACTGGCGCGTCGCTTCGGTCGGTCCGGACGGCGACGTGGGGCCCTTCTCCGCGTACCGCCGCTTCCGGGTGGCGGGCGGAACCAAGTCCCTGCCTGACGGACAGGATCGCAGTGCGCCGGCCCTCCGGATGAAGGCGCCTTTCCACGTGGGAGGCCAGTTCTATACGATCGCCGGAACGACCGAGCCGGGAGCCACGGTCTTCATCAATGATGAAGAAGTGGATGTCGAATCCAACGGCTCCTTTCAGAAGCTGGTGGCCTTCGACAAAGTGGGGCGGAACGTCGTGGTCATCAAAGCCGTCGATTCCGCTGGCAATCAAAAGGTAGAATCGCAGATCGTGATCGTCGAAGAATAGCTCGCTGTAGACACCTGGCCGTTGGCGGAGGTTCCGCCGCCCCCACAACCTCGTCTCTTCAGCAGCCACCAACCATCAACACGCAACTGGTTCCCCTTTTGCACAAAGCCCGCTCGTCGCTGGGTAAAACTCCACCAAGGAAAAGACCAATCGAATGGCTGTGAAATCGCTTCTCTCGATGTTCTCGAACGATCTCGCGATCGACCTGGGAACCGCGAACACGCTCGTGTACGCAAAGAACAAAGGCATCGTCGTGCGCGAGCCGTCGATCGTCGCGGTCAACAAGATCAACAACAACGTCGAGGCGGTCGGCAAGGAAGCGAAGGAAATGCTCGGCCGCACGCCGGGTAACATCGTCGCCATCCGGCCGATGAAGGACGGCGTCATCGCCGACTTCGAAGTGACCGAGAAGATGATCAAGTACTTCATCGAGAAGGCCCACGGACGGCGCTTCCTGGTGAAGCCCCGCATCGTCATCTCCGTTCCCTCCGAAATCACCCAGGTGGAAAAGCGGGCCGTCAAGGATTCCGCGCTGCGCGCCGGCGCCACCGAGGTCTACCTGATCGAACAGGCCATGGCCGCGGCCATCGGTGCCGGCCTGCCCATCACCGACCCCACCGGCAACATGATCGTGGACATCGGCGGCGGAACCACGGACGTGGCCGTGATCTCTCTGGCCGGCATCGTCTACTCGCGCTCGGTGCGGGTGGCCGGCAACGAGATGGATGACGCGATCATCCAGTACATCAAGCGCAAGTACAACCTCCTGATCGGCGAGCGCACGGCCGAACAGATCAAGATGGAGATCGGCTCGGCCTTTCCTCTGGACGAGGAGATGACCATGGAGATCAAGGGTCGCGACCTCGTCGAAGGCGTCCCCAAGACGCTGGTGGTCAGCGACGAAGAGATCCGCGAGGCGCTTTCCGAGACCGTGGCCACGATCGTCGAGGCCGTCCGGGTGGCGCTCGAGCGCACCCCGCCCGAGCTCTCCGCCGACATCATGGACAAAGGCATCATCATCGCCGGCGGCGGGTCGATGCTCAAGAACCTGGACCGCCGTCTTCGGGAAGAGACCGGCCTCCCGGTGACGCTCGCCGAGGATCCCCTGGCGTGCGTGGCCCTGGGAACCGGCCAGATGCTCACGGACTTCAACCTGCTGCGCAAAATCTCGATCGAGTAACGGTTACTGGTGACTGGTTGCTGGTTGCTTGCGGGGCCTTGGCCCAACACCCGACTTCCGCAGAGAACCGACAACCAACAACCAGCAACATGGAGTGGCAGGAATCCTGCTGAGCTTCGCTGGCGAAAACCATGGCTGTACCGACTGACGTCATCCCGCGCCGCCCCACCCTCCTCTTCATCGTCGTCCTCTCGCTGCTCTTCTTTTTGATGAGCGTCAGCAGCAGGACGCGATACATCGGAGAGACCCGCACGATGTTCGAGCGGACGGTCATGACCGTTTTCTCGCCCGTTCCCAAGTTCGTCAATTGGGTGGGAGGCACGCTGCAGGACATTCATTCCGGCTACATCGACATGCGCCGGGCCGTGAATGAGAACGTCGACCTTCGCCGCAAGGTGGGCACCCTCACTAGCGAGAACCTCAAGCTCCGCCAGTCCGGCAGCGATCTGCGCAGGCTGCGCAGCCTGCTCGCCTACTCCGAACAATTCGACTTCGAGACGTCCATGGCCCAGACCATCATGCTGGACACGGCCGGACGCTTCAAATCCGTGATCATCGACCACGGCTCCGCGGACGGTGTGCAGGTCAACGACATCGTGGCCAACGCCAATGGCCTGATCGGCAGAGTCGTGCTCACCACCAACGATCTGGCCAAGGTGCAACTGGTCACCGACAACAACTGCTCGGTGGGCTCGCTCGTGGAGCGCACCCGCCGCCAGGGCGTGGTGCGCGGCACAGGGGGCTCCATCGTGCAGATGCTGGACATCCCCTCCCTGGCCGACGTGCAGCCCGGGGACCGCGTCCTGACCGCCGGCATCGACGGCATCTTCCCCAAAGGCATTCCCATCGGCACGGTGGTCCGCTCCGACCCGGGACAATCTCTCTTCAAAACCATCACGGTCAAGCCGGCCGTCGATTTCGGGACCATCGAGGAAGTGATCGTGATCCATACCCGCAAGATCCCGTCGCAGGTCGTGAGGTACGAGCCGTGAGGTGGCTGAGGTTCGCCATTGGCCTGCTGCTCGCGCTGACCCTGCACTCACTGCTGGACAGCTTCTATCCGAACGCTCTGGCCTTCTTCAATCCCTACGTCATCCTGGTCATCTACTACTCGATGGGCGGCAACGTCCTCGGCGCGATTGCTGCCGGCGTGCTGGCCGGATTCGTTCAGGACGCGTTTTCGAATGCCCCCTTCGGCTTGCACGCCTTCTCCCTCACGGTCTGCGCCTACATCGTCTCCTCCATCAACGCCCGCCTGGCCCTCCGCGGTGCCTTGGCGTTCGGCGCGTGCCTGGGTGGCGCGGTCATCGTGAATGAGCTGGTGATTTACGTGCTGGTGAACATCCTCATGAAACAGCGCGTGGAGATGTTCGAGCAGGCTCTGCTCGTCAAGACCATCTTCACGCTCCTGTTCGGAATGCTCGTCTATCAGCTCCTGACGTTGTTCCTGCGCGAGGAGCCGATCGCGGCCACGCGCAGCAAGACGGCCTGGTGACCAAACCGTTGCTAGTTACTGGTTGCCGGTTGCTGGCCCTCCACCAGCGACCCGCAACCAGAAACCAGGAACCCTCACATGCGTGTCTATCGCGACGACCAGAAATTTCTGCAGTTCCGCATCAACGCCATCCTGTGGGCGATCGTAGCCGCCTTCGTCTTCCTGGCCGGCTCGTTCTGGTTCGTTCAGGGCGTGCAGGCCGAGAAGTACCGCGGCCTCTCCGAGGCCAACGCCCTGCGCGAGATCGAGATCCCTCCCAAACGCGGTTTGATCATGGACCGGCACGGGAAGATCCTCGCCGACAACCAGCCCGCCTACCGCCTGCAGGTCGATCGCGTGGTCATGAAGCCGCTGCTGAAGGCGGACAAGAAACGACGTGACAAGCTGATCGCCTTCCTCTCCCAGGTGCTCAACAAGCCTCCCCTGGAGATGCTGGCCCGCTGGGACAAAGAGACGAAAGGGACGCCCTTCACGGAGCCCTTCACGGTCGGCGAAGACGTGAGCATGTCTCAAGTGGCCTCCGTGCAGGCACAGTCGATTGCCTTCCCGGAGCTGAACGTGGTCCCGGTCCAGCGTCGCAACTACCCCTACGGCACCATGGCCGCGCATGTTCTCGGCTTCATCGGCGAGGTCAACGAGCGCGACATGAAGCAGAACCGCGACCTGGAGCAGGGACAACTGATCGGCAAGCGCGGGGTCGAGCTGATGTACGACCAGTACCTTCGCGGCCGCGGTGGCGCCGAATACTGGGAGTACGACGCCGACGGACGCCGGCTCAGCGAATACGTCCCGGCCAAGAAGCAGCCCGTTCCGGGCGACAACATCTATCTCACGCTCGACTTCGAGCTCCAGCGCCGCGCCGAGCAGTACTTCGTCGAGAACGAGATGGTGGGCTCGGCCGTCGTGCTCGATCCCCGCAACGGCGAAGTCCTGGCCATGGTCTCCTCCCCCGCCTACAATCCCAACGTCTACTCGCGCCGCTTCGCCCCCGACGTCTACAAGACCATCACCAGCAATCCCTTCAAGATCGAGCTGAATCGCGCCATTCAGGGCCTCTACTCCCCCGGCTCGGTCTTCAAGATCGTCATGGCCATGGCCGGACTCTCCGAAGGGGCTGTCGATCCTCAGACCACGTTCAACTGCGGCGGCAGCGGCGTCTTCTTCGGCCGCCGCTTCCGTTGCTGGAAGAAAGAGGGGCACGGCGCCGTCAACGTCGAGCGCGCCCTCAAAGTCTCCTGTGACATCTATTTCTACAACACCGGCGGCCGCCTGGGCGTCGATCGGATCCATGACTACGCGCGCAAGTTGAGTTTCGGCGAGATCTCTCACATCGACCTCGATGGTGAGCGCGCCGGCATCGTCCCCTCCACCGAGTGGGCGCGCGTGAAACAGAATCGCAAGTGGTATCCCTCGGAGACCATTTCGGTCGCCATCGGCCAGGGGCCGCTCATCGTCACTCCCCTGCAGGTGGCAAACATGGCCGCGGCCGTGGCCAACGGTGGCAAAGTCTTCCAACCCCACGTCGTCAAATTCGTCGACCGGGTGCAGAAGGACGGTTCGTACAAACGCTTCCGGGTTCCCAGCCGCGTCCTGCACGAGGTCCAGCTCTCCCCCTCCGCGCTCAAGGCCGTTCGCCAGGGACTGTGGGCCGTCGTCAACGAGCAGGGCGGAACCGGCGCCAATGCCCGCGTCGAAGGTCTGGACATCGCCGGCAAGACCGGCTCGGTGCAGGTCATCGCCTACTCCGGCTGGATCAAGGCCAACTCGCTCCCGTTCAAATACCGTGACCACGCCTGGTTCGCGTCTTTTGCTCCCCGAGACAACCCGCAGATGGTGGTGGTGGTCTTCGTGGAACACGGCGGAGCGGGGGGCGCCGACGCAGCCCCGCTGGCCAAGCTCCTCTACGAGTCCGGCTTCCGCGACAAAGTCCAGGGCGCGCGGCTCGACCTCAACAACCCCGAAACGCTCGAGCAAATCCGGGAAGGGGAACTGCCCCTTCCGAGCACACGATGATCTTCAGAGACCGCGGCCCGAACATCGACTGGAACTTCCTCGGCACGGCCATCGTCCTGGCCTGCATCGGCGTGCTGCTCGTTTACAGCGCCACCTTCTACGGCGATCCCACGCTGAACACCGCCAAAAAGCAGGTGCTCTGGGTCTGCATCGGCATCGCCCTGATGGTGGCCTTCATGATCGTCGACTACCACGTCCTCTTCGACATCGCCCCCATCCTCTACGGCGTGGGGATCGCCCTCTTGCTCTACCTGATGGTCTTCGGGCGACTGACCGCCAACGTGCGCTCATGGATCCACATCGGCGGCTTCCAGTTCCAACCCTCGGAGTTCATGAAGATCTTCACCGCGCTCATGGTGGCGCGCTTCTTCGACTCGAATGACCGGGCCTATCTCGACGTACGCTCTTTCGTGATCGTGATGGGCATCATCAGTCTGCCGGTGGGGATGATCATCATTCAGCCCGACTTCGGAACGGCGGCGTCCTTCTTTCCGCTGTATGCCGTGGCCATGTTCTTCGGCGGC
The DNA here is from genome assembly GCA_039932995.1 of Acidobacteriota bacterium. GTDB lineage: Bacteria > Acidobacteriota > Thermoanaerobaculia > Gp7-AA8 > Gp7-AA8 > QHVT01. Next base: position 29,832 of record JBDTOZ010000740.1, on the reverse strand, counting down.
ATCCGTCCGAAGGTATGGGTGGCCATGATCCTCATCGCCGCGCTGGCTCTCCCGGCCGGGTGGTTCCTGTTCCTCAAGCCGTATCAGAAGGAACGGGTGATGATCTTCCTCAACCCGGAGAGAGATCCTCTCGGATCGGGATACCAGGTCACGCAAGCCAAGATCGCCATCGGCTCGGGTGGCATCCACGGCAAGGGATTCCGTCACGGAACGCAGGGGAAATTCGGGTTCGTCCCCGAACATCACACGGACTTCATCTTCTCGGTGCTGGGGGAAGAGTGGGGATTCATCGGGGTGACGGTCGTGCTGGGGCTTTACCTCTATTTCGTCATTCTGGCCTTGACGTTCGCCAAGCATGCCCGTGACCGAGGAGGCACATTCCTGATCATCGGCCTTGTGGCCTTCTTCGTCTTTCACATCCTGATCAACGTCTCGATGCAGATCGGCATCCTGCCGACGACGGGCATTCCGCTTCCGCTGATCTCCTATGGCGGCTCATCGACGATGATGTTCTTCATCGCCATCGGCCTGATCGCAAATGTCGAGATGCGCAGGTTCGTGAACGCGCCCTGACTTTTTCAGGGCGCGTTCGCAGGAAATCAACGGTAGAGGAACGGGGAGCGCTTCATTCCTGCTCCGGGCCCTGCGCCCTGACCTTGTCGATCTCCCGCCGGTCCCGTTTGGTGGGCCGGCCCATGCCGCGCTCGCGCGACATGGCCACCTTTTCGACGGTGGTTCGCTCCGGAGTCTGATCGAGATACATCGTTCTGGCGTCTTCCTTCGAGACATTTCCGGCGGGCAGCGCCTGAACGACGACGCGGCGGTAATGGTCCGCTCCGTCGTAGAACTCCACGAGGTCATTTTTGCTCACGGCCGCCGCGGGCTTCACCCGCAGGCCGTTGATCTTGACCTTCCCGCCTTTGCACGCCTCCGTCGCATCCGCCCGGTGTTTGACCAGACAGACCAGCTTGAGCCAGACATCGATCCTGTGTCGTTCCATGGTGTCGGTCCGCAACTTTTGTATAATCAGCGCCTTCGGAGGAAAGATGATCAAGGCGGACATCGTCAACAAAGTCGCGGAAGAGTCGGAAATTTCCCGCGTCAAGGCAGCCCAGGCGGTCGACACCGTGATCGAAGGTCTCCGGAACGCTCTGGCGCGGGGGCAGCGCATCGAGTTGCGTGGCTTCGGCGTTTTCCAGGTCAAACAGCGTAAGAAGGGCATCGGCCGCAACCCCAAGACCGGGGTCGAGGTGAAAATCCCACCCGGCAACACCATCCGCTTCAAGCCGGGCAAGGAGCTCAGGAACCTGTTGTAAACAACCGGCAACCGAACGTCCGGAGGGCGCAACATCGCGGCGTGGCCATCGTCATAGGTAGTGACGAACGAAGCACACCGCATCACACAAACCCCCGTGATGCACCTCCCACCTTCCGGGCCGCCGCGCACCAGGCAATGCGCAGGCGGCCCCTTCCTTTTTGTCGAATGACCTTGGGGCTGCGCCCTGCCACCTACCCCTTCGCCCCCTGCACTAGAATGCGCGCGTGCTCCCTGCGCAGACCGTCCTCGTCCTCGACTTCGGCTCCCAATACACGCAACTGATCGCTCGGCGCATCCGCGAACAGAGTGTCTACTCGGTCGTTCATCCATTCGATCATCCGATCGAAAAGATTCGTGAGCTCAGTCCTCGCGCCATCATTCTGTCGGGCGGCCCCCAGTCGGTCTACGCCGAGGGAGCCCCATACTGTTCGAGGGAGATCTTCGAGCTCGGCGTCCCCATCCTCGGCATTTGCTACGGGATGCAGCTCACCGCATACTTCCTGAAGGGGAGGGTCGAGGCCGCCTCCGAGCGCGAGTACGGCCGCGCCGAGATCGACATCCTCGCTGACTCTCCCCTCTTCGCCGGGACCCCGAAACATCAGCGGGTGTGGGCCAGTCACGGAGACCACATTCTGGCCGGACCGCCCGGCTTTCACACGACCGCCACTTCGCCCAGCGCGCCGGTGACGGCATTCGAAAACGCGGAACGCCAGTGCTATGGCATCCAGTTTCATCCCGAGGTCACGCACACCGAAGCGGGCACGGAGATTCTGCGCAACTTTCTGTTCGGCATCGCCCGATGTGAGCCCTCCTGGGACCTGGGGGACTTTCGCCGCCGCAAGGTGGAAGAGATCCGGCGCCAGGTCGGCGATCGGCGCGCCATCGTGGCCGTCAGCGGGGGCGTCGATTCCACGGTGGCCGCTCTGCTCGTCGCCGAGGCCATCGGCGATCAACTCACTGCGGTCTTCGTCGACAACGGTGTCCTCCGGAAAAACGAGTCCGTGCAGGTCGGTGCGCGCCTCAGCGATCGCCTGGGATTGCGTTTCCTGCAGGTCGATGCCCGCCAGCGCTTCTACGAGCGCCTGGCCGGGATCGAAGATCCGGAGGCGAAGCGCAAGCGCATCGGCAACGAGTTCATCGCCATCTTCGAGGAAGAGGCGAAGAGAATTCCGGACGTCGAGTTTCTCGTGCAGGGCACTCTCTATCCCGACGTCATCGAATCCGTCTCCATCAAGGGACCTTCCGCGGTCATCAAGACCCATCACAACGTCGGCGGCCTGCCGGAGAAGATGGGTCTCAAACTCATCGAGCCGGTGCGAGAGCTCTTCAAAGACGAGGTGCGCCAGCTCGGACTGGAGCTTGGCCTGGAAGAGGAATTCGTCTGGCGCCACCCCTTTCCCGGGCCCGGTCTGGCCGTGCGGATCCTCGGCGAAGTCACTGAGGCGCGGGTGAACATCCTTCAAAACGCCGATCAGATCGTCATCGAGGAGATCCGCGCCGCCGGCCTCTATCGGGAGATCGCCCAGGCCTTCGCCGTCCTCCTGCCGGTCAAGAGCGTCGGCGTCATGGGCGACGAGCGAACCTATGAAAACGTCTGCGCCGTTCGGGCCGTGACCACCGCGGACTTCATGACCGCCGACTGGTTTCGGATGCCCCACGAGCTCCTCGACCGCATCTCCCGGCGCATCGTGAACGAAGTTCGCGGGATCAACCGCGTCGTCTACGACATCTCCTCCAAGCCTCCGGGCACCATCGAGTGGGAGTGAGCGCCTCCGAGGGACCAGACCGGACCATCAAAAGCGTCGTCTGCTTACCAAAATCTTGCGGTCCGTCCCCCGAGCGTGAGAGAAATCACATTCGTCCGTGACGATGTCGCGCGTATAGTTACCCATCCGCGTCTTGCCGTAACTGTCGTCAGACCCACGAGAGTGGGAGTGGGGCACCGGGGATTTGTCCCCTGTGCGTATGGTTTCATCAGAGGAGGAACAACATGATTCGGTTCTCGCTAACGCGTCTAGTCACTATTGCGATGATCCTCGCGATTCCGTTCGCCGCCTTCGGCGAACCGGTTGCGAAGGCCCGCGGAGGCGGGTCGACCATCGACTGGCAGCTTTCGACCACCGGTCACGACCGCATCGAATTGCGGGTCGTGAGTCCCAGCGGCGATCTCATCACCCGGGAGTTCAAGGCCGGTCAGAATCCGTCCCTTCGCCTGCAGGACCTCGGCAGCGATCTCGAAGACGGAACGTACCAGTACGAATTGCGCATCTACCAGAAGGTCTCGCCGGCCGTGGCCAAGAGCCTCGAGAACGCGCGCGCCGCGAACGATGACGCCGCCGCCAAGAAGATCATGCGGGATGCGGGACTGACGGCGACGGGACAGTCCGGCGCGTTCACGATTCTGCGCGGCTCGATCGTCGACACCGACGCCATTGAGCCAGGCGCTTCGGCCGCGGGCGCGGTTGAGTCCATCACGGACGGAACGCCGGCACCTCGGACCCCTGCTGCAAGGGCACCGGGCAAGGTCGCGGTGAATGACCAGGTCATCGCCGACGATCTGATCGTCCAGGGCAGCACCTGCGTCGGCCTCGACTGCGTCAACGGCGAGAGCTTCGGCTTCGACACGATCCGTCTCAAGGAGAACAGCACGCGGATCAAGTTCGAGGACACCAGCGTGGGCTCCTTCCCCAGCAACGACTGGCAGCTCACCGCGAACGACTCTGCCAGCGGCGGGGCCAACAAGTTCTCGATCGAGGACATCACCGGCGCCAAGGTTCCGGTGACCGTCACGGCCGGCGCGGCCACCAACTCCATCTTCGTCGACAGCACGGGCCGGGTCGGCTTCCGGACTTCCACGCCGGTCCTCGACCTGCACGTCTCCACCAGCAACACCCCGGCGATCCGCCTCGAGCAGACCAACGCCGGCGGCTTCACCGCCCAGACCTGGGACGTGGCCGGCAACGAAGCCAACTTCTTCGTCCGCGACGTGACCGGCGGCTCACGCCTCCCGTTCCGGATTCGTCCGGGAGCGCCGACCAGCTCGATCGACATCAACGCGTCGGGTAGCGTGGGCATCGGGACCGCGAGCCCGGAAGCCAAGCTGCATGTCTTCGGCACCAGCACCACGGACACGTTCATCGGCATCGGCGAAGATCCGGGTGGAGAGAGCGGCACCCTGTCGGCCCTCAACATCGGCCACGCCGGCAATTCTTTCGGCCGCGCCGCGGGTTTCTTCAACGTACGCCCCGACTCGAACGCGACCGCTCCGAATCCATCGCTGCGCTTCGCCACCGGCAACACCACTCGTCTGTTGATCGACAACGAAGGTTTCATCGGCCTCGGTGACACGGCGTCCAGCGGTGGAAATCCGACCTCGCCGATCCAATACACGAACGGCGCCGTCACCGCTCGCCTTACCGCGGCCGGCGTCTGGCAGGACAATTCGTCGCGCATCGCCAAGGAGCACATCGTCGATCTCTCTGCCGAGAGTGCGATGCAGGCGCTTCACGATCTCACTCCCGTTACGTACAACTACAAGGTCCTCCCGGCGGACCCGAAGGTCGGCTTCATCGCCGAGGACGTGCCGGACCTCGTGGCCACTCCGGAACGTGATGGCCTCAGCGCTCTCGACATCGTCGCCGTCGTCACGAAGGTCGTGCAGGAGCAGCAGAAGACCATCGAGCAGCTCAACGAGCGGATTGCACAACTGGAGAAGGAAAAGAACCAGTAAGGTAGTTTCCCCTTACCGCGCCGCGCCGTGCGGGTTCCCGCAACACCGGAATCCGCACGGGCGGCACGACTTTTTTGAGCTGCAGGCCGGCGGCGATTCCACGGCTCAGAGGTCGCCAATCTCGTGCGCCGTCAGATCGGCCGTTGAACGCCGCTTACCTGCGCGTTCTTAGGACACACCGCCTCGGAAGAAGCCTCCAACGGTCTCTAGGACGCGCTGCTGTTCGTGCTCGCCGAGAGCGAAGTAGCAGGGAAGCCGCAGCAGACGCCGGCTGATGTCATCCGTGATTCGCAGGCTGCCGCTGGTCCGGCCGTAACGCTCTCCTGCCGGAGAGTCGTGCAGCGGCACATAGTGAAACACCGCGTTCACGCCCGCAGCGTTGAGATAGGTGAGCAGCCCGTCGCGCTCCTGCTCGCTGTTCAGGATGAGGTAGAAGAGGTGCCCGTTCGGCTCGCAGCCTGGGGGAACCGTAGGAAGCCGGAGCCGCCCTTCCGTCTGCAGGGGCCCGAATGCCTCATGGTATCGGGCGAAGATGCTCCGCCGCTTGGCCAGGATGGCCTCCGCTCGCTCGAGTTGAGCATAGAGATACGCGGCCACCAGTTCGGACGGCAGATAGGACGACCCGATGTCGATCCACGTGTATTTGTCCACCTGTCCGCGAAAGAACCGCGATCGATCGGTCCCCTTCTCTCGGATGATCTCAGCCCGCTCGACCAGCGCGGGATCCTGAACGACCAGCGCACCACCCTCTCCGCTGATGAAGTTCTTCGTCTCGTGGAAGCTCCAACATCCCAAGTCCCCGATGGCGCCAAGGCTTCGGCCGCGATACTTCCCGCCGAGCGCCTGCGCCGCGTCCTCCACCACACGCAGATGATGCCTGGAGGCAATGTTCACGATGGCATCCATGTCACACCCAACCCCGGCGTAGTGCACGGGAACGATGGCGCGCGTCCGGTCGGTGATGGCTTCTTCGATGAGAGCCGGATCGATATTCAAGGTCTGTTCGTCGATGTCCACGAACACCGGGGTGGCCCCGCGCAGCACAAAGGCATTGGCGGTGGAAACGAAGGTGAAGGAGGGCAAGATCACCTCGTCACCTTCCCCCAGGCCGCACAGCATGGCCGCGATCTCCAACGCAGCCGTGCAGGAGTGCGTGAGCAAAACCCTTTGCGCACCACCCTGTTCTTCGAGCCAGCGCTCGCAACGCTTCGTGAACTCCCCATCGCCTGCGAGATGGCCGCTCCTCACGGCCTCCTCGATGTATTGAAGCTCACGGCCCACGATGGCAGGCATGTTGAACGGAATCTTCTTCAAGGCTCGGCCTCGGCCGTCGCGCATCCGAACCCCGTCGCCCCATAGCGGTTGCCGTTGTAGAACATCAGCCAGCGACCTCCGTCGCGCAGAACCATCGGGTAGGCTTGCATCTCCGCATCCCAATCCGCACGCGCGGGAAATCCGGCGTCGCACCGCCGCCACACCAGACCGTCGTTCGACTCCGCATAGGCGAGACGGTATCGGTCTCCTCGAATGCAATACCACATCCGATAAAGACCGGCGTCGCGGACGACATGTGGACGCCCCATCGCGTATTCGTCAGGAGTCCGAAAGGGGATGGCCAACCTCCCGTCGCGATCCCACCGAATGCCGTCGCGCGACTGCGCGTACTTGATCAGGTAATGATGGCGGGATCCGTCCCGCCCTCCTTCCCATCGCACCGCCGACACGTACCACATGCGCCAGAGGCCATCGACCACGAGCACCGAGGGGGACGCGGTCAGAATCGGATCGACTTCATTACGATCGAGGATGGGAGCCATGGAATGCTTGACGAAGGTACGCCCGCCATCATCGCTGATGGCCAACCCCACTGCCAGATAGAACGGTACCGTACGGCCCAACATCCAACCCGTGTAATACAGAAACCAGCGACCCTTTTCTCGCACCAGGCAGGAGACTGAACACCCACTCTCGTCGAATGTACCGGCCGGACCCGGACCCACCAACGGTTCCGTCGTGATGCTGTCTGAAATGACCGCGAGCCGGTCTAGATCGAAGGAGCAGGCCGCAATGCTTGCGCGGTTGCCCTCGTCCCGTCCCGAAAAGAAGATACGCGCGCTTCTCGGCGTATCAGTCACGGCGAAGGGCAGCGATCCATAGACACCCATCCACGCAGGGAGCGCCGCATCGACCGGTGGAAACACGCGGCCCCGTCGGATCCAGTTCAGCACGCGATCGGTTCCACTTCCGAGCGCCCATGTTGCCCGAGAAATGCGGCCGTGCCCTCTGGACCGAGCCAGGCCAGGGCATCGACGATGGAGAGGTTAGGCATGAATGGTCCTCCGCGCTCGTAGGGCGGATAGTCGTAAACGATATAGCGCAGCTCGATTCCGGCCTTCCCGAACGGTGCAGGATCGAGATAGGCGCGCGCCGCAGGCCCGGACAGGTACACCCCGCCCCCTTCATCGCTGCAGAGTTGCATCAAGCGCTCTTGTCGGCCGGCGACCATGGGCGGCAACTGCGAGCTGCGCACAAAGGTGCGGACGAAGCCCAGCAATGCGCACAATCCTTCGTTCAATCCGATGGTCAGGTCCGCCAGAAGTGCCGGCCTGGCCTCAACGGCTTTTCTGATAACATCGTAAGTTACATCGAAAAACGGCGCGCGTCCGTACAGGCTCCGGAGAGTCTCGAGATGCTTTCGCTCCCACGGCTGGCTGTAGTCGATCTCGACGCTGCAGATGAGTTGTTCCCGCCGTCCCTTCGTCTTCACCGGGATGGTCAGCCTTGTGGCTTGTCCGTCGCCCGCCACGTGATTACGATTGCGCCAGTCTCGCTTCGTGTATTGCACGTCGTCATACCAGACGAAGACGTCCGACTGGCGGATCAGGTCGAAGTAGCCGAGCCAGGGGATGAAATTCGGCTGCTCGATCACGACCGTTCGCTGCTTGCCGTCCACCGTCACCTCGATTGCCGCGTAATGCCGATGGTGAACTCATACAGACCGTAGTCGTGGAGAAGCGCGATCTTGCTCGATGCCGATCGAAGACACCAGTCGAACAGCTCCTGAGGCGAGGCGTAATGGAGATCGGCCCGCTTGCGATCCTCGTCCGCGTAGGCGGTGAGAAAATTCACGGCCCATCCCCGCTCCGCCTTTTCGTCGATCCCAGCCATCGTGTCGAGTACGTAGTGACGCCACGTTTCATCCGACGTGGACAGCCGGACGTTGAACACGCCGCTGGCGACCACGTAGTCGGCGTGCGGAAGGTCCTCCCAGTCCGACGTAAAGGTGGTGCGGGGAAAACTCCCGAACTCGCGCCGCGCTTCCTCGACCATCCGCAGGGAGCGGTCGTACCCAACGTACGTGCATGTGAATCGTTGGCGCTCGAGGAATGGCCGCAGGGCACCGTAACCGCAACCGAAGTCGATGAGCGTGAAGGGAGCGGTGCGGCCGTCGAGACGAAGCGCGCGGATGAGCTGCTCGAACCGCAGCAATTGCGAGCGCTCGTCCTTCCAGTCGACGCCGCGTGCGGTGCTGCCGAATAGTGCCAGCTTCGCCTCGTAGTACTCGACCACCGCAGCGATGGGTTCACTCTTCGCCATGGATCTGGCCAGTCAGGATACACGATACAATGCCTCAACTCGTCGTGCTTCGCGGCCCGCAACCAGAGTTTCTTGAACACGTCCGGGAGAGCGCACCCTGGGATGTGATCGCGGCCGCGCTTCCACGACCCGACCTTCTTCCTCTTCTCAAGGGACTCCTTCTGCAACGCTGGACCGGGGCCCCGGATGAGGTGTTTCTTCGCGAGCTCGATGACCGCCTTTCGTGGCGACGCTTCTGCGGAATCGAGCCGCTCGAGCCCGGTCCAACCACGGCGATGCTGGCCGCCTTTCGGATGGAGCTGAATCCGGAACTGCTGGAAGAGCTCGCGCAACGCTGGCTGCCCCCAGGCGATGGCATCCCGCTCATTTCCATCGTCAGCCCGGTCTATCGAGCTGCGGAGATCGTCGCGGAGTTTGTTCGCAGCGTGATGGTCGTACTCGCAAACATGAGCTCCGAGTACGAGATCATCCTGGTCGAGGACGGGAGCGACGACGAAAGTTGGTCCCGGATCACTGCCGCCTGCGCCAGCGATTCACGGATCAAAGGCGTGAAGCTCAGCCGCAATTTCGGCCAGCACCCGGCGATCACCGCGGGACTGGAGCACGCCCGCGGTCGCTGGGTCGTCGTCATGGACTGCGACCTGCAGGACGACCCCTCGTTCATCCCCCACCTCCACGCAAAAGCCTGCGAAGGATTCGACGTGGTCCTCACCACGCGTAGCGAGCGCGCTCACAGTTGGGTCAAGAACACATCCGCGCGGTTGTTCACCGGCATTCTGAATCGACTGTCCGGCGGACAGAAGGCCGACCCGCTGATCGGAGGCTACTCGCTGCTCAGCCGTCGCGCGGTGAACGCATTCCTGCGCATCCGCGACGCCCATCGCCACTATCTCGTCCTCCTGCGCTGGCTGGGCTTTCCCGCGGCGCACGTTCCAGTGGTCCATCGGCCCCGCCATTATGGCAGGAGCTCCTATGGCCTCATTAAGCTCGCGCGCCATGCGCTGGACGGCTGGGTGTCCCATTCGAATCGTCTGTTGTACGCGTCGGTCGCCCTCGGTTCCTTCTTTCTTCTGAGCGCCTTCGCCGGAGCACTTCTCGTGGTGATCCTCTATTTCCTTCACGGGTTTGCGCAGGGATGGCCTTCGCTCGTGGTCTTGATTCTGGTGAGCACTGGCTCGATCCTGATCTCCCTCGGCGTGCTCGGCATCTACGTCGGCAAGATCTTCGATCAGGTGCGCGCGCGGCCGCTGTATGTCATCGAAGAGACGATCAACGTGGAACCCGACCCGACGCCAGCAGAGTGACTCCGTATCGAGTTCGATAAAACAGCCGCTGCAGGAGGAACAAGGGATAGAGCGTACGGCGATTGAGGATCGCGGCGCACCACCCGGGAAAAACGGTCTTCCACGGCACATCCCGGATTCCGCTGCTGCTCGTCTGCTCCTTCGAACTCTGCGCCATGATCCCGGCTCCCGTCGCGCGGCGAACCAGCCGGTTGCCCAAGTGATAGAGCAGGTTCGCGACCGGAACAGCTACGGACCAGACCCGCACCTCGGTAAGCCCCGCGCTCACCAGCAGTTTACGGAGATCCTCGCGTTCATAACGACGGAGGTGGCCCACCACTTCATCCTCGAACCCCCAATGATCGCGGCGACCTGGAACCCCAATGATGACCTGTCCACCGGGTCTGACCATCCTCTCCACGGCGCGGACGAATCGCACGTCGTCGATCACGTGCTCGGCCACCATCATGCTGATTGCAACGTCTTCTTCACGATTCGCCACAACCTCGTGAACGTCCACGCAGTACGCTTCGAACCGTCCCGCATCGACGTACTGGCGGAGCATCGAGCGCGTGACGTTCACCGCATCCGGAGAGGAATCGATGCCCATCCCTGTAAGACCGCGGCGGCAGAGTTCCGCGGAGACGCTTCCGGAGCCACACCCGACGTCGACGAACGACCTCGCGCCGTTATCGAGCATGTCGAGAACGGCCGAAATCTGGCAGAAGGTTCCTGGCGGATCGAGGCGGATCAAGCGGGTTCACTATAATCCGCAAGCGTGATTCCGCGAGTGGCCCTCCGCCAGCACGATGCCCTTCCGATGATCCTCCTCGCGCTCCGTACGACGGGATGCGTGATCGTGGAGGAGGTATTTGAAAGAAAGTTCATGGAAACCGTACGCAGCGGTCTCTACCGCGGCCTGGCCTTAGTGAAGCAGCGGGTCAGTGAAGAGGTGCTCCGGCGCGCGGGTGAACTCGGCGTCGTGCGTGCGCCGATGCTGGCGGATGACGTCTTCTTCCATCTCCTCGAATCGCCCGCGATCCTCAAGATCGTCGACGCAGTACTCTCTCCGACCGCGGTGCTGCACCTCCAAAACGGCCTCATCCTTCAACCTTCAGTCCCCTCCGACGGCCCATCATTTCAAAGAAATCTCCACCGCGATTTCAACCGCGTCTTGAATGGCTACGTGTGCTCACTCAACGTCTTAATCGCGGTGGACGAGTTCGCCGAAGAAAACGGCGCGACAATGGTGGTCCTCGGCTCCCATCAGTCTTCGGCCACGCGGCCGGATGAGGGCCTGAACGTCGCCGTTCCCGCCGAGTGCGCGGCCGGATCGGTGGTGGTGTTCGATTCCACACTTTGGCATGCGGCCGGCGCCAACACCACGGGGCACGATCGCTGCGCGGTCAATGAACAGTTCACCCGCTCGTACTTCAAACAGCAAATCGACTATGTCCGCTGCATTGGCGACGCCTCGCTCCTCCGACAGGCGGAACGCGTCCGACAACTTCTGGGCTGGCATACGCGCGTCCCAGCCTCGCTGGAACAGTTTTACAGCGCGGACCGCTTCTATCGCTCCGGCCAAGGCTGAGGTGCGAATCGGCGCACGATTGCGTCGACGCCAGCCGCCGCGAGCAGAATGAGCTGCGGCATCACGGGCAGCCGGTAGCGCCAATCAAAGTCGAGAATGGTGATGGCGTGGAACCACGCCGACCCAAGAATCCAAATCACCGTCGCCTGAACGGCCACGCAAACGCGCCAGTCCGACGAACGGAATCCGCCGATGACGCCGAGGAGCGCCAGAAGATAGAGCGGCACGTAGTACCCGAGATTGATGAGATTGTGGGCTCGCGAGAATCCCGACGTGGTGATCTGGAAGAATCGGACGAACCGATCCGTCTGGATGGTCAGCCGGTCGAGGACCGAGGATGGTGGCGGGCGGAATGACTCCTGCCGTCCCCAGACCACTTCGCCCGTACTTTCGCGAAGGGCGTACTCTTCCAGTTTCGGCTTCATGAAGTCGAAGGGCCAACGTCGCATGTCGTCGTACACGTACGCGCGGATGAAGAAAACAACCAGCGCCAACACCATCAACAGCAGCCAGGGCGCCCGGCGCTTCACCGCCATCCATTCGGTGAGGAGGACCAAGGGAACGAGGATCGCACCCGCCGGCCGGGTGATGAAGCTCGCCAGGAGCAGGACGCCCAGAAGAATGCGGCGTCGCATCGTCGACTTCTCCCGCATGATGCCCTGCAAAGCCACCCCAAAAGCCGCCAGTGCGATGCAGCTGTACACCATGTCCGTGAGCACGAATTTCAGCCAGGCCAGAATGTCGTAAGCACTGACGTAGAACAAAAGCGCCACACCCAACGCGAGTTGGGATCGCGTGACAAAAGTCACGACCCACAGAAGCAGCACCGCCGTCAGCGCACCGACGACCACATTCAGGGCCACCATCACCGCGGCCCAGTGCGTCGGAGCAATGCGCTGTGCGAGAGCAAGCAGCGCCGGGAAGGTCAGCACCGTCCATGTGGCTGACCTCGACGTGAGAAAGACGTCGCTCTTCCCCTCCACTATGGCGCGGGCCAGAGACATGTAGAAGTGGGTGTCGCTGGAGATCACGGGCGTGCTCATGGCCGCGACGGCACCGAACACTCCCGCCACCAGCGCAAAGACGGCAGCTTTGGTGTTGAGAAATCTCTCACTGATCTTCATGAGGGCTCTCCGGGCGGGAGTGGAATGAGGCGTTAAGACAAAAGCGGTGGGGCGTGGTCGGAAGTACCACGCCCCACCTGGGAGCAGTGATCCCGGGGCCCTCCCCCCGGGATCGCACGGCGCACTGAGGGGTGCGCCTGGCCGGGGCAAGCCCCGGGATGACAGCATCTAGTCGCTCAAGTTGCGGATCACCGTCGGAATATCGAGGTCACTGCCGAAATCACTCGACGCCATCGGCCCGAAGCCTCCGCTGCCGTCGGCGCGGCTGAACCCTCTGCGAAAAAACGGGGGATCGTAGATCTCCCCCTCCGCACCCACCTGCGGTTGCGCCGGCTCTTCGTGTTGCGCGGCGATCTCTTTTTCTTTGGGCGGCGCAAACGGCCGGTACGGTGACGGCGCAGGACGCTCCTGCGTACGACCTCCGCCCGTCGACGACGACAACGATTCGCCCCGCGAGTTCAGCAGTCCCTTGGTGGCCGAGTCGAAGCCGGTGGCGATCACCGTGACCTTGATCTCGTCCTTCATGCGCGGGTCGATGACCGTACCGAAGATGATGTTGGCCTCTTCATCCGCCGCTTCCTGAATGACCGAGGCGGCTTCGTGGACTTCGAAGAGGGTCATGTCCGGACCGCCGGTCACGTTGATCAGCACACCCTTGGCACCTTCGATCGACGCCTCTTCGAGGAGAGGCGAGGAGATGGCCCGTTGCGCTGCTTCGACGGCGCGATGCTCGCCCGAGGAGACTCCTGTCCCCATGAGGGCCATGCCCATGCCGTGCATGATCGTCTTCACATCCGCGAAATCGAGGTTGATCTCACCCGGCACGGTGATCAGATCCGAAATGCCCTGCACGGCCTGGCGGAGAATGTCGTCAGCGATCTTGAAGGCCTCGCTGAGCGAGGTGCCGCGCTCCACGAAGTTCAGCAGGCGCTCGTTCGGAATGGTGATGAGCGTGTCCACGGTCTCGCGCAAGGCGCGAATCCCCTGCTCGGCCTGGACGCGGCGTCGCTTCCCTTCGAAGCCGAAGGGCTTGGTGACCACGGCCACCGTCAGCGAGCCCAGTTCCGCGGCAAGCGAGGCGATGATCGGCGCGGCCCCGGTTCCAGTCCCGCCCCCCATCCCCGTCGTGATGAAGATCATGTCGGCGCCGCTGAGCGCCTCCAGAATGCGGTCGGTGTCTTCCAGCGCGGCCTGTTTGCCCACCTCGGGGTTGGCGCCCGCGCCCAGACCCTTGGTCAGCTTCCCGCCGATCTGCAACTTCACCGGCGCCAGCGAAGTGCGCATGGCCTGCAAGTCGGTGTTGGCGACGAGGAACTCGACACCCTTGATTCCGGCCTGAATCATCCGGTTGACGGCGTTCCCACCACCCCCACCAACCCCTACGACCTTGATCTTTGCGCCGAGATGAAGTTCCTCGCTCAGAGTGACCCCGAGCGTCCCGTCGCCTGATCTTTCGTCAAACGTGATCATTTACCGTTCTCCAGGATAGTAAGTGTTTCTATGATGAATATCAATTTGAATTTCAGTCGTCGAGCCGTCCAGCCGTCGAGTCTTTGAGGAGCTCCCCGTCGACTCGGCGACTTGTTGGCTCGGCGACTCATCAGCTCCATGCAAACCACTGCTTGACCGAGTCCGCAACCTTGGACAGACCCTTGCGGGGGCGTTTGCGGATGCGTGACTGATCGCGCATCCCCCACAGCAGCAGGCCGCAGGCGGCCGCCCACTCGGGACCACTGACCGTATCGGAGAGCCCGCCCATGCCGCGCGGCACACCCTTCCGAGCCTGCTGATCGAACACCTGTTCGACCATCTCGACGATCCCGTCCATCTCCGCGCCGCCTCCGACGACGACCACTCCGGAGCGGATCTCTTTCTCCAGTCCGACCTTCTCCAGGTCGCGGTAGACGAGTTTGGCGATCTCCGCGGCCCGAGGCTCGAGGATGCCCGTCAGCTCCTGGCGGCTGAGGATCTTCGGTGCACGCCCACCGACGGTGGGCACCTCGATCGGGTCGTCATCGCGCACCAGGGACGACAGTGCGCAGCCATAGCGCCTCTTGATCCGTTCCGCGTCTTCCATCGGCGTGCGCAAGACCACGGAGATGTCGCTCGTGAAGTGGCCCGCTCCGACCGGAAGGACGTTGGTGTGCACGACGTTGCCTTCCAGGAAGACCGCGTAGTCCGTCGTTCCTCCGCCCAGGTCCATGAGCAGCACGCCCATCTCCCGCTCGTCCTGAGTGAGCACCGCCTCCGCGGCGGCGAGTTGCTCGAGCACGAGCTCCTGAACGGCGATGCCTGCCTTGTTCACACAGGTCAGGACGTTCTGGTTGTGCGTCCGTGCACCCGTGACGATGTGGACGTTTGCTTCCAGCCGGGTGGCGGTCATGCCCAGCGGATCGTGGATTCCGTCCTGCCCATCCACGACGAACTCGCGCGGGATGACGTGCAGCAGTTCCAGCTCCGCGGGCACGTTGATGGATTTCGAGGCTTCGATGACGCGGTCGATGTCTTCCCGCGCGATCTCTTTGTGCTTCCCCATCACCGAGACTACGCCCCGGGAGTTGACCGAGCGAATGTGGTCGCCGGCTACGCCCACGTACACGGATTCGATCTGCAGGCCGGCCATGACCTCGGCTTCATCGACGGCTTTCTTCACCGCTTCGACGGCCTGGTCGAGATTGATGATGTTGCCGCGGCGGGTGCCCTTCATCGGCGAAGTGCCTTTGCCGATGATCTCGAGCTGTCCGCGATCGCTGACTTCCGCCACCAGGGCGCAGACCTTCGACGTGCCGATGTCGAGTGCCACGACGTACTTCTCTTCAGTTCTGGACATGCATTGCTCCTTGTGCGAAAGCACCTTCGGCTGAGGATGGAGTCCCGGGAGGATCCATGTGGCCGCCGGCCGCGTGTCCCGGGCTCGGGCTCGGGACACGCGCGGGTCTCACGATCACTCGATCCGCGAACCGGAGGTCCGCGTATTCAATCTTCGGATTGTCGTCCGCGCGCAGCACGGCGCGGAGGTTGCGGTACTTCGATGAGACATCCTCTGCATTCGCATAGACCACGGCCCCGAGGTCGCGGTCGTACAACGCGAAGCCCCGCGGCGGGATGGGCCACACCTCGGAGATGCGTTCGTAGAGGGGCTGGTCCTGTGCGCGTAACTCGTTGAGGAGCTGCACGCTGCGCGTCAGCTCCGCCCCCGACGCGTCCGCGATGAGAGGCAGGTCGTCATTGCCAACGGCGGGCGAGAGCTCGGCGAAGGTCACTCCTGCTTCGTCGACATACATCAGCCGATCGTTCACCTGGGCCAGGGCCACCGGCTTCCGCTCGGTGATGTGAATGCGCAGCGTGTCCGGCAGGGCCTTCTCGATCCGAACGCTGCGCACCCATCCCAACCCGCCGAGGTCGCGCTGGACGCGCTCGATGTCGATCTGAAAGAGATTCAAGCCGATGTAGCTCGCCGTGGCGCGGTCCAGAGCGGGTCGCGGTGTATGCGCGGCCCCGGCGATCTCGATGGTGTGCACCCCAAAGCGTGGGTCGGACTGGGTGAGCCGCCAGCCCCACCACGCGCCGGCCACCAGCAGCGCCGCGACGGTGAGGTTGCGCAGAATGATGAACAGACGCTGCACCTGAATGCGCCGCTGATTGCGGCGCAGCCGGGTCAGGTCGGTCGGACGAAGGAACCGCGAGGCCGTCGTGTCCATCACCCCTCCCCCCGCACGAGCTGCTCGGCGATCTCGTTTACGTCACCCGCGCCCATGGTGATGAAGATGTCTTTGGGTCCCAGCCGTCGCCGCATCTCGTTCACGATCTCGGAGTTGCTGCGGTCGAGGAATTCGATGCCCGGGACCGACTCCGAGATGATGCGAGCGGACAAGCCGTCCACCGGCTCCTCGCGCGCGGCATAGATGGGCGCGACGATGGGCACGTCGGCCACCTTCAGTGCCTCTCCGAACTCACGGGCAAAATCGCGCGTGCGCGAGAAGAGGTGCGGCTGAAAGAGGGCCACCAGGCGCCGCTCGGGATAGCCGCCGCGGGCAGCGTTGAGGGTGGCTCGGATCTCCGTGGGATGGTGCGCATAGTCGTCCACGACGATGGCGCCGAGGTAGTCGCCGAGAATCTGGAAGCGCCGATCCACTCCCAGGAATTTGGCCAGTCCCGACACGATCCGTTCGGTGGGGACACCGAGATGGCGGGCCACACCAATGGCCGCAAGAGCGTTGCGTACGTTGTGCTCGCCCGGCAGAAACAGCTTGAACGACCCCAGGCCGGGGACGTCGAAGCGCGTTCCGCGATCGTGAAATTCGACGTTGACGGCGCGCAGCTCGGCCGCGTCCGAGAGCCCATAGCGGACGACCGGGAGATGCCCGTCCAACTGCTCGAGCAGCCGCTCGACCTGAGCATCGTCGACGCACGCGATGATCACGCCCTCCGGCTTCACGCCTTGCAGATAGATCCGGAACGCCTCGAAGATGGCTTCGAAGGAACCGTAGTACTCCAGGTGAT
The DNA here is from genome assembly GCA_039932995.1 of Acidobacteriota bacterium. Taxonomy (GTDB): domain Bacteria; phylum Acidobacteriota; class Thermoanaerobaculia; order Gp7-AA8; family Gp7-AA8; genus QHVT01. Next base: position 12,686 of record JBDTOZ010000740.1, on the reverse strand, counting down.
CGGCCTCGATGTTCGTGACCACCGCCACCTCGGGGTGGAGATGGTGGAACGTCCGCGCATACTCATCGGCCTCCACCACCAGCAGGTCGCCCAGACCGCCGCGCGCGTTGGTGTTGAGGTTGCGCAGCATGCCGCCCACCAGGACGGTGGGGTCGAGCCCCGCTTCGTCGAGGACGACCGAGATCATGGCGGAGGTGGTGGTTTTTCCATGCGTGCCCGAGACGCCAATGGCGCGCTTCGGGTTCACCAGGGCGCCGAGAGCCTCGGCCCGTTTCATGATGCGAATGCCGAGGGCACGAGCCGCGTCCACTTCCGCGTGCTCTCCCTTCACTGCCGCGGTCACCACCACCAAGTCCACTCCATGGAGGTGCGCGGGGTCGTGCCCGATCGAAACCGTGATGCCGCGGCGCCTCAGAAGATCGGTGGACGCCGACGGTTTCGCATCACATCCGGACACGGATACGCCGGAGCTGGCCAGCAGCTCGGCGATGCCGCTCATGCCGATCCCGCCGATCCCGACGAAATGAACGTGCTTAATGTCACCAAAATTCATTATGGTTGCGGTGTCTTAATCCGAAAGTTTAAGTTTACGGAAGCAGTAGAGCAATTAATTTCTCTCGATTTTGTCGATCAAATCGACAATGTTTTTCGTAGCCAGCGGCAAGGCCAGGGTTTTGGCCGCTCCGCCCATGCGCGCGGCCCGTTCGGGATCGCTGAGAATTTCGGTGACGGCCGAGGCCAACTGCTCCGGGGAAAGGCCGGATTCGGTGATGACCACGGCGCCGCCAGCCCGCTCCACGACGCGCGCGTTCAGCTCCTGATGGTTGTTCGTGGCCGCGGCAAAAGGAACGAGGACGGCCCCGCGGCCGATCGCGCAAAGCTCGCCGATGGTCATGGCTCCGGCCCGGCAGACCACCAGATCGGCGTTCGCGATCTCGTCCACGATGGGATCGAGGTAGGGAACGACGCGGGCGCCCGGAAAAGCGGACTGGCGGTAAGCGATCTGCACCTTCTCCAATTCGGCCGGTCCGGTCTGATGAACGATTTCCAACGTGCGCTGCAGCGGCGCGAGAAACTGCAGCGCGCCGGTCATGGTGTCGTTGAGGATGCGTGAGCCCTGGGAACCGCCGAAAATCAGCAGCCGTTTCAGATCGCCGGCCGGCTGCTCGCGGGTCGCTTCGAAAAACTCCTGACGGATCGGGTTGCCGGTGACCACTCCGTCTTTCCGTTTCAGACGCGGCAGGGCTTCGTCGAAGGCCACGGCCACGGCGGTCACGAAGCGGGCCACGACACGGTTGGCGAGACCGGGAAACGCGTTGGCCTCGTGGATGATGGTCGGCACGCCCCGCAGCTTCGCGGCCACGAGCACGGGACCGGACGAGTAGCCACCCACGCCCAGCACCACATCAGGGCGATGCTTTCCGATGAGACGCCAGGCCTGCACGAATCCCTTCGGGACGCGCAGGATGTTGCGGATCAGATCGAGGCCGCCTTTTCCTTTCAGGCCGCCGACGTCGATGAACTCGAGCGGGAATCCCGCCTTCGGCACGATCTGCTTTTCGAGTCCCTTCTCCGTGCCGACGAACACGACCCGTCGGGCGGGATCACGCCGCACGTATTCGCCGGCAATGGCGATGGCCGGGTAAATGTGGCCACCGGTACCACCTCCGGCAATCAGGAGTGTGGTCATTGGGCCTCCGCTTGGCGGTTGGCGGTTGGCGGTTGGCGGAGAAGGTCGGCACGCGTCGCGTGACGGGATTGCACGCGGCAGGCTGCGAATGTCCGGTGCTGTTGCGCGAGCACGCAACAGGTCGCGGCGTCCACCGCCCACCGCCAACCGCCATTCGCCAACTGTCCGCCCATCACACCCATCCCCTATCCCGATTGCTGCGAAAAATTCAGAAGCAGTCCCACCGCGATGAGACTGACCAGAAGGGACGACCCGCCATAACTCACCAGCGGCAGAGGGATTCCCTTCGTCGGCAAAAGACAGAGCGTGACACTGACGTTGACCAATGCCTGGATGGCGATCATGAGCGTGCAGCCGAGGGCGGCGTAGAACGCAAAACGGTTCTGACTGAATCGTGCGATCCGGTACCCGCGCCACACGAGCAGAGCGAACGCGGCCAGCAGCAGCACAGCCCCCAGGAACCCAAGCTCTTCGCCGATGATGGAGAAGATGAAATCGGTATGCGGTTCCGGGAGAAAGAAGAGCTTCTGTCGTCCGTTCCCGATGCCCAAACCCTGGAAGCCGCCCGTGCCCAGGGCGATCAGCGACTGCATCGGCTGAAAGCCGGCCCCGAGCGGATCGGACTCGGGATTGAGAAATGTGAGCAGACGCTCGCGCCGGTAGGCCGCGCTGAGCACGAGGTAGCCCGCCGTCGGAACCAGGGCCAGACCGACCACGGCGATGATGCGCCACGACAACCCTGCCGCGAAGATCATCCCGCAGGCCACCAGGAGCAGAGTCGTCGCCGTCCCGAAGTCGCGGCCCAGAAGAATCAGGCCCGCGAAGAGGGAGAGCATGAATCCCATCGGCAGCAACGTGGTGGTCACGTCGTTGATCCGCTCCTCTCGTCGCGAGAGAAACGACGCCAGAAAGAGAATCATGGCCGGCTTGGCGAACTCCGAGGGCTGGAGGTGGAACCACGGCAGGGCGATCCACCGGTGCGTTCCATTGATCGGCGACTGAAACAGCGCCACGATCAACCCCAGAGCCACGACTCCCAGACCGCCATACAGCACCCGCTTGTCCTGGAGCACCGCCGGATTGAGATGCATGAGAAACACGGTCAGCAGGGCGCCGGCCACGAGAAACGCGCCCTGGCGGATGAGAAAGTAATACGGCCCATGCCCGAAGCGCTGCGTGGCGATCATCGCCGAGGCGCTGTAGATCATGACCAGGCCCACCACCACGATCAGCGTCGCGATGGAGAAGAGCCAGGTGTCGTAGGTCAGTTTTCTGCTCATGGGGTGGGTGGTTGGCGGTTGGCGGTTGACGGTTGGCGGGATGGCGGTTGGCGGGATGACGCCTGGCGGGATGACGACTGGGATGACGCGTCGCTCGTTGCGGGACGGAGCTGCGCGTTGCCACGTCGCTCCCGCCAACTGCCAACCGCCAACCGGCAACCGTTCATAACGCCCTCACCAGTTCTTCGAAGTGCTCGCCGCGATGCTCGAAATTGCGGTATTGGTCGAAGCTCGCGCACGCGGGGGAAAGGAGCACGGTCTGCCCGGGCTTCGCGTTCTGGCCGGCCCACTGCACGGCCTTGCCGAGATCGCCGGCGGCCACGATCTCAGTGGCACCTTGCAATGCGGCGGCGATCCTGTCCGCTGCCGATCCAATGGTCAGAACGATCGGGGCCTTCGCGGATACCAGCTCGCGCATCCGCTCGAACTCGCCGGCCTTGTCCTTGCCTCCCAGGATGAGGAGGACGCTCCCCGCCGCGAAACCCTCCAGCGACTTCAAGGTGGCATCGACGTTCGTTCCTTTGGAGTCGTTGACCCAATGCACGCCGTTGCGGTCGCGGACCGGCACCATCCGGTGCGGCAGTCCCGCAAACGTGCCGAAAGCAGTCTGCACGTCCGCATCGCTGACACCCACGGCCCGGGCGGCCAGCCACGCCGCCAGTGCATTCTCGACATTGGCCGTCCCCTGGAGCCGCAGGGAGGTGCGCGGGATGCGGCGCTCTTCACTCCCCACGGACATCACCATCATGTCGCCGTCGAGCCAGGCGCCGTCCTCGACGACCTGGCTGGCGGAAAAGCGCCACGGCCGGACTCCGCCAGCATGCGAGGAATCGCGCCGCTCGGAGGCGTTCACGATGGCCGTGTCTCCGGACTGCTGGTTGCGGAAGATCCGGTCCTTCGCCGCGGCGTAGGCGTCGAAAGTCGCATAACGGTCCATGTGGTCGGGCGTCACGTTGAGCAACAGGGCTACGTTCGCCCGAAACGTGTCCACTCCCTCCAGTTGAAAGGAGGAGAGCTCGACGACGTAGTTCCGTGCACGTTCCTGATCGAGCGCTGCGATCAGCGGCTCGCCGATGTTGCCGGCCACGATCGGCTGCCGGCCGGCCACCTTCAGAATCTCGCCGATGAGCGCCGTGGTGGTGGACTTGCCGTTCGATCCCGTGATGGCGATGACCGTGCCCTCGAGGTGCCGGTAAGCGAGCTCGATCTCGCCCAGAACCGGGATCCCACGCGACGACGCTTCCTGCAGCAAGGGCAGTGTCATCGGCACACCGGGACTGAGCACGACCTGCGAGACCTGATCGAGGAGAGCGGCGTCGTCGCGTCCGAAGGCCCGCTGCACGCGCTCGTCGAGTGCGTAAGGAAGCGACGGCTGGATCGCTTTGTCCGCCAGGATGACGGACTCCCTACGTGCCGCCAGAAAGTTCGCCGCGGCCACGCCGGATTTCGCTGCTCCTATGATCAGGGTCTTGCTCATTGTGTCTTTGTCTAGTCTTCGAGTCTTCGGGTCGTCGAGTCTTCGAGTCGTCAAGTCTTCGGGTCTTCGGGTCGTCGGGCCTTCGGGTCGTCAAGTCGTCAAGTCTTCGGGTCGTCGAGTCGTCGAGTCGTCGAGTCTCATCTCATAGGTGTCGTTGGCTCCGGCGTCTATGAGACTGTGAGCCTATGAGACTGTGAGACTCCATCGATGAAAACGACCCGACGACTGCAGGCGCGACGACTCGAAGACTCGAAGACTCGAAGACTCATCTCAGTTTCAAAGTGGCCAGCGAGACCATCGCGAAAATGATGGCGATGATCCAGAACCGCACGACGACCTTGGTCTCCTTCCAACCTGAAAGCTCGAAGTGGTGATGCAACGGCGACATCTTGAAGATGCGCCGGCCGGTGATCTTGAACGACGCCACCTGCAGGATGACCGACAGCGCCTCCAGGACGAACAGACCGCCCACCAGCACGAGTAGCAGCTCCTGCTTGATGGTCACGGCCACACAGCCGATCGCGCCGCCCAGAGCCAGCGAGCCAACGTCGCCCATGAAGATCTCCGCCGGGTGCGCGTTGAACCAGAGGAATCCCAGCGAGGCCCCCACCATGGCCCCGCAGAACACCGCCAGCTCTCCGGTCTGCGGAACCCAGGCGATGCGCAGGTACTCCGCGATGCGGGCGTGCCCGGCCGCGTAAGTGAGGACGGTGTACGTCACAGCGGCCACGAGCACCGAGCCGATGGCCAGCCCGTCCAGCCCATCGGTGAGATTGACGGCGTTGGACGTTCCCACCAGGATCACCGCGATGAAGAGGATGTACACCGGTCCGAGATCGAGGGTGACGTCCTTGAGAAACGGAAAGGTGATGGCCGTGGAGTAGTTGTTCTTCAGCATCGGCAGATAGGCGATGGCCGCTCCCGCCAGGAAGGCCACCGTGAACTGCGCGCCGAATTTCTCGGCCGGCGTGAGACCGAGATTGCGTTTCTTGGCCAGCTTCCGGTAGTCGTCGACGAACCCGATCGCGGCATAGGCCGCCGTGACGAACAGCACGATCCAGATGTACGGATTGCGGATGTCGGCCCAGAGGATGGTCGGGATGATGATGGCCACATTGATGAGGATGCCCCCCATCGTCGGCGTGCCGGCCTTGGCCTGGTGCGACTTCGGCCCCTCCTCACGAATGTACTGGCCGAGCTTGATGCGGCGCATCCGCTCGATCAGCCACGGCCCCAGCACCAGCGAGATGAGCAGGGCCGTGAGAGCGGCAAACGCCGTCCGGAAGGTGATGTAGCGAAAGACGTTGAAGCCGACGAAGACGTCGCGCAGCTCGAAGAGGAGGTAGTACAGCATCAGGCACTCTCCCGAACGATGAAGGGTGAACGGGGAACGAAGGACCGGGTCATTGCGACTCCTCCAGCAGGGCCACCGCTTTGTCGAGTCCGACGCCGCGAGACCCCTTGAGCAACACGAGATCCCCTGGGCGGATCTCTCCTGCCAGGAACCGTCCGGCACCGGCGGCATCCTCGAAGTGGTGCAACGCGCCGGCGGCGAATCCCGCCTCCAGCGCACCTTCGAGCAGGGTCCGCGAACGTCTCCCCACGCCCACCACGACATCGATCGCTTTCGGGATGGCCCGTCCGGCCTCCCGATGAAACGCGAGCTCTTGCTCTCCCAGCTCGAGCATGTCGCCGATCACCGCGATGCGCCGGCCGGCTGCTTCGGCCTGGGCCATCAACTCCAGCGTCCGGCCCAGCGCATACGGATTCGAGTTGTACGTGTCGTCGTAGAGGGTCGCGCCACGCCACGGAAGAATCACGCCGCGGTGATAGGCGGGCTTCACCTCGCGCACGCCGCGCTCGATGCCCTCCCACGAGATGCCCACCGCTCGCGCGGCCGCGATGGCCGCCAGCAGGTTGTCGAGGTTGTGCCGTCCCGGGAGCACGAGCTCGAGCTCGCGCGTCGCATCCTCGGCCTGCAGGGTGAAGCGCGTTCCCAGCAGACCGCGCTCACGAATGTTCGTCGCGCGATAGTCCGCCTCATGCTCGATGCCATAGGACACCTTGGGCCCGTCGTAGTCGCTGCTGATGCGCACCACATGCTCGTTGTCGTTGTTCACGACCACGATCCCCTGCGGTGCGAGATTCTCGAGCAGCTCCCTCTTGGCAGCGGCGATCTTCTCGATCGTGCCGAAGAACTCGATGTGCACGGGAGCGATGTTCGTGTAGACGCCCACGTCGGGACGCATCAGACCGGCGATCTCGGCGATCTCACCGGCGTGGTTCATCCCCATCTCGCTGACCACCACCTGCGCCCCGTCGGGCATGTTGTCGAGACAAAGCGGCGCGCCGATCTGGTTGTTGAAATTGCCCCACGACTTGTGCGTGGCGCGCTCGGTGGCCGTCAGCGTGGCGATCATCTCCTTGGTGGTGGTCTTCCCCGCGGAGCCGGTGATGCCGATGAGCAGGAAGGGGAAGCGGTCGCGAATGGCACTGGCCAGTCGCTGCAGGGCGACGGTCGTATCGGCCACTTGCACGATGGCCTTGTCCGTCTGCTCCGGCACCTGCGTGACCACCGCGCCCCGCGCCGTGGTCAACGCCTGCGGCAGAAACGCGTGACCGTCGAGGCGATCGCCCTTGATGGCGAAGAACACCGAATCCGGCCGGACTTCGCGCGAGTCGATGACCACCGAGGAGCTCTCGACGCCACCGCCCTGAATGACAGTGCCGCCGATCATTTCGGCGAGCTGGGTGAAGGTCAGCGTGGGCATGGCGTTCCCCAGTCGGCGGTTGGCGCCTGGCGGTTGGCAGGCTCCTCTGCCCGACGAGCCGAAAATCGACAGTTGGTCGATGGGGAGCTGGCCGGGTTCCTGATTGAACGTTGCTCGAGGAGCGGGCCGCGGCCTCCAGCCGACTGCCCGCTGCGACCTGCCAACAGAAACGTCCGGCTCCGCCGCGTTTCGTCGCCATTGCTCGTCCCCTTCCCCGAGAACTGCCTGGCGAAACCCCACCGTCCACCCTCGCCGAAACCGGCCGACGGAGCCGGAACCCCGTAATAGTAAGCGATTTTCATATTGAATATCAAGATGCTTTTCCGTGCTGCTTTTTAATCGCGAATTCTGCCTCTTCGCGATCGTCGAAGTGGACGACGTCGTCGCCGATGACCTGATAGGTTTCGTGACCCTTGCCGGCGATGACGATCACGTCCTCCGGTTGGGCCTCGGCGATGGTCCGGGCGATCGCCTCGCGGCGGTCCGCGATCGTGATCGCGTTCGTGCCGGTGATCCCCTTCCTGATCTCGTCGATGATCGACTGCGGCTCCTCACTGCGGGGGTTGTCGCTGGTGATGACCACACGGTCGGCCAGACGCGAGGCGATCTCCCCCATCTGCGGACGCTTGCCGCGGTCCCGATCACCCCCGCACCCGAAGACCACCGTCACCCGCCGTTCACCGGCGATCTCCCGAACCGCCTGCAGGAGCTTTTCCAGGGCATCGGGCTTGTGTGCGTAGTCGACGATCACCGTCGGCGCCGTCGCGCCCACCCGTTCGAAGCGGCCGCGGACGGACTGGAGGTTCCGAATGCCGTCCTCGATGCGCGGGATGGGGATTCCCACGACCAGAGCGGCGCCGATGGCCCCCATCCAGTTGTAGAGATTCGGCAAGCCCAGCAGCGTCGACTCCATGCGCACATCGCCCCGCGGTGTGTGCACCGTCCCGTGCAGCCCTTCCACGGTGATGGCCAGGTCGGCGCCGGGACGAATGTCTCCTGCGCGGCCGAAGGTCATCGCGCCCGGTCCCAGTTCCGCGGCAAGGCGCCGGCCGTATTCGTCGTCGATGTTGACGACCGCCGTCTGACGGGTGCGGTCGATCTGGTCGAAGAGGATGCGCTTGGCCGCGAAGTAGTCTTCGAAGTCTTTGTGGAAGTCGAAGTGCTCGCGGGAGAGATTGGTGAAAACGGCCGCCGCAAAATGGATTCCGAAAGTCCGCTTGAGGGCCAGAGCGTGCGAGGACACTTCCATGACGGCGTGCCTCACGCCGGCGCGGACCATCTTGGAGAACCAGCCCTGCAGGACGACCGCATCCGGAGTGGTGCGGTCGGCCATCAGCTTCTCGTCTCCGGCCCGGTATTCGATGGTGCCGATGAGACCGACGGGCTCGGACACGCCGTTCACCGGAGCGTCGAACACCGACTCGATCATCCGGGCGGTGGTGGTCTTGCCGGACGTGCCGGTGACCCCGACCAGCGAGAGGTGGTCAGCCGGACGCCCATAGAAGTTGGCCGCGAGAACTGCAAGGGCGGCGCGCGGATCATCGGTGATGACCGTGGTCGATGGCGAAGTGTCGGTCGAATGCGAGCCCGCCATGACGATGGCCGCCGCGCCGCGCTGCACGGCCTGAGGGATGAAGGCCGTGCCGTCCTTCGCGGTTCCCGGAATGGCCACGAAGAGGGAGCCGCGAGTAACCAGACGCGAGTCGGGCGTCACCTGGGTGATCTCGACTTCGGTGTCGCCGCGGAGCTCGCGGACCGGCACGCCGTTGAGGAGGTCGGCGAGTTTCATCCGCGCGCCTCCAGCCGCAAGGTCATGATTCTGCGGTCCACGGATGCAGCTCCGCCTGGTTGAGGATCTTGTGAGGTCACCACTCCGCTTCCAATGGTCCGAACGACGAACCCGCGCGACACTGCACGGGCCACCGCCGCACGCGCGTCGAGCCCTCGCAAGTCAGGCACGCCCGAGGTCGAACCGGCTGGTGCAGCAGGTTGCGAGAATGCGGCCAGTAACGGCTCCGAGACGTCGATCGATCGGGAAGGCCGCGAGGGGGGAACACCCAGGTATCGCAAGGTCCCCTCGGCCACTTCGCGGAACACCGGCGCGGCCACCGTGCCGCCGTAATACTCCCCATGCGGCTCGTCGATGACGACCAGGATGGCCAGCCGGGGGCGATCGGCCGGCACGTAGCCCGTGAACGACCCGACGTAGCGGCCGTCGATGTATCCCATGCGGCCGACGGCCTTCTGGGCCGTCCCGGTCTTGCCCGCCACCACGTGCTCGGCCAGGGCCGCGTGCTCGCCGGTCCCGCGCGAGACGACGTTCTTGAGAATCTCGTTCAGCACGGCCGCGGTCTTTTCCGACATGACCCGCTTCGCCGCCTGACGGGGTGGCTCGTAGACGGTCTTCCCTTCGTCGTCGATCACCCTCTTCACGATGCGTGGCTCGACGAGCAGTCCTCCCGTGGCCACGGCGCTCACGGCCCGCACGATCTGCAGAGGAGTCACGGCGATCTCCTGGCCGATGGAGATGCTGGCCGGGGAAACTTGCGTCCAGCGCTGCGGTCCGCGGAGCTGCCCGGCCGATTCGCCGGGAAGCGTGATGCCTGTCTTCTCGCCGAAGCCGAAGCGCCGGATCCAATCGTAAAAACGATCCTGCCCAAGGGCCAGACCGACCCGGACTGTCCCGACGTTCGAGGAGTTGACGATGACGTCTTCGAAGGTGAGCAGACCGTAGCGATGTCCGTCGTGCTCATTGATGGTGATGTTGGCGACAGTGATGGAGCCGTTGCCGCAGTCGAGGACCTGGGAGGGAGTGACCAGCCGCTCCTCGAGACCTGCGGCCGCGGTGACGATCTTGAATGTCGAACCCGGCTCGTAGGTGTCCTGCACATTGCGGTTTTTCCACGACACCGGGGGAAAGTCGCGGAAATGGTTCGGGTCGAACGAGGGGGCGGAGGCCATGGCCAGGATGTCGCCGTTGTTCGGATCCATGACGATCACCGACCCGCCGCCGGCGTGATAACGCTCCATCGCGCCATTCAGGGCGCGCTCGGCGATGAACTGGACCACGGTGTCGATGGTCAGCACGACATGACCGCCGTCCCGCGGACGGTTTGCTCCGTCTCCGCCGAGCAGGTACATGCCTCGGCGCGCATCCTTGAGCAGCGTGACTTTGCCGGGCGTGCCCCTCACCTGGCTATCGAAGGTATGCTCGATGCCACTCAGCCCGTCACCGTCGATGCCGACATAGCCGATGACGTTCGCTCCAAGCGTCGCCCGGGGATAGCTGCGCCGGTGCGCCTCCAGGAAATAGATCCCGTTGAGCTTCAGCTTGCGCACTTCCGCGGTCGTCTCCAGGGGAAGCTGGCGCGCGATCCAGGCGAAGCTGTTGTTGGCGCGAAGCCGGGTCTCGATGTCGCGAGCGGTGAGACCGATGCCCGGCACCTTCGCCAGAGCGCGGGCCACGCCGCGGCGATCGGTGATCATCTGCGGGTCCGCATAGATCGATTCCGCGGCGATGCTCTCCGCGAGCACGCGCCCTCGGGAGTCGAGAATCGAGCCTCGAACGGGATTGAGTGCCAGCGTGCGCTCCTGCTGCCGTTGCGCGCGCGTCACGTAGTGTTCGTGCCGCACGAGTTGCACCTGGGCCAGACGGCCCACGACGATCAGGCCCCAGGCAGCCAGCAGCGCGAAGACTTGCAGGAGACGGCGATGAGAGATCGCCATCAGTGCGCTCCGCTTTCCGGATGGGTGGCTGGCGATTGGCGGTTGGCGGCCGGCTCGACCAGCACGATGGTCTTCGCGTCCGTGGGCTGGAAGCCGAGCGCAGAGGCTTTCTTTTCCACGGCATCGAACGAAGTCCTGCGGTCGAGCTCCGCCTGCAGGGCCTTGTGCCGGGCCTCGACGTCCTTGAGGTCTCGCTGCAGCCGCGTGGCCTCGCGGCCGAGGCGGATCACCTCGAGGTTCTGCCAGGTGAAAAGAAGCAGGAAGAGACCGATCGGAATGCCGAGGGACAGGACGGCAAAGAGCTCACGGTTTCGCCGGCGATCCCTCTCGCGGACGATGTGAGTGTTGTCGATGGGTTTCTTCTGCGTGTACATGACCGGGGACTGAAACGTTCCTTACCCGACACCTGCCGGTGCCGCGCGCGAAGCCGACGAACAAGGGTGAAGATCTGCCTGCTAGCATGATTCGAGAAGCCATCCACACGCGCCCACACCCCACGCTCCACCCCTCCCGAGCTCCCGCATCACACACACGCCCAACCCTTCCCCAACCTTCACCCTTGCTCGTCGACTTCGTCCACTTCGTCGTTGCTGGTTGCTGGTTGCTGGTTGTCTGCGGGCTGGATCTCCGACCGGAGAGCCTCGCGACAGTCAACAACTCACACCAGGCGGCCTGGTAACTTCACTTTGTTGGTTCCTGGTCGCTGGTTGTTCGCGCGCCTCCGCAAGAAACCAGCAACCAGCAACCAGCAACTAGACCCGCTCCGCGACGCGCAACTTGGCACTGCGCGACCGCGGATTGCGTTGCATCTCTTCTTCTGAAGCAGTGACCGGCCTTCCGGTCAGAACCTTCACCGACTGCGTCGCCCCGCATCCGCAAACAGGCATGTTGGGCGGGCAGGTACACTCACCGGCGAGCCGGCGGAAAGCGCGCTTGACGATCCGGTCTTCCAAGGAGTGGAAGGCAATGATGCCCACGCGCGCTCCATTTTCCAGAACGCTCACCGCATCGTCGACGAACCGGTCCAGACCGATCAGCTCCTCGTTCGTGGCGATCCGAAGTGCCTGAAAGGTGAGCGTCGACGGGTCAATCTCGTGGTAGCGGGCTTTCTTCACGCCGCGAATGACCTCCGCGAGTTTCGCCGTCGTCGTGATGGGCTCTTCCACCCGCGCCGCCACGATCGCCGCCGCGATCCGCCGAGCCATCGGCTCCTCGCCATACTCGCGAATGATCCGCATCAGCTCCCACTCATCCAGCTCGTTGACCAGGTCCGCCGCGCTTCTCCCCTCGGAGCCCATGCGCATGTCCAGCGGCCCCTCGAAACGAAACGAGAAGCCACGCGCCGCATCATCGAGCTGCATCGAGGAGACGCCCAGGTCGGCCAGCAGACCGCTGATGCGCTCCGTGCCGCACTGCTTCAGGATGTCAATGAGCGATTCATGACGTCCGCCCACGAACGTCACCCGGCCCGGAAAACGGCTCAGCCGCACCCGCGACCGTTCCAGCGCCTCAGGATCGCGGTCGATGGCGATCAAGCGGACCTCGGAATGGCGCTCCAGTAGCGCTTCCGCGTGTCCGCCCAGCCCCACCGTTGCGTCGACGATCACGCCGTCCGGACGGTTGGGCTCGAGGAGCCTCATCACTTCGCTTAAAAGAACAGGTTCGTGTGTCATCTGGAGTTGCTGTTCCTGGTTGCTGGTTGCTGGTTGCTGGTTGCTGGTTGCTGGTTGCTGGTTGCTGGT
>JBDTOZ010000739.1:0-1660 GCA_039932995.1 Acidobacteriota bacterium | reverse complement strand
GCAAGAGCTATCATTCGTTCCGTGCGGGTCCACGCGGGTGAGCTGGGTCCGTTAGGCGACCAGCCATCGAAAGAGACCGGGCGAGCGTGCCAATGAATCGTGAGCGTCAGTCTGCTCTACCTTCCCGTGTCGCGTACACGGCCTTTCTCGTCCTCGTGACGGCGCCGGCATTGGCGCACGGCGAAGAGATTCTGGTTTTCCCCATCTCCTTCGTGTTGCTGATCGTTCCGGCAACCGTGATCGCGACCGTACCATGGCACCGTCTGCGTGTTCGTTTGTCGGTAGCGGGCTTGCTTCTCGCTACCAACGTGACCCTTTGGTTCGTTCCTGCAATCCCGCAGACGGTCGGCGCGTTGGCTGCGTACGACCTGCGGCAAGCGATGGCCATCCTTCTATTCGCGCCAGTTGCGCTCGCCACAATCGTCGGAGGGTTGTGTCGGAAGTTCATCGCGCGTCGGGGTCGCCTAACTCGGCGGTGGAGCGGACTTCCGCCCAGCGCCTGATGTGCTTACTCTCACGTTCCTCGCGTGGGCCGAAGCCGCTCACCTTGGTCCGTTGGGCCGCGGTTGGGAGCGAACAACTTCATTTCGGACCCGTCACGCGGCTGCCAAGTTGGGTCAACGCCGTATACTCGTCGACGTCGAGTGTGCTCATGACGATCGTATCGAACTGTCGAAACTGCGGAGCGCCTTTAGGCCGAACATCGATCGAGGCCTTCGTACCGTATTGCGATAGCTGCGGCACCTCTTTCATGGGACTCGGAGGTGCACTCGGGATCACGAGCGCCTTCGAGCGGAACGATCCTGCGTTGAACCGAAAGCTAGTGGAAAGTCAGATTCTGGCGCTGGACGAAGCGGTCCACAAGTACAACGGAATGATCGAGCACTGTAAGCAACAGCTTCTGCAGACTGCTGACGCCTACGCGGCCTTGCCGCCCAAGCCTGAGCTCTTGTCGGTTCAGTCGGTACCGCCCGTATTCTCGGGCGTGCTCGTCCCGGCAGTGCGAATCGGGTTCATGCCAGGATGTCCGGTCGCCGTGGTTGTTCTGTTTATTGTGCTTTCGATCACGGCGCGTTCCGTGCCCTTCCTTCGCGGGGTGCTCGAAGAGCATTTCGGCAGCGATCTGCACATGGTGATCAGGCTAGTGTGGTACGGATTTCCGCTCGCAGTGATCGCGATTGCCGCGGTCAAACAATTGCAGCGAATGAAGGTGATTGATGCGAACGGCGCTCGGCCCGAGGAGAATGCCAGACGCGTTCACATGCACATGCAAGCGACCAGTGCCGCTATTATCGCCGCGGCTCCAATAAAAGACGCAGCCGATCATAGATTTCGGCGACAGATCGTCGAGTTGGAGGGGCAACGAGTAAGAGCGGAGAGGAACCGCCAGGAACTTAAAGAGTTCCTGCGAACACTCTAAGACTTTGCAGGGACCTGTTCGGCGAGCTGCACTTGTTGCACCAAACCAGGGTGACCTGCCTCAGGGAATCGGCCCAACTCTACGCTGCACCGGACGTGGAACCGCGCCGCGAGAGTCGCCAGTTGTATCATCACGGCGTGCGGTTCCACGCCGGTGAGCTTGGGCCGTTGGGCGGAGCGGCCGATACCCTCAAGGCACCAGCGGCGCGTAAGCTCGCGACGTCGGCTACTCGAGTCACTT
>JBDTOZ010000738.1:0-5951 GCA_039932995.1 Acidobacteriota bacterium | reverse complement strand
CGGATCAACGTGTCGCGTCCGCGTCGGACGCGGCCGGCTCTGTCCTCGATTTCCACCTGCACCGACGTGTCCATCGGAATGCCTCGGGGCCGTTCGTTCAGGACGAGCTCGAAGCCGGGCCGGTCATTGAAGTACCGCATCCAGGGGTAGGCCGCCAGCACGTCCGGCCGTTCGATCAGCTTCATCTCGAAACGCTTCGTACCCGCGTGCATCAGCAACGTGGCCTTCTGCACGCCATGGGGGGAGAGCGTCCACCCGGAAACGCGCAACGGTCCCTGGATGGTCATCATGGGCAATGGGAAATCCATGTTCACGAGGACGGCGTCGGTATGCGTGGACTGGCCTGCAAAGAAGCGTTCGAGGGTCTGGCGAGGGAGGAAGCCGCCGCCGTCCGGAACTTCCGGCGCGGCAAACTTCCGCCAGTTCGGGAGATTGCGCGTCACCGCGAAGACGTAATCGCCCTCGAGCTCGTTCTCGAAATTTCCGAGAAACTCGAGCCGGTGCGTGTAGAGCTGACGGCGGAGGAAGTACACCGTGTTGGCGCGGCGCGCCTTGAGTAGGGGTCCGTGGACGACGACCAGACGCACTCCCCATTTCTCGGCCAGTGCGAGCATCGGATCGAAGTCGTCGCGCGAGTCGGGGTCGCGCATCTCCCAATACTCCGCAGGAAAGAAGCCCGAGGTGCCGTTCACGATGGGAACGCGGTGCACCATCGAGCCGAGCAGGTACAGATAGTCGACGCCTTCGCCACTGAAGGGCAGCTCGAGCACCGGACCGACTTTGGTTTTGGCCAGCCAGGAGTAGACGGCAGGCGTGTGCGTGGGAGCCTGCTCCCAGCGGATGCGCGGACGAACGTCGGCGATCATCAGGGCGAGCAGCACGCCCCCCGCCACGAGACGCTTCAGTCCCCGCCGAGCGTTCACGATGGCGGCCGCACCCAGTGCTCCCCAGACGGCCAGTCCGGTATACGTGATGATCGCAAAACGCGCCGGGACCCGCATGGCCTGGAAGGCCTCGATGCGCCGGTAGAAGAAACCGTACAGGACGTTGCTCAACCCGAACGACCCGGCCATGCCGACGACGATCCAGACCGCGGCCACCCAGGCCAGAGGGCCGAAGCGCGAACGCGCGGCGGCTTCGCGCAGCGGGATTCCGCCGAGCGCGCGTGGGAGGCGGATCGCGAAACGGATGAGAACGAGGGCCAGGGCCACGAGCAGCGGGATGTCCGAGCTGTCCGCCGCGAACAACTGCGCGCCGAAGATCTTGATGGCCACCCGGTCCGAGACGATGGCCGCCCAGGCGATGACCAGTGTGACCACGAACGCGCCGTCCACGAGCCGCAGGATCCTGCGCGTTCTGGGCGACGGAGGTAAGGGCTCGAGGGGTGATCCGGCCTCGGTCTCGAGTGGCAGGGGGTCACGCCACAGCAGCCATCCTGCTCCCGAGAGCAACAGAATCAGCAGCCCGGGGAAGAGTTGCCGCTCCGGCTCGAACTGCGTGCCGGCCGGGATCCGTCCATACATTCGGTTCGAGGCGGTGGGTACGAGCCAGTTCTTCCACGTCGCTGCTCCGCGCTGCACCTCAGCGGCCTCTCGCACTACGTGGTAGTGCTTCGACACGTTGCGGTACGGAGTGAGGAAAGGCATCAGCAGCAGAACCGCGGCCAGCGTGCTGGCGCCGAGACCGAGGTAGAAGCGCCATCCGCGCGGCCGGATCACGGCCAGCAGAGGCACGGTGAAAGTCACGGCCACGGAGAGAAACAGCAGGAAATAGATGTTGGTGAGGCCATTGGCTACCCAGACCAGGGTCAACAACACGCCGCGGCCCCATTGGGGTTTTTCCCAGAACGCCAGAAGGGCCGCGAGCAGGAGCGGGACCCACGGGCTGAAAATGATCTGCAGGTGCGCGATGTGATCGAACTTGAA
Organism: Acidobacteriota bacterium; assembly: GCA_039932995.1. Classification (GTDB taxonomy): domain Bacteria; phylum Acidobacteriota; class Thermoanaerobaculia; order Gp7-AA8; family Gp7-AA8; genus QHVT01. The sequence continues at coordinate 4,026 of JBDTOZ010000738.1, read as the reverse complement.
GCAGCAGAACGCGTAGAAGACGCCGCCGATCAGTGAGCCGAGGGTGTTGCGCGTGGCCATCCGGGCCAGCACGAACGCGGCGTATCCCGATAGGGCGAACCCGAGGAGGAAGGCCACGTTGTGGATCGTCAGCGGAGCGACGCCGGCCAGATGCAGCGGCAGCATGAGCACCGCCACCGCGATGAGGTTCTCGCTGTAGGCGAGGGGCAGGATGCCCGGGTAGAAGATGGGCGGCTGGAAGAGTTGCGACGGCTGGTGAAGGATCGCGTAGTCGACCCAGTCGAGGATCCAGGCGGTGAGAAGAGGATCGCCCAGGTCGTTGACGCCCGACCGGAGGTTCGCCGCGAGCGGCCAGGTCAAGGCCACGGTCAGTGCCACGAAGAAGGCGAAGACCGCCAGTTCACGAAGGATGGCTTTTCGGCGCAAGAGGTGTGAATTCTACGTGCGGTTGGTCTTGCAGCCCCTCGTTTAGAATGCGCTCCGTGCCCGGCCCGTCCGTCTCCGCCATCATTCACACCCTGAATGAGATCGAGCACATCGAGGAATGCATCCGCTCGGTGGAATGGGCCGACGAGATCTATCTGGTGGACTCGTTCTCGACCGACGGAACGGTGGAGCACGTTCGCAAGACCTTTCCCGCGGTCCGCGTCGAACAGCGCCAGTACCTCGGCGCGGCGTCCACGAAGAACTACGCGATCGACCGCGCCGCGCACGACTGGATCTTCGTCATCGACGCCGATGAGCGGGTCACGCCACCCCTGGGCGAGGAGATCCTTCGCACGCTGAGCGGGACGCTCGACCATTGGGCCTACTCGGTTGGGCGGCGCAACTTCATGCTCGGCCGCGAGGTGAAATACAGCGGACTGCAGCGCGACCGGGTCACGCGCCTCTTTCACCGCGGTCACGCCCGCTATCCCAACAAGCGCGTACACGCGGACCTGCTCGTCGACGGGCCGACGTTCGATCTGCGGCACAAGATGCTGCACTACTACATCCGTACGTTCGATCACATGATCGCCAAGATGACGCGCTACGCGGATTGGGGCTCCGCGCAGATGTTCATCGACGGACGGACCACCAGCGTCTGGGGCATCTTCAGTCATCCGTTCGGCAAGTTCGTGCGCGACTACGTTCTCAATCTCGGCTTCCTCGACGGCGCCCGCGGCCTGATCTCGGTCGGCATGCACGTCTACTACACCTTCTGGAAGTACGCGAAGCTCTGGGAAAAGCAGCAGCTCAAACGCCTCGGCAAACCGGTTCCCCTCCCGCAACTCGACCAGGAGGAAGAACGTTGGGAACTGCCGTGGATGAAGAAGAGCTGAGCTGCCGGACGCAGTCCAAAGAACCGTCGCTGCCGAACGGAGGAACCTTTTCTCCGGTCGTGCGTTCATCACTCAGATGCAGCGCGAATCCGACGACGTGTTGATGCAGCGGGTGCAGGATGGCGATGCCGAGGCGTTCGGTGGAATCGTCGATCGCTACAAGGACTCGCTGGTCAACTACCTGACACACTTGATCCGGTCCCGGGACCGGGCCGAGGAGGTCGCTCAGGACGCCTTCGTCCGCCTGTATCGAAACGCATCGAAGTATCAACGGCAGGAGCGACTGGGGCCGTACCTCTTCCGCATTGCCACGAACCTGGTGGTCACCGAGATTCGCCGGCAGAAGCGGTGGAGCCTGCTCCTGCCGCGGCTGCACGCCACCACGCGCCAGAGCGCGCCCGCTCCCGACCGGGACCTGTTCTCCTCGGAAATTCAGACCCAGGTGGCCGCGGCCATCGAGCGCCTGCCGCTCCACTTCCGCGCTCCGCTGGTTCTGTTCGAGATCGAGGAATGGTCGTACGACGAGATCGCCCGCGCTCTGGATTTGCGTTGCGGCACCGTGAAGTCCCGTATTTCCCGTGCGAGAAGCCTGTTGCGGCGGCACCTCGCTCCCTGGTGGATTGGAGAAGACCATGAACGACAACCAAATCGGCGAGTCGATGCGCAGCCTGCCGCGCGCGAGCGCATCGCCGGCATTCACCCCTGACGTGCTGCGCCGGATCCGCGCGGACCGAAACGAACGCCCGCTGTTTTGGCGCGTCGCCGCGGTCTTCGCCATGGCCGCATGCCTCATCGCCGCGGTGCAACTCGGCATCCTGCAGCAGCGCCAGCACGCCCGGACGGTGGCCCTCCGCGCCGAACAGCAACAGATCCAGGCAGACCTGGCGGCGGTGAAGAAGAGCGCCAGCGATGCGGAGCCGGTGGTCGTGCTCGAGAGTGATCAAGGCACCCGCGTCATCGTCGACCTCGACTCCGCCGTGCAACCCGCATCCTTGCGTCAATACGATTGATCCAGACGTCGAACACCCCTTGGAGATCAAAATGAAGAAATCGCTGATTGTCACGTTCACTCTGCTTCTGGCCGTCTCCGCGTTCGCGGATGGCCCGATCCGCCGCACCGTCGTCATCAAAGACGGCAAGGTCATCACCGACGGCCACGAGATCGCGCTCGATGGTCTCCTGGGCGGGCCGCGCGCCTATATCGGCGTCAGCCTGACCAACCTCTCGCCGGAGCTTCGTGAGTACTTCGGCGCACCGAAAGAAAACGGCGTCATGGTGGAGAGCGTTCAGAAGGACAGCCCCGCCGAGAAGGCCGGCATCCGCGTGGGCGACATCGTCCTCGGCGTCGACGGCGACGACGTCGCATCCTCGGCCGATCTCCGCCACGCCCTTCAGGAAAAGAAGGAAGGCGACTCGGTCCGCATCGAAGTTCTTCGCGGACGGGCGCGGCAGACGCTGGTGGCCGCGGTCAAGGAGCGCGGGGCTCCCCGCCTGCTGCAGCTCGACGAGTTGCCTGGAGTCCTCGGCAATCCGGAATGGCGCGCCCGCATCGAGCGCTTCGGTGGCGATTGCGGTGATCTGCAGACCCGCATCAAAGACCTCGAAGGCCGCCTCAAGGATCTCGAGAGGAAGTTGCAGAAGTAAAGGGCCAGGGGCCGAAGGACAGAAGAGTTTTCTCTTCGCCTTCGGCCCCAAGGTCCTTAGCGCTCGGCCCTTGGCCCAAGGTTTCGTATACTTCAATTCGTGAATCGGACCATCGAATCGGCGCTTCGCTTCATCAACCTCACCACAGCCGGCCTGCTGGCGGGCTCCCTTGGCTTTGGAAACGCGGCTCTGGTCCCGGGTTGGACCGACGAGCTGCCGCTCCATGACGGCCACCCGCTCGATCCTGTGAAACCGGCGGGTTTCTTCAACGCCATCGGTCCCGTCGCGCTGGGCACGGCGGTCACGCTCGCCATCGGCGCGTCAAGGCACGGAAACGCCGCACGACGAATTCTCGACTCCGCGTCGGCGGTCGGCCTGGCCGGCGTGCTCGCGGCGACGATCATGGTCACCGTCCCGATCAACAAAGAGCTCGAGGCGCAGCCGCCGACCGACTATCCGAGCGACCGCTCGCAGTCACTCGTCAAAAGCTGGAGCCGCGCCCACGCGGTCCGCACGACCCTCGGCATCAGCGCCTTCGTCTGCGCCGTCGCAGCCTCGAACCTCAGCCGCAAAGGTTAGGGGCGCGGGGCAGTGGGCATCCTGCCCGGCGCCGCTGAAGAAATCGAGTCGCATCATCGATCAGCGCGGTGCAACTGCGCGCGAACCTCCGACCACGGGATCGTCTTGACTCGGCCCGCTCGGTAGTCGGCCAGTCTTCGTTCAATTTCTGCCGCCCAGGCTTCTTCGACACCTTCGTCGGCAGGATCATCGATGCTCTCGAGTAGCTTCCCCGCAAGCTCGGCCCGATCTTCTTCCGATAACTGAGAGGCCTGTTCGTAAAGCACTTCCACGGCGCGCGTCATGAGGCCATCCTATCTTGGCGAAGGTGGAGATTTCGCCCATTGGCCTGTGGAGAGCCGATGTGTTTGGCCAAGCCTTTGGGCACGCTGTTCGAGCAAACCTGGCGGCCCCAATTCGCGCCAACCTGCAATCGACCCTGAAGGCGTCGCGGACTCCGGCACCCCTGCCGGGGTTGAAGAAATCGTCATCCGGTTCCGGG
>JBDTOZ010000737.1:0-2203 GCA_039932995.1 Acidobacteriota bacterium | reverse complement strand
GGTGAACGTCACCCCGGTGAACGTCACCTCGTGGCAGTCGGCTAGGATGCACGCGTGAGCAAATTGCTGATCGTCGGCACGCCTCTCGGCAATCTTCAGGACATGACTCCGCGGGCGGTGGCGGCGCTGCAGTCGGCGGATCTGATCCTTTGTGAGGACACGCGTCATACGCGCAAGCTGCTCGCGCACTTTCGGATCGACCGGCCGACGGACAGCTACCACGAGCACAACGAGGACGCGAAGGCCGAGGCGCTCATCGCGCGCATCGAAGAAGGAGAGACGCTGGCCCTGGTCAGCGATGCCGGGATGCCGGTCGTGTCCGATCCCGGATATCGCATCGTGAGGCTGGCCCGGGAGCGCGGCGTCCGCGTCGAGCCGATTCCGGGACCGTTCGCGGGAGTGCTCGCATTGGTGACCAGCGGGATCGCGCCCCTCCCCTTCACGTTCCTGGGCTTCACCCCCCACCGTCAGAGCGAGCGCCTCGACTTCTATCGCAGCGCCGCGGAGCTCGGACACACGACCATCGTCTACGAATCCCCCGAGCGCATCGTGGCCTCCCTCGAAGACGCATTGGAAGTCCTGGGCGATACGGAGGTCACGGTGGCTCGTGAGATGACCAAGATGCACGAGGAGCTGCTGCACGGACGCGTGTCGGAAGTGCTGGCACAGCTCCGCTCCCGCGAGCGTGTGTACGGCGAGATCACCGTGGTCCTGGCCGCACCCGCCCGCGCCGCCGCGGCAGTGCTCCCGGAAGACATTCGCACCGAATTCGAGCGCCTCCGCGCCGGCGGCATGCGCCGCAACGATGCGGTCAAAGCCGTGGCCGAGAAATTCGGGCTGCGGAAGAATGATGTGTATCGGTTGCTGCTGTGAGCGATCGGGTTGGCGGTTGACGGTTGGCGGTTGGCGGGGGAGCCGAGGCGTCACCGATGGTCACGATGCGGATTCGCTCTCCCGCCAACCTTCAACCGCCAACCAACGAACTCACCTCCGCAGCACGGCTTTGCTGAACTTCGCAAAGTAGTCCACGCCGGAGGCCAGGGCGAAGGCCATCACCGCCCAGAGGGCGATGGTTCCGATGATGCGGAACTGGCCCAGCTCGTAGCCGAGGATGAGCAGGGAGATGGCGATGACCTGCGAGACCATCTTTCCCTTGCCCAGGGGCGAGGCGGCGATGGTCACGCCTTGCTGCGCCGCGATCGACCGCAGACCGGAGACGGCGAACTCCCGTCCGATGATGATCACCACCATCCAGGCCGGGACGTGACGGGGATCCATTTCCACGAGCGAGATGAACGCGGCGGACATGAGCAGCTTGTCGGCGATCGGATCGAGCAGCGCTCCCAGCCGGGTGGTCTGGTTGCGGCGCCGGGCAATCCAGCCGTCGAAGAAATCCGTGATCGCGGCCAGCAGAAAGATCGCCAGGCCGATGAACTCGCGCGCCGTGAATTTCGTCAACAGCACCACCACCAGGAACGGCACCAGGAAGATCCGCAACAACGTCAGCGCGTTGGGGAGGTTCCAGATCTCGTTCGACAGTTGTGGGACGACTTCCGGTGCGGCCGGGCTGGATGGGGACGGCATCAATGGCTCGCGGTCTCGCGGTGCAGGATAGCCATTTCGCGAGGCAGGGGGAAGCGTCACGGCGGAATTTCACTCACGCAATTGACATTCCCCCGCTTGTCACTACAATCGCGAACCCCGGCCCGGGTGGCGGAATTGGTAGACGCGCAGGTCTCAGAAGCCTGTCCTCATTAGAGGGTGCTGGTTCGATTCCAGTCCCGGGCACCAACATCATCAAGAAGTCTTGCCGCGCTGGCGCGCGCTTCGCAGTTTCCCTTCCGCGAATGAAGTGTCTCTGGCTCGTCCCCGCCGCCGCGCTGCTCCTCGCTTCCTGCGACGCCGCTCCCCCTGAGACTCAGGTGAGCGCCGCGGAGCTGGCCAGCATTCAGACCGTGGCCCCTCGCCCCGCTCCGCTGGAAGGGCCGCCGATGCTCCAGGACGAGGCCCCGCCGCCGAAACCGAAGGCCCTGGCCTGGGAGACGCCCAAGCCGATCATCTTCTCCCCCGAGGACGAAAAGATCCGCGCCGCCCTCCCCTTCAGTCCTGCCATCGCCATGGATCCGATCGACGGCAGCAAGATCTCCATCCGCGCCGCCACCCCCACGCACGAGTACAAGGGAAAGATCTACTACTTCTCCAC
>JBDTOZ010000736.1:0-23067 GCA_039932995.1 Acidobacteriota bacterium | reverse complement strand
TCGCTCGTGGAGACGTATCGTTCGTTGCACGTCGCTCCGGAGTTGTCCACGCAGGAGGTAAAGACTTCGGCCTTCGTGGCGGCGCGGTTGCGGGAGCTGGGGTATGAGGTCACGTATCCCTTTGGCCAATACACCGATCCCGCGGTGACCTGCTACGGCGTCGTGGCGGTGTTGCGGAATGGGGACGGACCGACGGTGCTGGTGCGCAGTGACATGGACGGGCTGCCGGTCACCGAGCAGACAGGCCTCCCTTACGCGAGCGGAAACGCCGGGGTGATGCATGCCTGCGGGCACGACGTGCACATGACCACGTTGCTCGGCACCGCGAAGCTGCTCGTCGATCTGAAAGCGCAGTGGCGCGGGACGGTGATGCTCATCGGACAACCGGCCGAGGAGGTGGTGAAAGGGGCCATCGGGATGCTGGCCGGGGGGCTCTACGAGAAGATCGCCCGTCCCGATTTCGCCATCGCCTTGCACGACTGGGCGGCGTTGGAATCGGGGAAGGTCGGCTATCACGAAGGACAGTTCATGGCCGCGACGGATTCGGTGAACGTGACCATCCGCGGGGTGGGCGGCCATGGCGCCGGTCCGCAGAATACGAAGGATCCGGTGGTGCTGGCGGCGGAGACGATTCTCGCGCTGCAGACGATCGTCAGCCGGGAGCGCTCGCCGCTCGATCCGGTGGTGGTGACGGTGGGGAAGCTGGAAGGGGGGACGAAGCGGAACATCATCCCGGACGAGGTGCGGTTGTATCTCACGGTGCGCACGTTCAAGCCGGAAGTGCGCGCGCGCGTGCTGGAGTCGATCCAGCGCATCCCGAAAGGGCTGGCCATCGCCGCGGGGATGCCGGAGGATCGGGCCCCGCTCTACGAGCACCTCGATCATGAGTCCGTGGCCTCGACCTACAACGATCCGGCGTTGACGAGGCGGGTGGTGAAGGCGATGGGCGCGGAGCTCGGCGCCGGCAATCTGATCGAGATCGAGCCGGCCATGGTCAGCGAAGACTTTGGACTGTTCGGTCTCCAGGGAAAGATCCCGACCACGCTCCTGGCGCTCGGCGCCGGCGATCCGGCGGCCTTGGCCGCGGGGACGCAATCCGGTCTGCACTCGAGCAAGTTCGCACCGAGCTCGCCGGAACTGGTGTTGCGCACGGGAGTCCGTGCGGCGGTGAGCGCGGTGCTGGGATTGCTCGCGCGCTGAGAGGCGTCAGGGCAACGTCTACGGGCGATACCGTCGCACCGCTCGGTCGAGGGTGAGGCCTTTGAGGAATTCCTCTCGTTCATAACGGCCGTGCTCGAAGCGATAGACCGTCACTCCGGTCGGCTCTTCGAAGAAGAATCGCACGCCGAGGGCGCGCGCTTTGAACGTCACCTGCCGCGTTCCGCTGTCGGAGAGGTTGTCGAGAAAGAGCGCCATCGGGTGCGGAAACGTCTGCGGGGCGACCTGACTGCTGCGCTTGGGCGGCGCCGCGGACAGGGTGAATGCAGCGACCATGGCGAGCAGCAGGGCTTTGCGCATGCCGGATTGTAGCCGCCAAAGGCTCGCGAGAACCGCGCCGAGGCGCGGCCTTTATCAAACGACCTGAACCGCCCGATCGGGTACCATCAAGACCGAATCCCTGATGGTTCCCGACTTGCTGTTCGCGTCCGCCGCCTACAAGGCCAGCGCACTGTCCATTGCGACGGCGTTGTCGGCGGCGTCGATCCTCTTGCTGGGCATCGCCGTACTCTGGCGCGGCCGCGCCCGCGGCGCCACTCCGCAGTTCTTCATCCTGGCGCTGGTCACGTCCGGCTGGCTCTCGGCATGGGCGGCCATGTACGCGGCGCGCGGACCCGGGCTGGCGCTGGTCTGGGCACGCACGGGAACGGCGTTCGGGGTCCTCATCGCGGCGGCGGTGTTCCACTTCGCCGCGTATCTGCTGGCCAAGCGCCGCCGCTACCGGCTGGCCGTGGCGGGCGCCTGGATCGTCTGCGCGGTGATCGCCTTTCTGGCCGTGGCCACCGATCGGGTTCTGGCCGGGGTCCGGCATTTTTCCTGGGGCTATTACCCCTCCTCGCGCCCCGCCGCCGCCGGCGTGGTGGTCCTCGTGGCCGGCATCATCGTGGCGGGCATTCATCTCTTCTGGCGCGCCTATCGCGACGCGGACGGCAAGGGGAGGGAGCGGAGCGGCGCGCTGCTGCTGGCCGCGGCGTTCGGATCGCTGGGGCTGTTCGACTACCTTCCGTCCACCGGGATCGACCTGCAGCCGGCCGGCTATCTGGCAGCCCTGGTCTACATCGTCATCGTGGCCACGGCCGTGTGGCGCTTCGAGTTGGAAGGCATCACGCCCGAATACGCGGCCACGCAGATTCTGGACACGATGAAGGGCGCGGTCATCGTCGCGGACATGAGCGGCGTCATTCGCGTGGTCAACGGCGGCGCGGCGGATCTGCTCGGCTACAGCCCGGCGGCCTTGCGCGGAACGCACATCCGGCAGGTCTTCCCCCGTGATGCGAACCTGACCACCGGACAACTGTTGAACACTCTGGGGGTGCTCGAGCACACGATGGCCTGGCGTGCCGCCGACGGCTCGACCGTCGACGTGCTGGCCGCCTCCTCGTTTCTGCGCGACCACGACAACATCCCGATCGCGGTGATTTACGTGGCCAGCGATTTCACGGAGCGCAAACGTGCCGAGGGAGCGCTGCGGGAGAGCGAGCAGCGGTACCGCACGCTCTTCGAGATGAATCCGCTGCCGATGTGGGTGTACGACTACGAGTCGCTGCGCTTCACGGACGTGAACGACGCCGCGGTGCGGCACTACGGCTACTCGCGGGACGAGTTTCTGCGCATGACCATCCGCGAGATCCGTCCAGCCGAGGAGTACCAGGCCATGCGCGAGGCTTTGCTCAGCGCCGGCCCGCGCCGCGGTCCTTCGCATTTCCGTCATCGCCGGAAAGACGGCGTGGTCATCGACGTGGAGATCACCTCCTTTCAGTTCGTGTCGGGAGGAAGAGACTCACGGATGGTGATCGCGCAGGACGTCACCACGCGCCTGCTGGCCGAGGAGGAGCTGCGGAGGAGCGAGGGGCGCTATCGCGAGCTCTTCGAGAACGCGAACGACATCGTCTACACACACGATCTCGAGGGGATCGTCACCACCATGAACTTGGCCGGCGAGACGGTGAGCGGCTACTCGCGCGAAGAGATCATGGGCAGGCACATCCGTGAATTGATCGCGCCGGAGCATCAGGGAGTGGCGCAAGAGGCGATGGAGAAGAAGCTTCGCGGCGAGACTCCGGCCACGTTCTACGAGCTGGACCTGCGCGCCAAGGATGGGCGTCGCATCCCCATCGAGTTGAGCACGCGCATGATCTACGAGGGAGAGCGCCCGGTGGGCGTGCAGGGCGTGGGGCGCGACCTCACGGACCGCAAGGCCAGCGAGGCCCGTTACCGGCTGCTCTTCGAGCGCAATCTGGCCGGCGTCTATCGCAGCACGCCGGAAGGGCTGATCCTGGATTGCAACGACGCCTGTGCACGTCTGTTCGGCTTCGACTCGAGTGAAGAGTTCCTGGCCTCCAGCGCCAACGACCTTTACTTCGACGACGCGGAGCGCGAGCGGCTCGTGCAGAAGTTGCGCGAGCAGGGGCAGCTCACCAACGTCGAGCTCCGGCTCCGCCGCCGCGACGGCTCGACGGTCTGGGCGCTCGAGAACGTGACTCTGCGTGACGGCGAGGTGATGGAAGGTACGATCATCGACATCACCGACCGCAAGCGCGCGCAGGAGCAGGTCGAGTATCAGGCCTACCACGACGCGCTCACCGGCCTGCCCAATCGGTTGCTCTTCCGCGACCGCATCACCGTGGCGCTGGCGCACGCCAGGCGCAGTGGGCGTCTCAGCGCGGTGATGTTCCTCGACCTCGATCAATTCAAGCTCGTCAACGACACGCTCGGGCACACGGTCGGGGACCGCCTGCTGCAGGCCATCGCCGCCCGCCTGGTCTCGTGCGTGCGGGCCGACGACACCGTGGCGCGCATGGGCGGCGACGAGTTCACGATCCTCCTGGCCGATCTCAGTGAGCGTCGTGGTGCGCCGGTGGTCGCGCAGAAAGTGCTCGAGGCCGTTCGTCATCCCGTGACCATCGACGAGCACGAGCTGTACGTGACCACCTCCATCGGCATCGCCATCTTCCCGGATGACGGGACGGATGCGGAGGCGCTGCTCAAGCACGCCGACCGAGCCATGTACCGCGCCAAAGAACAGGGTCGGGACAACTATCAACTGGCGGCCTCGGTGACGGACCGGCCGGGAGAAACGCGCCTGACGATGGAGCGTGCCCTGCACCGCGCACTGGAGCGGGACGAACTGGTCGTGCACTACCACCCGATGGTGGAGATTGCCACGGGCCGGGTGGTGGGAGCCGAGGCGCTGTTGCGATGGAATGATCCCGAGCGCGGTCTGATCCAGCCGGAGGAGTTCATTCCGCTGGCCGAGGAGACGCAGTTGATCGTGCCCATCGGCGCATGGGTGTTGCGCAAGGCCTGCACGCAGATGAAGGCCTGGCACGATTCCGGGCATCCTCTGCTGCGCGTGGCAGTGAATCTTTCTCCGCGCCAGTTCCAGGACCGCCAGCTCATCTCGACGGTCGAGCGCGTCCTGCAGGAGACCGGTTACCCGGCACCGCTGCTCGATCTGGAGATCACCGAATCGACGGCCATGCAGAACGCGGAGCTGACGCTGGCCATCCTGAACCGTCTGAAGGAAATGGGATGCCGCATCTCCATCGACGACTTCGGAACCGGCTACTCGTCACTGAGCTATCTGAAACGGTTTCCCATCGACACGGTGAAGATCGATCAGGACTTCGTGCGCGATCTGACCCGCGACGACGCGGCGATCATCTCCGCGGTGATCTCCATGGCCCGGGCGTTGAACCTGCGCGTCATCGCCGAAGGAGTGGAGACCGAGGAGCAACTGGCTTTCCTGCGCCGTGAGCAGTGCGCGGAAATGCAGGGCTTTCTTTACAGCCGACCGCTGGCGCCCGAGGAGTTCGAAGCGACGCTGCGGGCCATGCGCAGATTTCCGCTCATGGTCCCCGATCCGACCAGGCTGAGGTTGACATCGGACTGAGCGGTCCTTCAGTATCCCGTGCCGAAACGGAGGCGGCGGGCTTGATGGTCGAGCAGCATCGCAAGGTCCTGGTGGTCGATGATGATGTGAACGTCCGGCGCATGCTGGTGTCGGCGCTGGGACAGCGCGGCCTGCTGATCGACGAAGCCTCGGACGGCGCCGAGGCCATCGCGCTGCTGAGCGAGAACCGTTACGCCGTGGTGCTGCTCGATCTCATGATGCCGGTCGTGGACGGTTTTGTCGTCCTCGAGTCCATCGATCGGAGCGGCAGTCCGCCGGTGGTGCTGGTGGTGACGGGCGCGGACCGGCGCGTGATCGACCAACTCGACTCATCCCGGATTCACGGCATCGTCAGAAAGCCGTTCGACCCGCTGGACATCGCGGACATCGTGGCCGCGTGCGTCGAGATCCGCGGCCGCAGCTCCTTCGAGACCATGGCCGTGGCCACGCTGCTCTCCAGCGCTCCGCTGATCGCCCTGTTGAAGTTGTAACGACTTCCGGCGACGGGTCGTAGGGCAGCTCACACCCGGCGCAGCAGGTCGGCCAGCAGCAGGAGCACTCCCCCGGACACGATGGGCCCGCGGAAGAACGGCTCGTTCCCGATTCCCGCGCATTGCCGAACGAGGGTTTGCAGGACCTCCACTTCGAACGGTTTCGTGAGCACGCGGCAGACCGGGTAATCCTTCATGCGACCCTGCTCGCGCGGCGAAACCGAGGCGGTGACGACCAGCACGTGGGAGAGCATCTCCGGCCTTTCCCGGGCCACGAAATCCAGCACGCCGTAACCGTCGAGAACGGGCATGAGCAGGTCCAGGACCAATGCCGAATACTGACGGCTCTTGAGCTTCTCGATGGCCTCTGCGCCGTCGTGGACGACATCCACGACGAACTCGTGACGCAGGAGCGCCATGATGAGCGTACAAGTCGCTTCGTTATCGTCTGCGAGAAGAACGAACGGCTTCTCCACGATGGTTTGGCTCCCTTTTTGGACGGCCGGATTGTATCCCAACTGACCTGTTCGTCAGGGTCCGTTCCTGCCCGGCGTGCGGGATCGAAGAGCCGCCGGCCCCTAAACCGCGGCGAACGACTAAGATCTTCGCACGCATGAAAGGCCGCAAGCAGACCGGGAAGCCGCGAAAAGTCTTCCGCAGCAAGGAAAAGGGGGATGCCGGAGCCCGGCGTCTGACCGAGGACAACTGGGAGTCGCTGCTCGATCAGCATGGGCGATCTCATCGCAGGCCCAGCGTGTCCGAGCAGATCCAACAGCTCGAGTATCAGGCCGCGGCGGATGTCGACGAAGGCGATCGCGAGACGGCGGCCATCGTCATCAGCGTCTCCAGCGCACGCTGCCGGGTGTTTCACGAAGGCGCCGAGGTCGACTGCGTGGTGCCGTCCGAGCTGGCCGTGCGCCAGAAGAGCGCACTGGCGGTGGGCGACCGGGTCCGGATCGGCGAGGAGAACGGAGTGGTACGCGTGCAGTCCGTCTTGCCGAGGCGTACGGTCCTGGCCCGGCCCGATCCACTGCACAAGCACATGCAGCGGCTCATTGCCGCGAACGTGGACGTCGTGATCCACGTGGTGTCGCTCAAGGCGCCCTCGCTCCGCCCGCGACTCATCGATCGATACCTGATCGCCATTCAGCGCGGCGGCGCGCAGCCGGTGATCTGCGTGAACAAGGTCGATCTGCTCGACCCGCAGGAGCGCGAGCACGAGCTCCCCAAGCTCGAGCCGTATCTCGACCTCGGCGTCCCCATCATCGGCTGTTCGACGAAGACGGGGGAAGGGTTGGACTCGCTCCGCGCACAGGTCGAAGGGAAGATGGCCGCGCTGGTCGGCCATAGCGGCGTCGGCAAGACGTCCATCCTCAACGCGCTCGACCAGTCGTTGCAACTGGCCACCAACACCCTGCACCGCAAACGCGCCACGGGTCGCCACACCACCAGCGCCTCCACGCTCTACGATTTCGGCGAAGGCACCTATCTGATCGACACGCCCGGCATTCGCGAGTTCGGTCTCTGGGACCTGGACCGGGAGTCCCTTCGCGATTATTTTCCTGAGTTCGAGGAACCGGCAGAGCTTTGCCGCTTCACCAACTGCACGCACGTCCATGAACCGGACTGCGAGGTGCAGGGACGTGTCGAGAGCGGTGATCTCAGCCGCGCCCGTTACGAAACGTACGCCAGGCTTTGGGCCGACCTGGCCTAAAGCCGGCCGGCCGGCGCCGCGCAACTTCCGGCGCAAAAGGAAAGATCCGATGCAGCCTCGACATGTTCTCGTGATCGATGATGAAGACGACATCCGCGAGGTGGCGGGATTGGGTCTGGAGATGACGCAGGGCTGGACGATCACGACGGCGAACGGGGGAGCGGCGGGACTGCAACTGGCGCAGACCATCGTGCCCGATGTCATTCTCCTGGACGTGATGATGCCGGAGATGGACGGGCCGAGCACCTTGCGCGCGCTGCAACGGGACGAGGCGACGAAGTCGATTCCGGTCATCTTCCTGACGGCAAAAGTGCAGGCTGCCGATCGGCAGAAGTTCCTCGCGCTGGGCGTGCGGGGAATCATCGCCAAGCCCTTTGATCCGGTGACCCTCGGCGACCAGATCATCGCGCTCCTCTCGTGGTGAGCGCCTGATCGAGGGCCGAGAGAGGCGCCATTTCGCGCAAATCGCCCTCGAACTTACCCTCGATTCTCAGGTCAACGCAGCCCTGCTTCTCGTCGCAACGGGCACGCGGCGCAGGCGAGGACGCCTGCGGTCCAGCCGGCGGGACGCCAGCGCTCCTCGGCGAGTCCGTGGCCTTCGTGCACTACGCCAGAGGGTCCTCTGGAATGGGAGCGTCCTCGTGGAACGCCGGCGTCCTCGCCGGCTGGCTCAGCGGCGTCTCGCCGCTGAGGGTTCGGGTCGCCTTCTTCGAGCCTTCGAGCCTTCGAGTCGACGGGAGAGTCTCATAGGTTCATAGGCTCACAGTCTCATAGACGCTGAGGGCATGTGCGCCTATGAGACTGTGTGGCTATGAGACTGTGAGCCTATGAGACTGTCCTCCCCGCGCGAGTGGGATTTCTTCCTGTGCGCACTCCTTTGCACATTTTGAGGGGTGGCATAAGTGCCACTTGCGTCACACCGGCAAATAGAGGGCGCCCTCCCTTGATCGACTAACGCCGGTTGTGAGCCGGACGAGGAGGGCTTATGCGTCGTGTGTTCTATTCGATGGTTCGTGGTCTCGTGGCTGTCTCGGTGATCGTCTTTCTGGCCACCAGTGCGTCGGCGTTGCCGCGCGATGAGCGGGATCGCTGGCAGGGGAATCCGCTGGCGAAGATCATCAAGAGGATCGTGAAGTCGCTCGGCGATGGTCTCATCATCCCGCTTCCCTGAGGGCGGCCAAAAAGAACTCTCGCTCCGGAGAAGTCCGGAGCGAGAGGATGTATTCGCGCACCCCGGTGACCGTGGCCGGGGAGGCGGTTCGTTCGCCGATGGCCTGGCTCAGGTAGCCGAGTGCGGTGATGGCGCGGGTGTTGAGCGAGGCCGCGGTGAACTCGAGGATGATCTGCCGCGCCAGCGACTCGGCCTCGGGCGCATCGCCGCGGAGCAGCAACGCTTCCGCGATCTCCAGACCGCACAGTCCTCCCTCCTCGGTCATCCCGTGCCGGAGGAACTCGGAGCGGATGGCGCGCAGGTGGGCGATGCCCCGTGCGAGCTTTCCGGTGCGCACGAACATCCGCCCGCGGCCCAGCTCCGCCTTCGCGGCCTGCAGTGGCTGGCTGAGCTGGTGAAACATCTCGATGGCCCGGCTGAGATGGAGCGCGCCGGCCTCGTAGTCTCCCAGGTCCACCGAGCAGTGTCCGATGACGTTGTGGAGACACGCCTCCGCTTCGGTGTCGACGGGGCTTGCGGCGAGCAGGAGCAGGTACGCCTCGCGCGCCTCCCGATACTTGCGCAGCCGGTGCAGCAGCACTCCCTCGGCAATCCCGCAGAGCAGCAGTCTTTTCTGGTCTCCGTGATCGCGGAAAATCGTGCGGCACTCCGCGAGCACCGCGAAGGACTCGTCGGGACGATCCACTTCCTGGAGCGTGGCGGCGCGGACGACGCGCACGATGGCCCGATCGTGCGCGAGAGACTCGCACTCGGCGATGGCCGCCTCCGCGCGATCGAGCGCCGTCAATGCCTCGGCGAAACGTCCCAGGTAGAGCAGCGCCTTGCCGAAGTCCTTCCACGCGTGAGCACACAACTGCGGGACGACCGGACGGGGGTAAGCGTCCGTGGGGACGGCCTCGGCGATGGAAACGGCCAGCTCCGCTACGGCCAGGGCCTGCTTCGGATCGCGTCCCAGCGCATGCGCCACGAAATTGCCGAGGTGCTCCAGTACGCCGCAGGTGTGCATCTCCGTCCGCTCGGCGAGCTCGGGCCAGCGCGAGCGCGGCGTGCGCAGGAGCTGGTCGGTGATCAGCGACGCGGCCTCGCGCTCGCGTTGCAGCCGCCGCGCGGTGGCCGCGAATTCGGCGGCGCGTGCGGGATCGACCAGACGCCGGCGCGCGAACGGAGCGAGCTTGCCTTCGTTCATCGGCTCCGCCCCTTCCGCCGGTACTCACGTTCGGCGCGACGCAGACATTTCGTGATGAGCTTCTGCGCGTACTTGGTTTTCACCCCAAGTCGCGCGGCCACTTCGGCGACGCTGCATCCCTCGAAGTAACGCATGTGCAGGATCTCCCGGTATCGAGGTCCGAGGCATTCCAACGCTTCGCGCGCGGCGAGCTGGTCGGGGAGGCTGTCCAGGATCCGAAGCGACGCGGGATCGGCGCGCTCGCGCTCGATCTCCGCGTCCGTGCCGACGGTCCGCCCGTTCAACCGCCAGTAGTGACGGCTGGCGTGACAGATCGCGCCGATGAGCCACGCCCGGAGGTCCAGGATCTCCTCGCTCTTGCGAAGGTAGCCGATCAGGACATCGTGCACGAGCGTCTCGGCCTCGGAGTCCGGGACCTGGAACTTGAAGACCGCGATCTGCGCGAGGAGATCGAAATACTGGCCGTAAATCGCCTCGAAGTCGAGGTCGGCAGCGTCTTCTCTGGTGAGCGGAGACATGGCTTGGTGGACACGGACCGCGGTGATCGTTTCTTGGGGATGGCTCGGTGTCTTTCGGGCACCTTAGCACGGGGCGGAGGGAGGTAAACATGGATTTCCGCACACTCCGTAGAGGAGGAGCGCAGAGTGACGCAGATAGGAGTCAAATTGATGCAGCGACGGAACTTATACGTTCTAGTGTTGTTCGCGCCGGGCAGCCGGAGGAGGATCGTGGAGCGCCTCGTGACGCGCCGGCCGTGGTGGCCATTGGCGGCGGGCGAGGTCCTCACGCTGGCAGGCCGCAAGGTGTACGTGACCGCCCTTGCCGAGCGGATCGAGTGGCATGGTGACGACATCGAGCATGTCACGGAGGTCTACACGCGACTGCCGCGACGACCGCATCGCGCTCCGGTGGGAGGCAACGTCGTCCCGATGCCGCGCTCCGATGGATCCGTGGTCACGCAGTTCCTGCGCTACCACGTGCTGATGCGGGTCTTCGACGGCGATGTGGACGCGTGGCTCCTGCACCTCTCCGGAACCGGCGAAGAGGCCGACCTGCGCTTCGCGCGCTGGATCCGGACCCGCTTGCGCCGCGATCCGGCGCTGCTGCTCTCCATTCGGAGAATGGTCGAGGCCACACCGTTCTGGAGTGCGGTTGCGGGTTGCCAGTAGCAGTTCGGCGAGGTAGGGTGCGCCCGCCCATGAATCCAGCCCAACCCCCCGCGGCAGACCTCACCGAAAGCGCTCTCGTGCTGAACCCGCGCGAGAGCGGCTTCCACCGGCTCGACCTCGCCCAGTGGTTCGGCAATGCGCAGCCAGTGCTTCTCGAGATCGGCTCGGGGAAGGGGCGGTTTCTCATCTCCACGGCCATGGAGCGGCGGGAGGTGAATGTGATCGGCATCGAGAAATCGCTGCACTACCACCGCCTCATTCACGAGCGCGTCCGGAAGCGTCATCTCACGAATATCCGCCTCATCAACCACGACGCCTTCCTGGTGCTGCGGGACATGATCCCGGACGCCTCGATCGCCGAGGTGCACATCTACTTTCCCGATCCGTGGCCGCGGAAGCGGGAGCAGAAACGGCGCATCATCCGCGCGGAGGTGCTGGCGGAGATGAAACGCGTGCTCGTGGAGGGAGGCTCCGGGATTTACGTGACGGATCACCAGGCCTACTTTGAAGCGGCCGCTCCGCAGATCGAGGAAGTCTTTGTGGCCGAACGGCGCATCCCCGGCCCCGACGACCCGCCGCGAACGAACTATGAAGCCAAGTACCTCGCCGAGGGCCGGCCCATTTACGAAGTGCGGTTCTTCAAGTCCCCGCGTGCGTCGTGAAGCTCACGGCAGGTTGATCTTCTCGATCACGCATTCGAGGGCATGGCCATCGATGCCCGCGTAGATATGCTGTTCGGTGACCGACAGCGTGAGTCGGGCGCGGCGCCCCATCCTCTCGGCGAGCTCGGCGACGAAGTGCCGGTCGAGCGCGTAGAGCGACAGCTCCGCGCGGCGGTGGATCTTCTTTCCCTCGAGGAGGCCCAGGAGCTGGCGGCGATCGCGGTGCGTGTAGACCGCCACGTGGTCCGCCATCTTGCTGGCCCGGTGGAGGCGGTCGGCGTCAGGCAACCCCACCTCGATCCAGGCGGTGATGCGGCCGGTCAGGTCACGGACCAGCACGGCCGGCTCGTCTCCCGCGGACACGCCCTGGGTGAGCTCGATCCCCTCGGTGTACTCGAGGCAGTAGGCGAGGACTCGCGCCACCATGTACTCGGCCGACTCCGACGGATGCTGCGCGATCTTCAGATCGAGCGTCTCGTAGACGCCGCGGTCCACGTCGGAGAGGTCGACGGTGATGTTGAACAGGGTCGCGGTGAGGGCCATGGATTGGGGAGGGTACCCGATCGGAGGGGCTGCTTTGCTGCGGGATCCGTTGCTGGTTGCTGGTGACTGGTTGTCTGCGGAGCTTCGCCTGAGCGCGACATAAAAGGATGACGTCAGGCAGTGGAACCCCAGACAACCAGCAACCAGCAACCAGCAACCAGCAACCAGCAACCAGCAACAGGCAACCAGCAACCAGGAACAAACGGGAAGAGCTCGCCAGACAACGACCCCCTCCCGGACCCCCCGCCTGCTATAATCCGCGCCGACTCAGGGTACCGACTCCTTCATGGACGCAAAAAATGACTCGACCGCGGGCTCGACCAATGTCGAGATCTTCGGTCAGACATACAGCGTTCGAGGAGAGGGGAACTCAGATTATTTGATGGAGCTTGCGCGGTTTGTCGATACCAGGATGCGCGAGGTTGCGTCGCAGGTTGCGACTGTGGACCCGATGAAAATCGCCATCCTGGCGGCTCTGAACATAGCCGACGAGTTCTCTCGGTACAGGAAGTCGCGGGAGGATGCCGCGGGAATCTGGCTCGAGAGGACGGAGGAAATAACGGAGAGGCTCAGCAAGGTAATCAGCTGAACCATCTGCTCTTTGATTTGAAAATCGTTTTCGGAGTCCCTGCAGAGTTCGTGATGCTCGATCTAAACCCTGAACCGTACTTCTTATCTCGGGTTAGCTCGCGTCTCGGGTCGCGCGCACACCCTCCTTCCTCCGGGAAGCTCAGAGGGTAGCCATAACGGCACGGGTAGGGCGCCCACCTGTCTCGTACAGGTTCAGGTAAGAATCACCACACGGCTCAGGCGGGGTTCTCCGAATTTCCTTCCTCACAGTGCGAGCCTCCTACGCGGAGGACGTTTTGGACATCATCCAGGTTTTGATCGCGGTCGGCGTAGGGCTGACCGTGGGTTTGGTTCTGGCCCTTGTCTGGGCCGCCATTTACCGGAAGCGTGCGGAAGCGCAGGTCGCGGACTCGCGCCGCGCCGCCGAGCGCATCATCGACGACGCCAACAAGCAGGCGTCCACACGCGTCAAGGAAGCGGATCTGGAGGCGAAGGAAAAACTTCTCCAGATGCGCTCGGACTTCGACAAGAAGGCGCAGGTGCGCCAGGACGAGATCAAGTCCGTCGAGAAGCGCCTGCAGCAGAAGGAAGAGAGCCTCGACAAGAAGACCCAGCAGATCGACAGCCGCATCGCGGAAGTCGAGAAGCGCGACCGGGGCGTGGCCGACCGGGAAAAGCGGGTGGAGGCGAAAGAGACCGAGCTCGACGATCTGGTCGAAGCACAGCGCCACAAGCTCGAGCAGGTGGCCGGTCTGACCGCCGAAGAAGCGCGGCGCGAGCTGATCCGCGGCATCGAGAATGACGCCCGTCTCGAGGCCGCGCACATCATGAAGCGCATCGAGACCGAGGCCACTGAGCTCGGCAACCAGAAAGCGAAAAAGATCCTGGGTATGGCCATCCAGCGCATGGCCTCCGACTACGTGGCCGAGAACACGGTCTCCGTGGTCGACCTCCCCAGCGAAGACATGAAGGGCCGCATCATCGGCCGCGAAGGACGCAACATCCGCGCGCTGGAGCTGGCCACCGGCGTCGACCTGATCGTCGACGACACGCCGGAAGCCGTCATCCTGTCCGGCTTCGACCCCATCCGCCGCGAGATCGCCCGCATCTCCCTCGAGCGCCTGATGCAGGACGGCCGCATCCATCCGGCCCGCATCGAAGAGCTGGTGGAGAAGGTCCGCCAGGAGCTCGACCAGAAGCTCTTCGAGGAAGGGGAGGCCGCGGCCTTCTCCATCGGCCTCACGGACATCAACCCCGAGATCCTCAAGCTGCTGGGACGGCTCCGCTACCGCACCTCCTACGGGCAGAACGTGCTCGTACACTCGCTCGAGGTGGCGCAGCTCGCGGCGCTCATGGCCGTGGAGCTGGGTGTGAATGACACCATCGCCAAGCGGGGCGGTCTGCTGCACGACATCGGCAAGGCCATCGACCGGGAGATGGAAGGAACGCACCTGGAGTTGGGCCGTCAGGTGCTGGAGAAGTACGGCGAGAAGCGCGAGATCATTCACGCCATGGAATGCCACCACGGCGACTACGACCCGACCACAGTCGAGGCTGTGCTGGTGAATGCGGCCGATGCCCTGTCGGCGGCCCGCCCCGGCGCGCGGCGCGAGATCCTCGAGAACTACGTGCACCGTCTGGAGCGTCTGGAAGCGATCGCCAACGCCATGGAAGGCGTCTCCAAGAGCTTCGCCATTCAGGCCGGACGCGAGCTGCGCATCATCGTGAACTCCGAGAAGATCACCGACGAGCAGTCGATCTGGCTCTCGAAGGACGTGGCCCGCAAGATCGAGAGCGAGCTGCAGTATCCGGGACAGATCAAGGTCACGGTGATCCGGGAGATGAGAGCTACGGAATATGCCAAGTAGTCGACGAGTCTTCGAGTCGACCAGTCTTCGCGACTCGGTCTACTCGACGACTCGACGGCTCGGAGACGCGAAGACTTGATCAGAATCCTCTACATTGGCGACGTCGTGGGGCAACCCGGCCGTCGCGCCCTGCACCAGAAACTGGAGACGGTCGTCGACCGCGAGAAGATCGATTTCACGATCGTGAACATCGAGAACGCGGCGGGAGGCTTCGGGGTGACCGAGGCCATCATCGAAGAGCTGGCCGAGCTCCCCATTCACGTCTACACCTCCGGCAATCACATCTGGGACAAGAAGGATTTCGTCGACAATTACGAGCACTACCCCCAGGTGATCCGGCCGGCCAACTATCCGCCCGGTAATCCCGGCAAGGGGAAAGTGATCCGGCAGACGGCCGGAGGAGTGGATGTGGCCGTGCTGCAGTTCATGGGCAACGTCTTCATGCCGCCCATCGACAATCCGTTCTATTGCGCGGACCGGGAGTTGGCGGAGCTGGGCGACAAGCCCAAGGTGATCTTCGTGGACATCCACGGCGAGGCCACCTCGGAGAAGCAGGCCTTCGGCCGGTATCTCGACGGCCGCGTGACCGCGGTGGTGGGCACGCATACACACGTCCCCACGGCCGACGAACGCATCCTGCCGCTGGGCACCGCGTATCAGACCGACGTGGGCATGACCGGCGCGTACGACTCAGTGATCGGCTTCCGTCCCGAGGAAGCGCTCCATCGCTTTCTCATGAACACCCCGAAAAAGCTCGAGGTCGCGAAACGCGACATCCGCCTCTCGGGTGTGCTCATCGAGGCCGACGAAGAGACAGGGAAGGCGGTGCGCATCGCCCGGATCCGCGAGGATCTGGGGGAGTGAGGTGAAGCGAAATTGAAAATTGAAAATTGAAAATTGAAAGGTGCACGCCTCGCGCGGCAGGTGTTGTCGCGCTCTTTCAATTTTCAATTTTCAATTTTCAATTTCGCTCGCGCCGAGCGCACCGATGAGACTCTCCATCATCGCCCTGGGGCACGTCCACGCCGAGGACCTCGCTTCGTTGACGACGAAGTTCTCGCACATCGAGCAGCTCGTGCTCGACGTGGCTCCCCGTGATTCGATCGAGAGCCACCGGGCGGAGTTCAATCGGGCCGTCGATGCGGCGACGGCGGACTGGGTCCTCGTCGTCCGCGAGCGCGAGCACATCGACGAGCCTCTGGCGAACGAAATCGCCGAGGCCATGACGGCCGCGAAAGCGTGGGGCTTCCGCATCCGGTCCGTTCCGTATTACGAGGGACAGCCGCTGCGCATCGGCCGTGAGGAGGGGGAGCTTCGTCTCGTGCAGCGGCGGCATCTGCTCCGTCGTGGCGAGCTGGCAGTGCAGGGGACGGTGGTTCGGATGGTCCACGAGCTGCGATCGATCACCTTCGCCACCCGCGAAGAGCACCGGGCCCATCTCGCCGAGCGTGCCGCGCCGCACACGCGCGTGCGACAGACGCTCCTGTTTCTCCGCTACGCGATCGGAACGCGCACCCGTGACCGCAACACGCTCCGGTATCTGTGGATCGAAGCGGGCTACGACGTTTCCTAGGGCGTGGCGTCGAGTCTTCGAGTCTTCACGTCTTCGAGTCGTCGAGTCGTCAAGTCTTCAAGTCTTCGAGTGTTCGAGTCTTCACTTCGTCGAGTGGTCGCTTAGGTTCACAGTCTCACAGTCTCATAGGGGATACGGCACGGCACCTATGAGACTGTGAGACTTCTTCGGACCCTCGAAGACTTGACGACTCGACGACGCAACGACCCGAAGACTCGACGACTCGAAGACGCGACGACTCGAAGACGCGACGACTCGAAGACGCGACGACTCGAAGACCGGCCGTTGTCCTGCCCCTCTGGCCCCCGGAAATTCAGGCCGTGGCCATGACCAGCGGAGAGGGGCGTCGCGGTGCTCCGCGCAGGGTTCCGTTCGTGCGGAACTGACGTGGAGACATCCCGTAACGGATGCGGAACTGCTGGCGGAAGTAGTTCTCCGAGTCGAAGCCGCAACGCCGCGCCACCTGGGAGACACGCACGTTGCCGGCTTTGAGCAGCCGGGCCGCTTTCTCCAGCCGCTTCTCTTTGAGGAACTGACTGAGGAGGCGTCCGGTGATGCGGTGGAAGCGGCCCGAGATGTACTGGCGCGTATAGCCCAACTCTTTCGTCACGGCTTCCACCGTGACTTCTTCATCCGCACGAAGGCGGCGACGCACAGTCTTGATGAGCGCTCGCAATAGGCCGTCCATACGCTTCTCCTGGTCATCCGAAGACGACCATGAAATGTCCAGGTCCTCGTGGCCCTCCGGGGCCGCGAGACCTGAATCCGATCTTTTTGGATGGACAAATTGTAGCGCAAAAACGGAGTCTCCGGGGGAATGGTCCCTTGTTGTTTACAACTGGACGCGCCCGGCCCTCGGTACAAATGCGCGATCGATGATTCTTTCCGGAGAAGTGGTGTGGTACGCGTACGGTCGTTTCTATTGTGGCTACGGTCCGGACGTCGAGATGACTTTACGCGTCTCTTTCCATACGGAATCACGCAATGAGGCACGGCCTCCCAGCCATTGAAGGATAGCGCTGCCGGAGTGTCGATTTACCCGTTCCTGGGATCGGTGATCGCCATCGACTCCTAAGAGGACCACAAAGGTGTCACGATCTGTGAAGATTGCTCTGCGGGCCGCCGGTGTTTCTTTACGCGAGAAGACAGTCCTCACAGCGTTCGCACAATGGATTGGTTTTGGGGCACTCTCTCCCGGCGAAGCCGTGAGTCCCTCATGGTTTCTTGCGCGTCCACCGTTCTCCGTCGCGCTTGCGGTACTTCTCCATCATCGCGCCGAACTGGACGTCGAGGTCGAGGCCTTGTGCGTTGGCGAGGCAGACCAGGACGAAGATCGCATCCGCGATTTCTTCTCCGGCATCTCCGGCCGCTTCGCCCGGCTTCGGTCTCTTGCCTCCGTAGCGATGCAGGAGAGCTCGGGAGAGCTCCCCGACTTCCTCGGTCAGGCGGGCCAGCAGGGTCAGGGGAGGAAAGTAGCCTTCCTCGAATTGCGAGATCCAATCGTCGACTTCTTTCTGCACCGGTGCGAATGACATGCTACGATTTTGCGGCAATGCGGCTCTCGAGTGTGATGGTGTTGGGTGTGGCTCTCGTCGCCGGCGGGGCCGTCGCGGACGTACGCATGGCCGTCAAGCGGGACGGCTCGAAGGTGATCTACAACGTCGGCGGAGTGCCGGGCGGTGCGAAAGGGGCGGATCTAGACTGGCTGGCCCGTCGTCATGACCGCCGTTCCAAGTACGACGACATCATCGAGCGTTACGCCGCCAGGTACGGCGTCGATCCGACGCTGGTTCGCGCCGTGATCCAGGTGGAATCCGATTTCAACGCGGCCACGGTCTCGAACAAAGGCGCGCGCGGTCTGATGCAGCTCATGCCCGAGACCGCGAAGCGTTTCGGCGTCACGAAGGTGCACGATCCGGACGAGAACATCCACGGTGGCGTGAAGTATCTGGCCTATCTCACGAAGCTCTTTCCCTACGATCTGCCGCGCGCGCTGGCCGCGTACAACGCAGGGGAGGGCGCCGTTCGCAAGCACGGAGGGATCCCTCCGTACGCCGAGACGGAGTCTTACGTGAAGCGGGCCATGACGGTCTATCACGGGCGTCCTTACGGCGGTGGCGGCGGCGTGTCTTTCGCAGGACGCCGCGGCGGAAAGAAGTTGCGGGGCGGATTCGGCACCGGCGCTGCCGTGGCCGCGGCCCTGATCCCAGGCGCCCGCTACCTGGGGCTGGTCGCCGCCCACTAGGGCGGCACGGCCGCCAACGCTGGTTGGCCTAGCCTTGGGCACGTGCGGTCGCTCCGTCGGTGCGTCCTCGAGGCAATCCTCGTCCCGCACAGGTTCCTGGCCCGGCACGGCCGGCGGGCCGCAGGGTACAATCCCGGCCGCATGCCTGAGCGTGACCCCTTGGTAGCGCCCCCTTTTGACCAGGGCGTCTTCCTGCTCCACTACAACCGTGGAAGGGAGGCCTTCCAGGAAGGCCGGTATGCCGAGGCGCGGCGCGAGCTCGAATCAGCGCAACGTCTTCGCCCCGATGACGCGGACGTGCTCAATCTCCTGGGGCTGGTCTATTTCAAGACCAACGCTTTCCCTGAAGCCGAAGTGATTTACCGCCGCCTCATCGCCGAGAACCCGAACGTGTTCATTCTGCACTCGAACCTCGGCTTGATTCTCTTCAAGCAGACCAAGCTCGAGGAGGCCGAGCATTTCCTCAGCCGGTCCATCGATCTCCGCCCGAATTACGCGAAGTCGCACCTCTACCTCGGCCTCCTTTATCGCCAGAAGAAGAAGTTCGGTCTGGCGCTCGAGCACCTGCGCTTCGCCGGCGCCGACAAGCTGGTGCGCGAGGTGGAGTTGGAGATGCGTCCCCCCGGGACACCCGCCGCGCCTGCGCCCGCGCCCGCCGCCCCGGCCCCACGCGTGATCACGCAGAAGATCCGGGCCATGCCTCCGGAGCAGGCCCTGGCCATGGAGACGCGGACCCAACCGGGGAAGGTGGCCACGCCGCAGGTTCCGATTCCGGCGGCGTCGCATGTCACTGCCGAGGTGCCGCAGCCGGCCATGAGCGCCGCCCGCAAATTGCAGGACGCGGTCGATGAGCCGCAGCACGTGGAAGCGAAGAGGATCGATGTGGCCCGCAAGATCGAGGGCGCCTCGAAGATCTTCACGCTGCACGAGAACGGGTTCCTGGAGATCAACTTCGCACGCTCGGTCCACGTCAAGCGGGGCACGGTCTCCAGCTACTCGGGAAATCTGAAGTTCGTCGCGGAGTCCACGCTCGTCGGCACGACCGCACAGACGCTCGTCAAGGCCGTGGGGCAGGGCAAGATCTTCGTCTACGAGAAAGGGAGGAAGACCTTTCTCCTCGACCTCAACGACGAGTTCATTTACGTCGAGGGAGGGAATCTTCTGGCGCTGGAGGATTCGCTCACGTACCGCGTGGAGCCGATTTACGACGGGACTTATCAGCGCAAGATCGACACCGTGAAGATCTTCGGCAAGGGCTCACTGGCCATCTCCACGTCCATCGAGCCGCTGACGTTGCGTGTCACGCGCGAGTATCCGCTCTCGATCTCCTCGAATGCTCTGGTGGCCTGGACCGGGAACCTCATCGCCACGGTCGTGGACGACCAGTCCCTCGACAACGTGATGATCGAGAACACGGAAGCCGGCGGGTTCAAGATCCGCTTCGAGGGCGATGGCGTGGTCGTGAGCGAGCAGTAATCGCTCGTTTCCAGTCGTCGAGTCGTCGGGTCGTCGAGGTGCCCGTCTCGCTAAAAGATGCCGGCAATTCTGCTCGATCAGCGTGCCCAAGGCTTGGCCGACCAGCGCCGCCGGCCGTGCCGGCCTAGACGCCCATCATCTTCACCGCGACGGGGACGATCACGAAGAGCTGGATGGCGTCGAAGACGCCGTGGGCGATGACGCCGGGGAGGACGTTCTTGGTCCGGTAGAAGGCCACGCCGATGATGATCGAGATCACGGTCACGCCGATCAGGAGCAGGGGATTGCCATAGCTGAAATGGGCCAGGGCGAAGAGGAGGGTCGAGGCCACCAGGCCGATGCGCTTCTGCAGGAACGAGCGGAAGAAGAACTCTTCCACGGTCATGGCCGAAAGCACGATCAACGCCTTTTTCCACCAGGCCAGGTTGGCCATCCAGCCGATGACGGCCGGCGGCTGCGGGGGATTGTCCATCAGCCCGGCAGCGCGGAGCAGCAAGGCCACGAGCAGAGCGGTGATGATGGTGATCACCCAGCCACCCACTCCGAAGGAGATCCCGATGGCCACGACTTCGGTGGGCCGTTCGTGGCGGATGTTGAGGAACTCGCGCAGGGGCGGCCGGCCACTGAAGAGCCACCATCCCACCAGAAACGTGATCAGGATCGCGTGCATGGAGAAGAGGCTGTAGAAGGGAACTCCCACCAGCCGCTCCGCGGTGACGGAGTTGAGCGCCGAGTTCGTGACCAGCAGCGCCAGCCCGGCCATGAAGCCGCCCAGCCAGAGATACGCGCCCCACTTGGCCAGCGCACTGGGAAAGCGATCGCAACTGAGCAGGCCAGACCGTTCGTTCAGAAAGACGATGGCCAGCCAGACGAGGACGATGAACGTGGTGGAAGCGGCGTAGATCATGCGCCCGCGAAGTGTACCCGTGTTGAGCGGCCCGCGCGTGAGGCATGGCGCCCACGGACCCGATCGGGATGGCTCCTGCCCGCTACTCCCGCACGCTGGTCTCGGCCAGCACATGTGCGCACGCATGGCCCGCCGCGAGCAGTCCACCGCACCAGGCCAGCAGCACGGCGAAGGTGACCACCCGCTTCATGCGGGACGCACGTCGACCTGGTTGTCGTAGAAGGTGGCGCCGCCGCCGATGTCGGTGAGGGCTTGCGAGGTGGTGTGATTCGCGTTGGTGTGATCGCCGGTGAGTTTGGCCCACCACACCGAGGGGGCGGAGACGACGCCGGGGCGCACACGATCCGTGATCACGGCCTCGGCGGTGAAGGAGCCCCGGTCGTTGAAGATCGACACCCGCGCTCCGGCATCGATGCCGCGCGGCGCGGCGTCGTCCGCGTGAATCTCCAACGTAGGCTTCCCAGCCGCGCGCCGCAGCGAGGCCACGTTGACGAACGTGGAGTTGAGAAACGAATGGGCGGGAGGGGAGAGGAGCGCCAGCGGATAGCGACGCACGAGCTCCGGGTCGCGCTCCTCCGACTCATACGGCGGGACGTATTCGGGCAGACGGTCCAGGCCCTGCGCCGCGGCTCGTGGGGAATCGATCTCGATCCTGCCGCTGGGCGTGGGCAGCCGGGCTCCTCGCTGGAAGGGACGATGCGGTGAGGCGATGTCCAGGCGGATGGAGGAGCGCTCACGCAGCTCGTCGAGTGTGAAGGGCATGGGGGCCAGCACTTCGCGCATCAACTCTTCGTCACTGGCGCGGAGCTCCGGGAAGTCCAGGCCCATACGCGCGGCGAGGCGGCGGAAGATCTCGGTGTTCGGCAACGCTTCGCCGAGGGGCTCGATCGCGCGCGCGTTGAACATCATGTACGTGTGCCCATAAGCCTTGTGCAGGTCTTCGTGCTCGAGCTGCGTGGTGGCGGGGAGGAGCACGTCCGCGAAGTCGGCGGTGTCGGTCTGGAAGTGCTCGAGCACGACCGTGAAGAGGTCGTCGCGGCGGAGCCCGGCCATCACGTTCTCGCGATCGGGAGCGATCGAGCCGGGATTGGAGTTGTAGTTGATGAGGGCCTTCACCGGCGGGTCGTCGATCTTCGTCAACGCTTCGCCGAGCCGGGTCATGTTGATGGTGCGCGTCCCGGGAGGGATGAGGTCCTTGCGCTGCAACGTGCCGGTATCGAGCGCGGAGAACGCGCCGGAGGTGGAGAGCATGGCCCCGCCGCCCACGTCCTGCCAGGCGCCGGTCACGGCGGGCAGCAGCAAGATGGCGCGCACGGCGGAGCCTCCGCCGGCGTGACGCTGCAGGCCGTAGTTGAGTCGGATGAACGCCGGCCGCGTCGAACCATACCGCGTGGCCAGACTCTCGATCGTCTTCACCGGGATCCGGCAAATCGCCGAGACCCGCGCGGGTGCGTAGTCAGCGAGCACCCGCTCGCGCAGGCCCTCCCAGCCGATGGTCATCTCTTCCAGATAGCCGCGGTCTTCCAGGCCGTCGAGGAAGAGGACGTGCATCATCGACAGAGCCAGCGCGGCGTCGGTGCCGGGACGGATGGCGATGTGCTCGTCGCAGGCCACGGCCGTGCGGGTGCGCAGCGGGTCGATGCAGATCGTGGTGGCCCCGTTGGCTTTGGCCTTGCGCACGAACGGCCAGAGGTGCGGATTCGAGGTGAGGGTGTTCGTCCCCCACAGCACGATCAGCTTTGCATTGGCGACGTCCTGCGGATCGGGCGCCATGCGGGTTCCATACGTGACGTTCATGGCCTCGGAACCGGCGCTGGCGCAGATGGTCCGGTCCAGCAGCGAGGCGCCGATGCGGTGGAAGAAGCGGCGATCCATCGACTCGCCCTGGATCAGGCCCATCGTTCCGCCATACGAGTAGGGGAGGATGGCCTGCGGCCCGTCGGTGTCGATGATGTGCTGGAGACGGGTGGCGATGAGGTCGAGCGCTTCGTCCCAGCTCGCCCGCCGGAACCGTCCCTCGCCTTTCGCGCCGGCGCGGATCTGCGGATGCAGCAGGCGTCCCTCGTGATACGTGCGCTCGAGGTACTTTGCAACCTTGGTGCAGAGGAATCCCTTCGTGACCGGGTGATCGGGATCGCCGGCCATGCGAACCGCGCGTCCCTCGTGCACCGTGACCAGCATGGCGCATGTGTCGGGACAATCGTGAGGACAGACGGCGCGGATGACGTCGGGCATGATCGCCGGGAGTTTAGCTCGGTTGATGGTTGCAAGGTCACGGTGCGGGCCTCTGGGACGTAGTCGGCGGTGGACTAGAGTCCACCGCGGGCAGGATGCCCATAGGCGCTAACTTTGAGAAGGAGGGGAGGGCGCTTCGGGGAGCCT
>JBDTOZ010000735.1:0-12693 GCA_039932995.1 Acidobacteriota bacterium | reverse complement strand
CATCCAAGCCTCACTCTCGTCAGTCTCGCGATAAAGGCTGTGAGAAATGCGGCTAAGATGGCAACACTCATGGCCCGGGCAGCGAAACACACCGCGACCTATGACGATCTGCTGAAGGTGGCGGATCAATTTGTCGCCGAGATCGTGGATGGAGAGCTGTTCACGAGTCCGCGTCCCGCGTTACGTCACGCGACGGCATCTTCGGCTCTCGGCGCACTCCTCGGCTCGGCGTTCATGTTCGGCAGAGGCGGTCCCGGCGGCTGGTGGATCCTCGATGAGCCCGAGCTTCATCTCGACGCCGACGTTCTCGTGCCTGATCTGGCGGGCTGGCGGCGCGAGCGGATGCCGGAGGTCCCGGACGAAGCGTGGTGCGAGCTCGCGCCCGACTGGGCCTGCGAGGTGGTCTCTCCCTCCACGGGGCGCCTGGATCGCGTACGGAAGATGCCGAAATACGCCGCGCAAGGCGTCGCGCACCTCTGGCTCGTCGATCCCGGCGTTCGCACGCTGGAGGTCTATCGTCTGGAGCAGCGCCGATGGTCGTTGATCGCCACGCATGGCGACGATGACGTTTCGCTCATCCGCGCCGAGCCGTTCGATGCGATCGAGCTCGATCTCCGCCTGCTCTGGGGACTGCCTGCCGCGGCGAAGCCGCTCAAGGCCCGCGCGCGCTCGTCGAAGAAACGCGCCTGATCTGGTGCCTCCTGTGGAGCGCTGGCGTCTCGCCGGCGCCGCGTGCCCGTTGGGGAGCAGGTCCACCTCTCGCGTGGAGCTCGCCCGCTGCGGCGAGACGCCGCTGCGGCCAGCCGGCGAGGACGCCGGCGCCCTGACCAACCGCGTGGGCGCGAGCCAACGCTCATTTCACGGGAACGATCTCGGACTGTCTGACCAGTGTGTTGAGAGCAGGGAGGTCCTTGTCCCAGAGGGCGCGGAGTTGCGCGAGCTGGGTGTCGATCTGTTGCGCCAGGGTGGCGTAGACGGCCTGGTGCTGGGCGGTGGGGGCGAAGTTGCCGGTGGCGGCCGAGTCGGCCAGGGAGGCCAGCTTGTCGTTCAGGCGGATGGGAAAGTTCAGCGGATCCTGCGAGCTGCGGTTCTTGGTCTGATAGAGAGCCTCTTCGATCGCAGTCATCTTCTTGTCGAGCTCTTTCGCCGCATCGACGACCGGTTTGGCCGGCTCCTCCTTTCCCGCGCGGGTGCGCAGGGTGGTGAGCTGTTCGCGCACCTCGCGGATGCGCTCGATCTGTTCGTGGATCTCGCTGAGCTTGCGATTGGCCGCCAGGAGAAAGTCGAACTGCGCCTGCAGATCGTCCCGCGTCGCGGAGCTCCGCGGGTCCTGTTTCAACTCGGCCGGCACGGTCATCGACCCGTCCCCCACCGTCAGCCGCACGGTGTACGTGCCCGGAACGACGCGCGGTCCATCCGTTCCGCCACCCCACAGGACCAGTCCTTCGAACTTCTTGGCCTCGGGATAGCGAAGATTCCACGCGTAGCGATTGAGGCCCGGGCTCGAGTCCTGGAGCTTGTTCCTCTCTTTCTCTTTTTCCGCTTTCGGGTCCTTCTCCTCGGCCGGCTCGACCGGAGTCGTTGCCTCCGCGGCCCCGGGCTTGGCCTCCTGCTCTCCCCCTTCACTCCTCACGCCGATGGTTTTCGCCGGCGGGCCCGGAGCATCCTTGCGTACGATCGCCTCGAGGGGAACGGCGGGCGGCTGGACCTCTCCTTCCAGCTCGCGGATCACCGAACCCTCCGCGTCGAGGAAAGCCAGCTTCACCTTGGTGCCGTTCTTCACGGTCGCGGGGATCCAGTAGTCGACGACGATGCCCTGGGGCGGATTCGTCCCCGAAGTGCGCGGCGTGCGCTCGGGTGTGGAGCCGCCTGTTCGCCATGCGACGCGCGGCGTGAACAGCCAGGCCTTGGCCGGTGGAGACTGAACCTGTTGGAGCGGCGCGAGGTCGTCCAGGATCCAGAACGCGCGTCCCTGGGTCGCGGCGATGAGGTCGTCGTCGCGTAGCGTGAGATCGGTGACCGGCACGATGGGCAGGTTGAGCTGCAGCGACTGCCACGCGGCACCATCATCGAAGGACACGTACACCCCGCGCTCGGTGCCCGCGTAGAGCAGGCCCTTGCGCCGGCGGTCGGTACGAACGACGCGCGTGAAGTGATCGTTGGCGATGCCGGTGGTGATCTTCGTCCAGGTGGCGCCGTAGTCGTTGGTCTTGTAGAGGTAGGGCCGGAAGTCGTCGGATTTGTAGAGCGTGCCGGCCACGTAGGCGGTCGCTTTGTCGAAGGGACTGGGATCGATGCTGTTCCAGAGGATCCACCGCGGAGCACCCTTGGGCGTCACGTCCTTCCAGGTCGTCCCGCCGTCGCGCGTGAGCTGGAGCAGGCCGTCGTCGCTCCCGGTCCAGATCACACCTGGCTCGAGCGAAGACTCGGCCACGGCGAAGAGGGTCCCGTAGTACTCGACGGAGGTGTTGTCCTTCGTGATCGGTCCGCCGGACGGGCCCATCCGGCTCTTGTCGTTGCGCGTGAGATCGCCGCTGATGCGTTCCCACCGCGCTCCGCCGTTGGTCGACTTCCAGAGATGTTGCGAGGCGGCATAAAGCGTCCTGGGATCGTGCGGGGAGAAGAGCAGCGGGAAGTTCCATTGGAACCGCTCGGTGGCGCCCTCGGCTCCGTAGCCCATCGGGTTATCGGGCCATGGATTGAGATCGCGGAATTCGCCGGTGCGGTGATTGAGCATGGTCAGGTAGCCGCCATAGGAGCCGCCGTAGACCACGTCCGGATCGTCGGGCTGGGCCACGATATGGCCGCTCTCTCCGCCGGCGGTCTCGTCCCAGTCGTCATCGCCAATGCCTCCGCCGGAAGTGGAGCGGTGGCGGATGCGCACGGCACTGTTGTCCTGCTGGGCGCCGAGGAGGCGATAGGGAAAGGCGTTGTCGGTCGTGACCCGGTAGAACTGCGCGGTGGGCTGATTGTCCTGCGTGGTCCAGCTCAGACCGCCGTCCGTGGACACGGTCGCGCCGCCGTCGTTGGACTCGATCATGCGCAGGGGATTGTCCGGCGCGATCCAGAGGTCGTGATTGTCGCCGTGCGGAACGGGAAGGGTGTTGAACGTCTTGCCGCCGTCCTTCGATTTGTGAAAGCGGACATTGAGCACGTAGACGCTGTCTTCATCCTTGGGATCGGCGTAGATCCGCGTGTAGTACCAGGCCCGCTGGCGGAGGTCGCGGCTCTCGCTGGTACGCTCCCAAGTCTCCCCACTGTCACGCGAGCGGAAGACGCCTCCCTCCGCGGCCTCGACGATGGCGTAAACGTTCTGCGCGTTCGTGGGCGATACGGCCACGCCGATGATGCCCAGCGGTCCCTTGGGCAGCCCTTTCTTGGCGTCGTGATTGGAGCTCAGCTCCTTCCAGGTGTCGCCGCCGTCGGTCGATTTCCAGAGCGCCGAGCCGTCGCCGCCGCTTTCCAGACTGTACGGCGTGCGCCGCACGCGCCAGGTGGATGCGTAGAGCACGCGCGGATTGGTGGGATCCAGGATCAGGTCGACCGCGCCGGCGTTCTCGTTCGCGAAGAGGATCCGCTCCCAGTTCTTTCCGCCGTCTCGCGTGCGATAGACGCCGCGCTCCTGATTCGGTCCGAACAGATGTCCGAGGACCGCGGCGTAGACGATGTCGGGATTCGTCGGATGGATGCGCACGCGGGGGATCTGCCGGGAGTCCTTCAGGCCGGCGAATGCCCACGACTTGCCGGCGTCGACGGATTTCCACATGCCGTCGCCGTGGGAGACGTTCCCGCGCACCGTCTTCTCCCCTGTGCCGGCATAGACGACGTTGGGGTCTGACGGCGAGACCGCCACGGCGCCGATCGATCCACCGAAGAACCCGTCGGAGACCGGCTTCCATGAGCCCCCGCCATCGGTGGTCTTCCACACCCCGCCGCCGACGGAACCGAAGTAGTACGTATTCGGCTGCGACGGAACGCCTTCCACCGCGGCGGAACGTCCCCCGCGATACGGCCCCACCTCCCGCCACTTCATGGCCTTGAACGTCTTCAGGTCAGGGGCGGCGGTGAGTTGTGCGGTGACCAGGAGTGTGAGGACGAGCACTCTGCGCATGGCGCCGCATGATAGTGCGTCGCCGAAAACACGAAAGGCCTTTTCACCACAGAGTCACAGAGATCACGGAGAGCTCTCCGTGTCCTCTGTGGCTCTGTGGTCAAAACGCAGTTCGCTCTCGCCTTGAACCGAGAGACCAAACGCCGAACGCCGCAACCCCCAGCAGAGTGGCGAACGAGATCCATTTTCCGAGCACGAACGACTCCGGCAGATAGACGAGTCGAACGTCGTGGGATCCGGCCTCGAGGTGGATGCCGAGGAAGGCGACGTTCGCGCGTTGGAATCCGATGCGTTTGCCGTCGACGTACGCGCGCCAGCCCTTCCAGGCGTTGCTCGAAACGATCAACCAACCCTCGCCGTCCATCGCGGCGGTGATCCGGTATCCGCCGCGAACGGACCGGATCGTGGCGCGTCCGGGTCCGTTCATGCGCTCGAACGGAACCACGTTTGCCGTGATCCACCCGCGCTCGCCAAAGTCGGTCACCGTGGCCATCTGGTCGACGGCCACGTCGTCCTGCATTCCGACCGTGACCTGCCGCGGCACGAATGCGCGCGGCAGCACGTTCGCGTTCTCCAGCAGGACCGCTGCCTTCTCCCGCGCCGCCACACTCCAGCCCGGAGGAACGGGAGTGTCCGCGTAGGCGAAGGCGAAACGGACGTTCATCATCGAGAGGAACGGCTTCGAGAGATCGTCGATGCGATTGAAGAAGACCGGTTGAGGCACGCACCAGAGCTTGTAAGTCTGCACGTACGGGAGGAAGGTCATGGCCTCGTACCCGCGCACGTCCTCGAAGCCGTAGAGCGTGTTTGTTCCCGGAAGGAGCGCCCAGTTCTCTCCCGCCATCCGGAAGGGCTCGCGCACGTTCTTCATCGGCGCGAAGATGGCCATGTCCGGATACGCCGCCTTCCTCGGAAACGACGCATGCACGCCTCCTTCGCTGACGACGCGCTGCACGAGAATCAGAGCGAGCAGCGCGACGAGCATGGAGCTGCTCACGTCTCCACGTCTTCGGGAGCAGAGCAGCAACGTGAATGCACCCGCCAGTCCGGCCAGTTCCGCGTGCGCCGTGTACCGGCCCCAGTCGCGAGGGCCGGACTCGATGACGAAGGCGCTCTCGATCCAGAACGTCCCCGCGGTCAGGAGCAGCAACACCAGCCCGAGGGTGAGGAGCACGGCCCGGCGGTCGTCGCGGCGGGCCAGATGCTCGGCACCGATCGCCGCGAGCAGCGAGAGCGCACACGCCACCGCGAAGCAGAGGCGGTCATTGAGCGTGATCCGGAACAGAGGCAACGAATGAAGGAGGTGCGAGAGCGGACCCCAACCCGCGTGCGCGAGAAGGCAGAAGAGCGTCAGGCCGCCGAGGAACCACGTCGCACGCGAACGGGCGCGCATGGCGGCGTAGATCGCCAGTGCCAGGACGATGCTGCCCACCGCGGCGCTTTCGCCGTGCAGGCCGCCGAGGTCGGGCTCGACCCAGCGCCGCAGGTGCAGCGCGGGAAAGACGTCGCCGGCCAGGACGAGCAACACTTTGGGCAGCGGCTGCGCGAACCCGGCGCTGGTCCACGTCTGCCGGAACGCGTACTCGGCGGTCTGCGGAATCGCTTCCAGATAGGGCAGCAGAAAGATCGCGCAGACCAGAAGCGCCACGATGCCCGCCGCCATGGCTACGGCAAGGGCCCGGCGCGCGTTGCCGCGCGTCAGGTGGACCAGACCGTAGATCGCGCCGATGGCCACCACGTGCAGCACGGTCTCGGGATGGCCGGCCAGCACGAGCAGGACCAGGACCGTGGTCAGGAGTGCCCAGGAGGATCGCGAGGGCGCGCGGACGACGCGGTGCGCGCCGAGCAGAACGAGCGGCAGCAACGCCCAGGACAGTCCGAGGGGCCAGAGCACGTAGAGCGCGTTCGCGGAGGAAAAGGCAAAGCCGGCGGCCGCGATCGAGGCCGCGGCCTCGCGGCATCCCAACTCGCGCGCCAGCACGAACGCCCCCAGCGCCGCGAGCAAGAAGGTCATGGCCGCGGTGAACGTGAAGCTCAGCGGCGCGGGCAGGAGTAGCGCCAGGAGCGTGAAGGGACTGTACGGCGCCGGCTGCGCCGCCGCGGCGAGGATGTCGCCGGAGAGGATGTACGGATTCCACAGCGGCCACTCCCCGTGCGCGTAGGCCTCGCGCACCGCCGCTCTCCACGGGATCATCTGCGAGAAGATGTCCGCCGTGGCGGGGTTGTGCGGCGCGCCGATGCCGTACTGCTCCTTGACCTGCGACAACGGGATGTCCATGTAGATCTTGTCCACCGGCGCATACACGCGGCCCAGGAGCAGGGCATGCCCGACGAATAGGAACGGGAGGAGAAGCAGGAACGCCATCGCCCCGCGGGACAGCCGGGAGACGAACCGGTGCGTCGTCCCGAGGACGAGCAACGCCGTCGCGAGGTAGAGGACGAGGACCAAGCGGCGCGAGGGTATCACTCCGATCGAAACTCGAAGGCGGAACACTCAGGACGAAGCAGCATTTAGCACTCAGCACCCGCTACCGCCCTCGGGCCGCTTGCACGGAGCCGCCCGCGGCGCTACCTTCTCCAAGTCATGTCCAAAACGTTGCGGGCTCTCCTTCTCGGCACGACGTGTCTTTTCGCTCTGACCGGCGCCGCACAGGTGCGCATCCATGCGAAGCCGGATCCGGACGTCAAACCGACGGCGGCGTATCAGTGGCTGGAGATCTCGTTGGAGGCCACGGCCCGCGAGGTGGATCGGGTCGGCGCCCGGCCCACGATCATCTCGCGCACGCTGGCCATCGCCCTGACGGCGATGTACGACGCCTGGGCTGCGTACGACGACAAGGCTGTCGGCACGCGACTGGGCGACACGCTCCGCCGCCCGGTCGCCGAGCGGACGCAGAAGAACAAAGAGATCGCCATCGCCTACGCGACCTACCGCGCGTTGATCGACGTCTACCCGGATGACAAGGCCTGGCTCGACGGTCAACTGCGGTCGATGGGCTTCGATCCCGCCGATGACAGCCGGAACCTCACCCGACCCCAGGGCGTCGGCAACGTGGCCGCACGGGCCGTCTGTGACTACCGGCATCACGACGGGGCCAATCAGCTCGGCGACGAAGTGGGCTCGAACGGCAAGCCTTACTCCGACTACACGTTCTATACGCCGATGAATCCGCCGGACAAGGTCAACGATCCCGACCGCTGGCAGCCGCTCCCCTTCCTCGACGCGAAGGGCGCCACGTTCTACCCGGGCTTCCTCACACCGCATTGGTATCGCGTGAAGCCGTTCGCGCTGGACCGCAGCGATCAATTCCGCCCGCCGCCGCCTCCGAAGTACGCCTCCGAGGAGTTGAAGAAAGAGGTGGACGAGGTCATGAAGTTCAACGCCGCGCTCACCGGCGAACAGAAGGCCCTCGTCGAGTTCATGCGCGACGGGCCCCGCTCCACCGGTCAGTCGGGACACTGGCTCCGCTTCGCGCAGGATGTCTCTCGCCGCGACCGGCAGACGCTCGATCAGGATGTGAAGTTGTTCTTCGCCATCTCCAACGTGGCCATGGACGCCTTCATCGCCTGTTGGGAAGCCAAGCGCGTCTACGACACGTCACGCCCCTGGACGCTGGTGCGGATGTACTACGCGGACAAGGAGGTCGACGGCTGGATGGGACCGGCTAAAGGCGTGGCCAAACTGAACGCCAGCACGTGGCACCCCTACTCGCCGGCCACGTTCGTCACGCCTCCGTTCCCCGGCTATGTCTCCGGCCACAGCACCGTCAGCGCGGCCTGCTCGAAGCTCCTGGAGCTCTTCACGGGCAGCGATACGTTCGGTTTCGTGGAGCGCCGCCATCCGGGCATCCTCACCGAGCCCGATGCGGAATGGGCCAAGGGGGAAGTGGAGCTGGCGCTGCCGACCTTCTCCGCCACCGCGGAGATGGCCGGCCTCTCCCGCATCATGGGCGGCTACCACATCCAGGCCGACAACGTCGAAGGCCTGGCCCTCGGACGCAAGGTGGCCGAGTTCGAATGGCCGCGCATCCGCGCCTACTGGGAAGGCGCGCGGTAAGTCGACGAATCCTCATCGCTCTCACAATACCAACGACGAGTGAGGGGGCTCCGGGCATTCTGCCCGGAGCAACCCGCGCGGGCAGAATGCCCGCGCCCCAACGTCGATCCTCGTCAGTGCGCCCCACTTCAGGGCGCGTAGGCAGCGACCTTCGCGGCGGAAAACGGGATCAAGCGCGCGGCGTCCGATTTCTCGCCGCCGGTGCGGAAGCCGCGATACGTGAGCCAGGGCACGGTCGTGGAGAAGGCTTCGTAGACGTCGCAACGGGGGCAGCGGTCGCGGGGGGTCATGATGTCCTTGAAGTTTCCCTCGACGGAGTAGAAGGCGTACCGGTAGGGAAACGGATCGTTCTCGGGCGGCTTTTCGATCTTCGCGAAGTCATGGGCCAGGCCGAGGGTGTGGCCGAATTCGTGGACCGCGCTGTGGACGCCGCCGAGGAAGTTGACGACGGAGACGCCGTTCTTGGGGACGAAGTCCGCCTCCGTGACCGGCATCGGCGCGAAGCTCGGCTCGGTCCAGAAGGTGATCATCCACACCAGGTCCGCGCCGTTCTGCCTCAGTGCGGCCACTCCAGGATCAGAATCCATCCAGAGCAGCGCCTTCTGTGGCGTCTGCCCGGGAATGTCGTCGAAGGCGAAGAAGCCTGTCCACACCAGACGCACCGTGACGTGGAAGATGCCGCTCGTGCGCAGGACTTCATTGGCGTGCGCCACCGCATCCTCGGCGAACTTCCGCGCCCCCGCTTCCCCCATGGACGGATGCGCAAGCACCTGATCGGTCCAGCCCGCGGCGACGTCGATGGTGACCGGCATGAAGGGCTGGGGATGATGGATGGCGCGGCGGCGTGCGGTCGACACCATCACCGCAGACGACCTCGCCTGCACCACGCCACACTCCCCTACTCGAACAACGGATCGCGGCGGCTCGGTGGGACCGAGCACGCCAAGGGCAGCCAGCAGGAGGAACGCGCTCACGGCCGAATCATCGCCCTCAACGCGGATCGCTGCAAGCCGGGCCGGTCCCGTCCTCTTACCAGTGTCCGGGTGTCCACCCACCTGCAACCACTTCATCACCCCATCCGCCCGCTTCCGCGGTTAGGATTCCGGCCATGAAGCGAACGCCTGCGCTCCTCGTCGCCTTTCTGCTCGCCGTTCCCGTGCTGGCCGCGCCTGCCGCCAAAAGCTCAGCCACGCAACCGGATGCGCCCAAATACGACCACTCGACGTTCTCCGGCCTGACTCTCCGTGGGATCGGTCCGGCCATGACCTCGGGACGGGTGGTGGACATCGCCGTCGACCCCCGCGACGCGCGCACGTGGTACCTGGCCATCGCCGCAGGGGGAGTCTGGAAGACCGTCAATGCCGGTACGACCTTCACTCCCATCTTCGAAGAGGAAGGCTCGTTCTCCATCGGGTGCGTCACCATCGACCCACACAATTCACTGACCGTATGGGTCGGGTCGGGCGAGAACAACAGCCAGCGCTCGGTCTCGATGGGAGACGGCGTCTACAAGTCGGTGGACGGCGGCAAGAGCTGGAAGAACATGGGGCTGGCCAAGTCCGAGCACATCGGCAAGATCGTCGTCGACCCCCGCGACTCCAACGTCGTCTACGTCGCCGCGCAGGGCCCGCTGTGGGCCTCGGGCGGAGATCGCGGCCTCTACAAGACCGTCGACGGCGGGAAGAGCTGGCGACCGGTGCTGACCGTCAGCGAGAACACCGGAGTCACCGACGTCGTCCTCGATCCCTCCAATCCCGACATTCTGTATGCCGCTTCGTATCAGCGGCGACGGCACGTCTACACGCTCATCAACGGCGGGCCGGAGTCGGCACTCCACAAGTCGATGGACGGCGGTGCGAGCTGGACCAAGCTCGAGAACGGATTGCCGAAAGAATGGATGGGACGCGCGGGTTTGGCGGTCTCGCCCCGCGATCCCCATACCGTCTACGCCATCATCGAAGCCACACGCAGGGCGGGCGGCTTCTTCCGCTCCCAGGACGGCGGCGCCAACTGGGAGAAGATGAGCTCCTACTCCGGCGGCGGCGCGCAGTACTACGCCGAGATCTTCGTCGATCCGAACGATGACCGGCACATCTACGCGATGGACGTCTTCGTCAACGTTTCCAACGACGCAGGCAAGACCTGGAGCAAGATCAACGAGACCACGAAACACCCGGACAGCCACGCCATGTGGATCGATCCGAAGAACAGCGATCACTTCCTCATCGGTTGTGACGGCGGGCTTTACGAGACGCACGACGATGCCGCCACTTGGGAGTTCAAGGAAAACCTGCCGGTCACGCAGTTCTACCGGATCAGCGCCGACGACGCTCTCCCCTACTATCACGTGTACGGCGGCACGCAGGACAACTTCAGTCTGGGCGGGCCGTCGCGCACGACCAGCGCCCACGGAGTGACCAACGCGGACTGGTACGTGACGTTGGGCGGCGACGGCTTTCGTTCGCTGGCCGACCCGCAGGACCCGAACACCATCTACGCCGAGTCGCAGAACGGCGGGCTGGCGCGCTTCGACAAGACCACCGGCGAGGCCCTGGACATCCAGCCCCAGGCCACGGGCACGATGAGCCCGTTGCGCATCAACTGGGACTCGCCCATCCTCATCAGTCCCCACGACCGCAACCGCCTCTACTTCGCGGCCCAGTACCTCTTCCGCAGCGATGACCGCGGCGACTCCTGGACGCCGATCAGCGGCGATCTGACCCGCAACCTCGATCGCAACAAGCTGCCGGTCATGGGACGGGTCTGGCCGGTCGACGCCGTGGCCAAGAATACGTCCACCTCTTTCTACGGCAACGTGGTCTCGCTGGCGGAATCGCCCCTGGTCGCGGGACTGATCTACACCGGCTCCGACGATGGTCTCATTCAGGTCACCGAGGACGGCGGCGCGCACTGGCGGAAGATCGAGAAGGTGGCAGGCGTGCCCGAGATGACTTACGTCTCGACGCTCACGGCGTCGTTGCACGACCCGAACACCGTCTATGCCGCATTCGACAATCACAAGAGGGGCGACTTCAAACCCTACCTCTACAAGAGCACCGATCGCGGGCGCACCTGGACCGACCTGGCCAACAATCTTCCCACGCGCGGGACGGCGTACACCGTCGTGGAAGACCACGTCGATGCGAAGCTGCTGTTTGCCGGAACCGAGTACGGCCTCTACTTTTCCCAGAACGGCGGAGGAGCCTGGATCCAGCTCAAGGGCGGACTACCTACCATCGCGGTGCGCGACCTCTGGGTGCAGAAGCGGCGCGACGATCTGGTCGTGGGCACCTTCGGGCGCGGAATCTACATCCTCGACGACTACCGTCCGCTGCGGACGATGTCCGCGGACGTGGCCAAGCTCCCGGCCACGCTCTTCCCGACACGCGACGGGGAGCTCTACATCCAGCGCACCCCGCGCGGTCTGCCGGGCAAGGCCTGGCAGGGCGACGAGTACTTCACGGCCCCGAATCCGCCCTTTGGCGCGGTGTTCACGTACTACCTCAAGGACGAGTTGAAGAGTCTCAAGAAGCAGCGCTGGGCCGAGGAGGCGCGTGCGGAAAAAGCCGGCGGCAATGAGCCGCCGCCGTATCCGACCTGGGAGCAGTTGCGCACCGAGGAGCGCGAGCTCGACCCGGCCGTCGTGCTGGTGGTGTCCGACGAAAAGGGCAACGTGGTCCGGCGCATCAACGGGCCGGTGAAGGCGGGCTTCCAGCGCGTGGCCTGGGACCTTCGCTACCCGCCGGCGGTGCCGGTCGAGTTGACCGAGCCGGAGCTGGCACCATGGGACACGCCCCCCGCCGGTCCGCTGGCGGTGCCCGATCAATACACGGCGCGTCTCTACAAGCGGATCGACGGCGTGGAGACGCCGCTCACCGAAGCGCAGCCCTTCAACGTCGTGCCGCTTTATCTCTCCAGCATGAGCGAGGGCGACCGCGCGGCCGTGCTCGCGTTTCAGAAGCAGGCCGTGCGTCTGCAGCGCGACATCATGGGCGCGGCCAACGCCACCGAGGAAGCGCTGACGCGTGTGCAGTACATGCGCAAGGCCGTCGATCTGGTCGAAGGGGCCGACCCGCAACTGGTGGCGAAGATCGCCGCGGTGGGCAAGGAGCTGCGCGATCTCTCCCAAGCGATCAGCGGCGACCCCATCCTCCAGCAGCGTTCCGAGCCCGCCCCTCCCTCCCTGTTCGACCGCATGACCA
The DNA here is from genome assembly GCA_039932995.1 of Acidobacteriota bacterium. Lineage (GTDB taxonomy): Bacteria > Acidobacteriota > Thermoanaerobaculia > Gp7-AA8 > Gp7-AA8 > QHVT01. Next base: position 323 of record JBDTOZ010000735.1, on the reverse strand, counting down.
ACTCCATCGCCGGCCTGGTCACGACCTCCCCTCCCACGCAGACCTACAAGCAGTCGCTGGCGCTCGCCGAAAAGGAGCTCGCTCCGATCAAGGAACGCCTTCGCAAAGCGGTGGAAGTGGACCTGGCCGCCATCGCCCAACAACTGGACGCCCTCGGCGCGCCCTGGACGCCAGGGAGGCTGCCGCGCTGAGGCGGCGGCGGCCCACGCCTGAAGGCGTGGGCTGAAGGCGTGGGCTATTCTCTGGCGCCCGCGTCCGCGGGGGTATCACGCGCGAAGGCGCGTCGAGCAATCTAGCCCCGGGCTCGGCCCGGGGAAAACGAG
>JBDTOZ010000734.1:0-2074 GCA_039932995.1 Acidobacteriota bacterium | reverse complement strand
CAACCAGCAACCAGCAACCAGCAACCAGCAACCAGCAACCAGCAACCAGCAACAACTCCCGCCAACCGCCAACCGCCAACCGCCAACCGAGTAAACTCCGCCGGTGTGTCTGATCGCCGTCGCACATCGCGCTTCGCCGCAGTTTCCTCTCGTCCTGGCGGCCAATCGGGATGAGGATTACCAGCGTCCCACGCACGACGCGCATGCGTGGTCGGATGCGCCGGACGTCGTCGGTGGGATCGACGCGTTGCATGGTGGCTCGTGGCTGGCGGTGAGGAGAGGCGGACGTTTCGCGGCGGTCACGAACCTCTATGGTGCGCAACGCAGGCAGCGGTCCCGCGGTGCGCTGGTGCGCGATTTCGTCACGGGCGAGCGGTCGCCGAAGGCATACGCGGCGCAGATCGCCGAGGTGGCCGGCGAGTTCGCGGGGTTCCATCTGCTGGCGGGGGATGCAGGTGGAGAGGTCGTGTACATCGCTCCGGAAGCGCAGACGCCGTTGGCTGATGGCGTCCACGCGTTCAGCAACGCGCCGTTCGGCGAGGAATGGCCGAAGATGCGCGTGGCCGCCGCGGAGCTGCAGAGCGCATTGCAGATCTCCGAGACGGAGATGCTCATCGAGGAACTGCTGCGCTTTCTGGCCACACCGCGTGGCACCGGCTCGCCGCAGAGCGAGGTCTTCCTGTCCGGCGATCGTTACGGGACGCGCTCGTCCACAGTCATCGTCGTCACGGCCACCGAGATCCTCTTCGCCGAACAGTCCTTCGCGCGGGGAGGCGTCCCTCAGGGCGAGCGGCGTCTCTTCTGCCTGGTGCGCTGACTCCCGATCACGGCGTCGTGTTGATGTTGTTGCCGAACTCGTGGATCGAGCAGTGGTAGCGATAGTTCTGCGCCGCGGCAGGAACGACGAACGTCAGCGTGCCGTTGGAGATGTTGTTGTTCGTGACGCTGCCCGGGGGTGCATTGAGAATCTCGAACGGGTGGATCGAGGACGTTGCCACCTGGAACTTGTACGTCCGGCCGCGGGTGAGCGTGAGGACCGGGTTGTCGCCCGACACGCCGCTGAACGAGAAGAAGAATCCGGGCGAGGTGACGAAGAAGTCCGGACCACTGGCCTGGACGTTGAGCGTCACCGTGGCCGTCGCCGTTCCTCCCGCATTGGTGACGACGTACTTGAACGAGTCGCTGCCGGTGAAGGTTGCGGAAGGCACGTCATACGTGAAGCCGCCGTCCGCGTTCAGGCGGATCGTCCCGTTCTTTGCGGTGGGCGTGCTCGCGCCGGTCGTCGTCTGTTCGCTGCCGGTGGCGCCGTAGCTGGCGATGGCCGCGGCCACGAGCGTGTCATTGGAGAGCACACCCGGAGCGGCGATGGTCAGCGCGGTGTTCTGCGTGGCATTGAATGCGTCGTTCGCGGCCAGGGGTGGGGGAGGGAGAACATTGATGCTGACGGTGGCCGTCGAGGAGCCGGTGGCGTTGGACAGGGCGTATTTGAACTCGTCCGCGCCGACGAAACTGCCGGCGGGCGTGTAGGTGAAGCCACCGCTTGAGTCGAGGCGGATGGTGCCGCCGTGAGCGGTGGCCGTGGCCGCGCCGACGGTGAGCTGCTCGACGCCGCTCGCGGCGCCGTAGCTCGCGATCGCGCCGCCGTGCAGAGTGTCGTTCCCGAGCACGCCCGGCGGCGGAGTGGTGAGCGCCGCATCCCGCGCGGTGGCGTAACTGTCGTTGACGCTCTGCGGAGCGACCGGAGCGAGCCCCGGACTGCGAACCGCCCTGCGACGAACGGCACTCGCGCCGGAACCGATGAGAACCGAGGCAACCAGGACGGCAACGATGGTGGTGTTGCGCATCCGAAGGATCTTACTCGTTTGGGTCCAAGGCAGACTGCCCGTTCTTGCCGCGCAGCAAGGGAATGTTCACTAGAGAGACACAATGCGGGGCTTCGCCCGCAATCCAAGGAACGCCGGCGTCTCGCCGGCTGGCTGTGCGGCGTCCTCGCCGCGGGCGGGGGAAGGCGTGCGAGGGGTAGCAATCACCGCTCTCGCAAGAAAGGCTCGCGGGCGAGACGCCCACGGGCCAG
>JBDTOZ010000733.1:0-4697 GCA_039932995.1 Acidobacteriota bacterium | reverse complement strand
GTCGGCTATCCGCGGAGCGGGACGTGGTCGCCGAAGCGGTCCTTGACCGCGTTCATCATCGCTTCGACGGAGGCGTTGATCGTGTCTCCGGTCATCGCCTCTTCGGAGAGGAACTCCAGCTCGAAGGTGATGGCTCGTGCCTCGGGGAGCTCGAAAAGGTCGACGATGCGGATCTCGCGCAGGAACCCGGGCGCGGCCGAGGCCAGCGCGTCTTGCACGCTTGCCGCGGTGACGCCGCGCGGAAGAGCGTAGGCCACGCTGCGCACGATGGGCTGCCGGACAGGCGGGTCGGTGTAGACGCGGGCCAGAGGCGGGGTGACGAGCGCTTCCGTCTCGATCTCAAGGTAGACCGGTCGTTGCCGCTTGATGTCGAAGCGGCCGACGAGCGAGGGATGCAGCTCTCCGAAGATGCCCACCTGCTTTCCGGCCAGATGAATCCCGGCGCGGCGTCCCGGGTGAAAGAAGCGCTCCAGGCGGTGACCGTCACTGGAGCCGGTCTGCAGCTCCACACGCAGTTCCAGCCGCAGTTGCTCGACGATTCCTTTGAGAAAAATCGAATCGGCCGGACGTCCCTTGTCCCCCCAGGACGGTCCGCGATCCCGGCCGTTGGCCAGCAGCCAGAGGATGGCCCGCTCGCTGAGATCGGGGAGATAAACCCGCGCCCACTCGAACATCTTCACGTTGGCGCTCTTGAGATTGAGATTGGTGGCCAGTGCGTCGAGCGCCTGTCCGACGGTGTTGTTGCGCAGCAGCGAGTAGTTCTTCTCGATGGAGTTCTGCGTCTCCACATGCGGCCAGAGCGGGTCACCCTCGGCGATGCCCATGCGCTCGCGCATGCCACGGCCGTAGAAGCTGTCGGTGAAAATCTCGAAGAATCCCTCCGCCACGACGACCTCGTTCACCAGCGCCAGGACGTTTTCCGCATGCGACGGCAGTGCGCCCATTTCCACCGCGGGCAACGTGATCGGCGTGGCGTTGTAGCCGACGGACTTCAGCACTTCCTCGGCCAGGTCAGCCTCGAAGACCACGTCCCAGAGGCGGTGCGGGGGGACGGTCACGAGCAGTTGCGAGGACGCAGGCGTTCCGATCTCCACGGTGAAGCCGTAGCGCGTCAAGCGCTCCGCCATCTCCAAGGCCGGCATCTCCGGCACGCTGATGAAGCGCGCGGTCTTCTGGACGTTCACTTCGATGACACGCTGCGGGTTCTTCCAATCGCCGGCCGTGTAGGCCGCGCCGATGGTGTACCCGGCGTATTTCTCCAGCAGGTAGGCCACGCGAGCGGCTCCGACGAGCGGCAGCGTCGGATCGCCTCCGCGCATGAAGCGCGCGGCCGCATCGGTTTGCTGATTCAGTTGCCGCGAGGCAATGCGAACGGCCACCGGGTCGAAGCAGGCCGACTCGAGGAGGATGCGCCGGGTCGCATCGGTGATGCCCGATTCCACGCAGCCGATCACGCCGGCGATGCCCAGGATCTTCGCGTCGTCGGCGATGACCAGGGTCCCTTCCGGGATCTCCACCGCCTCAGGCGTGAAGAGCATCCAGGCCTTCTCGGCCTTGCGCGAGAGACGAACCGTGACCGCTCCTTCGATGGTGTCTGCGTCGAAGGCGTGCGTTGGCTGGCCGATGTCGAAGTTGGTGAGGTTCGACGCGTCCACGGCGGCGTTGATCGAGTGCACGCCGGTGGCGATGAGCGGCGCGAGAATGCCGGCAGGCAACGCTCCAGCTTCCTGGCCGCGCGTCAGCTCGGTCAGTGTGTAGACGAGACAAAGCGGCGTCTCGATTCGAATCTTCGAGGGGCCGGCCCGTTGTGCGTCCAGTTTGCGCAGAGCGGGAAAGTGCAGCGGCCCGCCCGTGCGGCCGCGCGCTTCCTGAGCAATGCCGTGATAGCAGTAGTGATCGCCGCGGTTGGCCAGCAGCTCGACGTTGAAGACCGTGCCCAGCTCGTGGCTCTCCACGCTCTTGACCTCGACACCCACTTCGTCGAGCAGTTCGCGGGCGTCATGCGTCGAGGCCGGCAGATCGGTGTAGGTGCGCAGATGTTCGAGCAGAAATCTCACAGTCCACCTCGGTGAATGGTGCGGTGAACGCGGAGGTCCTGCTCGTAGAGCGGCTTGAGCGCGAGGAGGCCGGCCGCCTGCGCGGCGATGCGCGTGGTGCCGATGCCGAAGGCGATCCCGCTCAGTTTGGTGTGGTCATATCCGAACTCGATGAAGACTTTGGGATGGATCATTCCGGAGCCGAGGATGGTGATCCAGCCGGCACCCTTGCAGGCCGGACAGTCGTCGTCCTTGGCGCGGCAGGCGGTGCATTGCATGTCCATGCCCACGGACGGCTCGGTGTAGGGGTAGTACTTCGGCTTGAAGCGGAAGACGTGCTCCTGGCCGTAGATGGAGCGGGCGATCTCCAGCAAGGTGCCTTTGAGATCGCCGTAGGTGAGCCCTTCCTCGACCCAGATGCCTTCGAACTGGTGGAACAGGGCGAGGTGTGTGGAATCGACGGCTTCGTTGCGATAGACGCGTCCCGCGGCCACTACTTTGATCGGCAGGGGCGGATGCTTCTCCAGCACGCGGGCCTGCACGGTGGTGGTGTGCGAGCGCAGGAGCATGCCGTTCGGGAGCCAGAAGGTGTCTTGCATGTCGCGCGCGGGATGGTTCTCGGGGATGTTCAGCGCGTCGAAGTTGTAGTACGGCGTCTCGATCTCGGGACCTTCTTCGTAGGTGAAACCGAGGCGGCGCATGACGTCCATGGCCTTGCGCGTGACTTCCGTCAACGGATGCGTGGCCCCGCGCTGCTGGGCGATGCCCGGGAGGGTGAGATCCTGCCACTCGGCCTCGATCTGTTTTGCGACCGCCGCCTCGGCGACGCGCGCCGCGGCCTCGTCGAGCTCGCGCTCGATCTGCTGCTGCGCGTCGTTGATCTCTTTCGCGAACCGCGGCCGTTCCTCGGCGGATAGACCGCCGAGTTGCTTGAGGGCGGTCTTCACGTACGACTTCTTGCCCAGGAACTTCGTGCGAAGCTCCTGCAGGGCCTCGGGCGTCGTGGCCGCCGCGAGCTCGGTGTGGAATTCGTTCAGGGTTTCGGTGGTGGACATAGGGTTCGAGTCTTCCAGTCGACCAGGGTTGCGATCAGGCCTCGACGCCGGCAGGCACGCTCGACGACGGGTCCTGCTCCTCGTCCGTGGCCGGCTTCATCAGCGGGAACCAGACCACGTCGCGGAGGTTGGGGACGTCGGTGAGCAGGGCCACGAAGCGATCGATGCCCATGCCCCAGCCGGAGATGGGAGGCATGCCGAACTCCATGGCCGTGAGGTAGTCCTCGTCGGAGGGCATGGCCTCGTCGTCGCCCTTTTTGCGCAGCTCGGCCTGTTCGTCGAATCGCTGCCGCTGGTCGATCGGGTCCACCAGCTCGGAGTAGGCGTTGATCACTTCCCAGGTGTCGACCACGAGTTGAAAGCGGTCCACCGCGTCGGGGTTCTGGTCGTTGCGGCGGGCCAGCGGCGAGAGGTCGACGGGATGGCCGACGATGAACGTCGGCTGGATGAGGGTGGGCCGGGCGGTGCGCTTGTAGAGCTGATCGATGAGCGAGCCGCGGCCGGCGTCGGGATTGTCGAGGTCCACTTTTTTCGCGAAGATCGCGGCGCGCAGGGATGCCGCCTCGTGGTGCAGGTCGATGTCGATGCCGCTGTGCTCCAGGATCACGTCGCGCAGGCGGCGGCGCGGCCAGGGCTGGTCGAAGTCGATGGTCTTGCCGCCGCGCTCGATCTGCAGCGTTCCCACGGCTTCCTTGATGGCGTGCTTGAGCATGGCCTCCGTGTAGGCCATGTTGTCTTCGTAGTTCCAGTACGCAGCGTAGAACTCCAGCATCGTGAACTCCTGGAGATGCGACGCCGCCAGACCTTCATTGCGGAAGCAACGGGCGAACTCGTACACGCGGTCGTAGCCGCCCACGATGAGGCGCTTGAGATACGTCTCCGGCGCGATGCGCAGCACGCACTCCATGTCCAGGGAGTTGTGGTGCGTGAAGAAGGGACGGGCCAGTGCACCCGACTGCTGGGTGTTGAGGATGGGCGTCTCGACTTCGATGAACGAGGCCTCGTTGAGGAAGGCGCGCAGGGCATTGACGACCTTGGCGCGGACGCGGAAGCGCTCGCGCGTCTCCGGGTTCGAGACCAGGTCGAGGTAGCGCTTGCGCCAGTTGGTCTCGACGTCTTTCACGCCTTGATACTTGTTGGGAGGCGGCTGGAGGGTCTTGCCGAGGAGGGTCCAGGTGTGGACGCGAATGGTCAGCTCGCCCTTGTCGGTGTGGTACATCTCGCCGTCCACGCCGAGGAAGTCCCAGCGGTCGACGCCTTTGGAGAAGAGCTCGTACTTTTTCCGCGAGACCTCGGGGTCGGCATCGAGTTGATCGCGAATGAGGGCGAGCTGGATATGGCCGTCCATGTCCTCGAGTGTGGCGAACGTGAGCTTTCCGAACTTGCGGAGCTGCCCGACCCGTCCCGCGGCCCGCACCTTCGTGCCGTCAGGGAGGGACATGATCTCGCGCAGGGTATGTGTCCGATCGAAACGGTCAGGATGGATCTGAACCCCTTCCCGTTCCAGGAGGTTGCGCTTCTCGACACGGACATCACGGAGGGACTGCTCGGACATAGGAGGGGGAGGATACCAAATGGTTGGCGGTTGACGGTTGGCGGTTGGCGG
>JBDTOZ010000732.1:0-2176 GCA_039932995.1 Acidobacteriota bacterium | reverse complement strand
GACGCCGGCGTTCCGCCGCCTACGGCGCTTGGTTGCCGCTCCGCCGCCTCTGTGGAGCGGTGGACTTTAGTCCACCGGGCGCTCGCGAGGAGTGAGCCGTAAGCCGTGTGAGTTTCTCGCCACGCTCATGTCGAAAGCCACGAAGGGCAGAGGGGGACGTCCCCGCGAGAGCGCCGGTGGACTTTAGTCCACCGCTCCACTGGCACGCCCTCCTCCCGATCGCCCCCTCTGAGTCTCTGCGCCTCTGTGGTGAATCCCGGGGCCGAGCGCGGGCTACTCCAGGATCTCGGCGCGGTTGCCCTCTTCCGTGAGCCAGATCTTGCGGTCGCCGGCGCGGTTCTTGGCCAGGAGCATGTCGATGACGGCCATGGCCGGATCGACGTCGTCGAGCGTGAGCCGCACCAGGCGTCGCGTGTTCGGGTCCATCGTGGTCTCGCGGAGCTGCGATGGATTCATCTCCCCCAACCCCTTGAAGCGCTGGATGTTGACCTTTCCCTTTAGATCTTCTGCCGCGATCTGCTTGAGCCGTCCTTCGCGCTCCCCCTCGTCGAGCGCGTAGTAAACATGTTTACCAACGTCGATGCGAAACAGCGGCGGCATGGCCACGTACACGTGACCTTCTTCGACGAGCTTGCGGAAATGGCGGACGAAGAGCGCGCAGAGCAGCGTGGCGATGTGCGCTCCGTCCGAGTCGGCATCGGCGAGAATGCACACCTTGCCGTAGCGCAGGCCGTCCAGTTTGTCCGTCCCGGGATCGACGCCCAGGGCCACGGCGATGTCGTGGACCTCCTGGGAAGAGAGCACCTGCCCCGACTCCACTTCCCAGGTGTTCAGGATCTTTCCGCGCAGCGGCATGATGGCCTGGAACTCGCGGTCACGGGCCTGCTTGGCGGAACCGCCGGCCGAGTCGCCTTCGACCAGGAAGAGCTCCGTGCGATTGAGATCCTGGGCCGTGCAGTCGGCCAGTTTGCCCGGCAGCGCCGGACCGGAGGTGAGCTTCTTGCGCTCGATCTTCTTGCTCTGCTTGAGACGCGTGGTGGCCTGGTCGATGACCACGTGCGCGATCTTCTCGGCATCGGCCACGTGGTTGTTGAGCCAGATCGAGAACGCGTCCTGGGTGACCCCGCTGACGAACGCCGAGGCCTCGCGTGAGGAGAGCCGGTCTTTCGTCTGTCCCGTGAACTGCGGGTTGGTCATGCGCACCGAGAGGATGGAGCTGCAGCGCGCCCACACATCCTCGGGCGCGATCTTCACGCCGCGGGGCAGCATGTTGCGGAACTCACAAAATTCGCGAATGGCCTCGGTCAGGCCGGTGCGGAAGCCGTTCACGTGCGTGCCGCCCTGCGCCGTCGGGATGAGGTTCACGTAACTCTCCCCGACGATGTCACCCTCTTCCGGCAACCAGACCACGGCCCAATCCACCTCGTTGTCCTGTCCCTTGAAGTGCCCCGTGTACGGGCGTTCCGGGAGCATCGTGTTGCCGGCCAGCTCGGAAAGGAGGTAGTCGGTGAGACCGTCTTCGAAATACCACTGCTCGCTGTCGGCCGGGTCCTGCTCGCTGATGAAGCGCATGCGCAGCTTCGGCGAGAGCACGGCCTTGGCGCGCATCACGTGCTTGAGCCGGGGGATCGAGAATTTCGGTGAATCGAAGAAGGTCTCGTCGGGCCAGAAGCGGACCGTGGTGCCGGTGTTGCGCTTGCCCACCTGCCCGACCACTTTGAGCTCCTGCTTCTTCTTGCCGTCGGCGAACCACATGAAGTATTCGTTGCCGTCCCGGCGCACCCAGACCTCGAGCTTCTTCGAGAGGGCGTTGACGACGGAGACGCCCACTCCGTGGAGGCCGCCGGAATAGCGGTAGTTCTTGTCCGAGAATTTGGCGCCGGCGTGCAGACGCGTGAGGATGACCTCGACTCCCGTCACCCCTTCCTTGGCGTGGCGGTCCACCGGCATCCCGCGCCCGTTGTCCTGCACGGACATCGAGCCGTCCTCGTGCAACGTGACGGTGATCTCGTCGGCATGCCCGGCGATGGCCTCGTCGGTCGAGTTGTCGATGACTTCCTGAGCGAGGTGATTGGGGCGCTCGGTGAGGGTGTACATGCCGGGGCGCTTCCGCACCGGCTCCAGTCCGGTCAGGACTTCAATGGCTGAAGAATCGTATGTGGTCATGGTCTCCGGG
>JBDTOZ010000731.1:0-5514 GCA_039932995.1 Acidobacteriota bacterium | reverse complement strand
GGTTGGCGACACGCCTTTGAAATCAATGACGACACCGATCCTGCGATCCATCCACCGCGGGCTCACGAGATCAGCAGCATCCGGCGAATCACCACCGACAACCAGCAACCAGTAACCAGTAACCAGCAACGAATTTGATGGCCATCGAATCCCGCATCGCCCGACGCTACCTCTGGTCCGCACGCAAGCGCGCGCACACGGCCTTTCTGTCGTTCATCAGCATGCTCGGGCTGGCGGTGGGCGTGGCTACGCTGCTCATCTCCATCGCGCTGCTGTCCGGACTGCAGGGACAGATCAAGGAGCGGCTGATCGAGTCCAGCCCGCAATTGCTGGTCGAGCCTGCGGGCCGGAACACGATCGAGCGCTCCGGCGAGATCGTCGCGGCGGCCCTGCGGCTGGGCGTCCCGGACGTCCGCCCGCACATCAGCGGCATCGCCTGGGGCGCGAACGTGGACGCAGGCATCGGACGGCCGATGCGCGTGCGCTCTTTCGTGGCCGGACATGAGCCGCCGGCAGACCGAGGGGCACGCCGCAGGACGGGACGGCTACCTGGAGAGGAAGACGACGCGGACCTGCCGGAGATCGCGCTGACTCGCGGATTCGCGGCATCCCTGTCGTTGATCCAGGGCGACAGCGTGCGCGTCATCGCTCCGCGCACCCGCCTCACTCCGTTCGGCCCCGTGCCGGTGATGAAGCTCTATCGCATCGCCCGCATGGTCCTCCCCACCGGCGAAGAGAACACTCCGGATGCCTGGCTCACGCAGGACGAAGCCTCGTCTCTCTTCGGGACGGGCGGCGATCCGACCTCCATCGAGATGTATGGAAACGCCGCGCGTGCCGAAGAGGTCCAGGGTGCGCTGGCGCAACAGTTCCCGCGCGCGCAATTCAAGACCTGGAAGGAGATCAATCGCCCGCTCTTCCTGGCCCTGCGCCTGGAGAAGATGGTCATGTTCGCGACGATCTCGCTGATCATCTTCGTGGCCGCGCTCAACCTGGTCTCTTCCCTCTCCATGCTGATCCTCGAGAAGCGTCCCTCGGTGGGAGTCTTGCGCACCCTCGGCGCGACCGAGCGCAACATCCTCTCGCTCTTCATGCAATTGGGACTGCTCATCGGTCTCAGCGGCACCCTGCTCGGGAATGTCGTCGGTCTGGGAGTGTCCTGGCTGGCCAATCACTTCGAGCTGGTGAAGATGCCCGGCGACATCGACTTCGTCAGTCACCTTCCCTTCACCCTCGACGTCCCAGACATCGTGGGCGTGAACCTGGTGGCCATCCTCCTCTCGGTCCTGGCTACCTGGTACCCCGCACGGATCGCATCACGCCTCGATCCGATCGCCGCCATCAAGGAGGAGTGATTGACCTTCAGGAGCCTGCTTTCGGTGACGGGTCACTGGTTGCTGTTCGTCTGCGGTTTCAGGCAGTCGACGCGGAGTCGCTCAGGCGAAGAACCGCAGACAACCAGCAACCGACAACCAGCAACAAAAGGCCGAGCCCTGATTGCCATCCTGCTTCTGGCCGGCTGCGCCCCTTCGCCTGTCTGGGACGAGCTGACCATCGAGCCGTCGAAGGACGACGACCGGATGGTCGTGACGATCTCCACGACCTTCGAGTTGCACGCGCGGAACGAGCGGGTGCGCGCGCGGGTGGAGGCGGCGCAGAGTGCGGCCGGCTCCAACACCGACGCCTGGGCGGTGCGCTTCGCCCGCCTGAATTCCGAACAGGAATCGGTGACCTACACCCGGAGCCGCGGCGCACTGGAGCGGGTCATCCGCACGGCGCGCATCGGGGGCGACGAGCTGCAGTTGCTGTTCTCGGACGCGAACATCACCGCAGACGTCCTGCAGGGCGAGGGGTGGCGGGAGCTGACGTTCTACCCGGGGACGAGCGGACGGGCCACGCGCGAGCAGAGGCAGCGCTTCGAAGCCGAGCTGGCGCTCTGGAGCCAGGCCGTGGGCCGCTATTTCACGGCCGTCGATCAGCTCTACAGCTACCTCGACGAGCGTCCGCAACGGGCGCCCTATCTGTTTGCCGCGCTGATGAGCGAGAAAGGGGTCGATGGATCCGAGCCGGTGGTCTCCGAGGACGAACAGCCGCTGATCGACTCCGTGGGGAAGGCCATGGACGAGATTGCCGAGAGGATGGACTATCAGGAAGGTCATGCCGCCACTTTTGCGGAAGAGGCGGACCTGATCTTCAACCCCTTCCCCGCACGCGTGACGATCCGGCCGCCGGGAGAGGTGCTGGTGAGCGAGGGCTTCACGAGCGGGAAAGACGCCCTGGTCATCGAGCCGGTGGATCTCTACGCCTCCATCGCCTCCCTGGAAGGCCAGTGGATCTCTCCCGACCCACTGGCGGCCTCCCTTCGCGAACAGACCCCCACCGCCGCCGAACTGGCCGCACAGCCGCGGCACTCGAAGAAGGTAGTCAGCAGCACGGAGGTCGCGCGCGCCGTCGCCGCGCAACTGGCGCGGCCCAGAACCTATCGCGTGCGCTGGCGCGCGGCCGTGTGATCTCGGGTTGCTGGTGACTGGTTGCTGGTTGCTGGTTGCTGGTTGTCCGTGGTGTTCGTCGAAAGGCCTTTGTCGCGCGCGAAACACCGCAGACAACCAGTAACCAGCAACCAGCAACCAGTCACCAGCAACCTTCGTCATTCGACGGCGAGCGTCATCACCACGGCGGCCTCTCCGTCGGGGTAATACCGCGGACGGACGTACGAGGACTCGAAGTGCAGGTGGCGGTAGAACTCCTGCGCCCCGCGATTGGACTGGCGCACCTCCAGCGAGATCGTCAGCACCGCGTGTTCGCGCGCGAAGCCGAGGCAGCGGGCCATCAGGGCATCGGCGACGCCTCTGCGTCGCTCCGTCCCGTCGACGGCGATCTTGTTCACGTGCATCTCGTCGAAGATCCACATCGCGAACAGGTAGCCGATCACGCGACCCTCGCGGCGCGCCACCACGTTGAAGCGACCCTCGGCGGACAACTCGCTCACGAAGAACTCCCGCCGCCAGGGGGCCGGAAAGGAAGCCTCCTCGATGCGATGGACCGCATCGACGTCTCTGCGCACCGCGCGCTCGATGACCAGCTCACCCATTCCGCTTCAGGAGTTGCACCTCGGCTTCCGCGAGGCGGACATAGATCGGCGTGACGTCGCGATGGCCAGCTCCCTCGCCGCGCTGCTCGAGCTCCCGGGCCAGCCGCGCACAGCGCAGGGCCACGTTTCCCTCCTGGAGAAACTCCGCCACCCGGACCACGCGAGGCTCCTCGATCACCGCGGCCAGATGCGGCCCCTCGATTTCCCGACCGTTCTCGAAGATCGACACATACAGCTCGCCCCGGCCTGCGTCATCGACGACGGCCAGCCTCCCTTCCAGCCCGTACGCGATCGCCTCGTGCGTGGACATCGTAAAGACCGGACGACGCAAAGCCACGGCCAGACCCTGCATCGTGGCCAGGCCGATGCGAACGCCGGTGAATGAGCCAGGCCCCCGCGTGACCGCGAACAGGTCGATCGCGGTTCGTTCGATGCCGCTCTCGGTCAGCAGCCAGTCGATGGCCGGGAGGAGCTTCTCATTGCGCGATCCGCGCCCCTCCGCGGTCAACGCCCCGACCAATGCCCCGTCCTGCACGAGGGCCACGGAGAGCAGCGGTAGCGAGGTGTCTGCGGCAAGGACGAGCATGGAGGAAGAGTAGTCGAGGAGCGAGCGGCTGAGTAGAGCGGCCGTCGAGGGACAGCTCCTCGGGTTGCGGGAGGACGCTCGACTTCAACGACTCTGCAAGGAAGGCATTTCCAGGTCGACGAGCTCGATGCCGATCTTGGCGGCCGTCTCCCGCGAACGCTCGTCGCGATAGAACTCTCCGTAATAGATCTTGCGGATGCCCGCGTTGGCGATGAGCTTGAAGCAGTTCCAGCAAGGGGAGGCCGTCGTGTAGAGCTCTCCGCCGTCGAGGGAGACACCGTTCTTCGCAGCCTGGAGGATGGCGTTCGCCTCGGCATGGACCGTCGTCACGCAGTGACCGTCCTCGACGACGCACCCGACGTCTTCGCAATGAGGAAGACCGCGGATCGAGCCGTTGTAGCCCGTCGAAAGAACCGTCCGGTCCCGAACGATGACCGCCCCAACGTGCTTCCGCACGCAGGTGGCCCGGGTGGCAGCCTGGTGGGCGATGCCCATGAAGTAAGTGTTCCAGTCAGCGCGCATGGTTTTGTTGGCGGTTGGCGGTTGGCGGTTGGCGGTTGGCGGTTGGCGGAGAAAATCTCGAGCTCGCTCTCCCGTCAACCGCCAACCGCCAACCGATGGCGAATTCTAGCAGGATCCTGCATGGAGGCGTGCGCAGGAAAAGTTATTTTTGAATATGGACAATGACATCACAGTTATGCGGCTCCTTTATGCGGTTTCGCCATAAACAGTGGCTGGAAGTGCTTATTTTGCGTGGGTTTACCTATCAAGGCAGATGCTCCATTACTGATCGCTTTCCAGTCAGTTTTTCGTTGACTCGCCCAACTCCTTTCACGACAATACGCCCTCACAGAACGGCCTCTCGGTTCACTAACTTTCATTGGGAGCAAGCATGAATAAACGCTATTCAACGATCATCTTTGTCCCGCACGCGCGGGCCAAGTTCCGAAAGTTGAAGGTGTCGCATCGCCTGCTCTTTTCGCTGATCTCGCTGGTCACATCCTCTCTCTGTCTGTCGACCTTCTTCTCGGTTCAGTACTTCACCTCTCTTTCCCAGACGCACGAGCTCTCGAAGCTCCGCCGGGAGAACCGCGAGCTGCAGACGGCGAACGAGCAGTTCGGCAAGTCCGTGGACTCGCTGCGCACGAAGCTCCGTACGGTGGAAGACCGGACGCGCAAGCTGGCCATCGTGGCCGGCATCACCACCCTCGACGAATCCAGCCAGGGTGGCTCGGGCGGTCTGCGCAATGACGACATGCTGGCCAACCCGTACCGCGACGACGTCGACAAGATGAGCTTCCGCTCGTCGAACCTGAACAAGGACCTGAGCGCACTGGAAGAGCGGTTCCTGGCCAAGTCGCGCATCCTCTCTTCGACTCCCTCCATCGCCCCGGTGCGCGGCATCCTCACCGACGGCTTCGGCGGACGTTCCGACCCCTTCACCCGGGAGCCCGGCCAGCACGCGGCCATCGACATCTCCTCGGCCACCGGCCAGCCGGTGCGCGCTCCCGCGGACGGCATCGTGGTCAAAGCGGAGTGGGCCAACGGTTACGGTAACGTGGTCTACATCTCCCACGGCTACGGCTACTCGACCCGCTACGGTCACCTCTCGGCCTACGCCACCCGCCCGGGTCAGCACGTCAAGCGCGGCGATGTCATCGGCTACGTCGGTTCCACCGGACGCTCCACCGGCCCGCACCTCCACTATGAAGTGCGCGTGAACAACAATCCGGTCAACCCCCTCGAGTACATCCTCAACGCCTTCTAGGGCGGCACAGCCGCCCGCGCTGGTTGGCCTAGCCTTGGGCACGTGCGGTCGCTCCGTCGGTGCGTCCTC
>JBDTOZ010000730.1:0-7683 GCA_039932995.1 Acidobacteriota bacterium | reverse complement strand
CTCGCCGGCTGGCGCGTGGGCGTCTCGCCCGCGCGCAGCCTTATCGCCCGAAGCGATAGTGGGAGACGCCCCACTCGCGACCGCGGTCGTAGCCCCAGGTCTCGGCCACCGCCATGAAGAACACACGCCAGTAGGCAAAGAAACGGCTGGCCGACGAGCCGTACACACGGGCGAACACCTCGCGCACTTCCTTCGCGGCCGCGTCCATGTTGGCCAGCCAGGCCTGGGCGGTGCGTTCGTAGTGGGTGCCGTCGAGCGGCCACTGCTCCAGCAGGCGCAGGTCGCTCTGGAACTGCGGCAGCAGGTCGCGGGAGGGCATCTGGCCTCCGGTGAAAAAGTGGCGAGCCATCCAGTCCGACGGACCGCGATCCTCGAAGAGATACGGCACACGCTCGTGCGAGAACACATGCACGAACAACGTGCCGTCCGGCGCGAGCCAGGAGGCCACGCGGCGGAGCAGCTCCTCGTAGTTGCGCATGTGCTCGAACATCTCCACCGACACGATGCGGTCGAACGTTTCGTTCGTGGAGAAGTCGCGCATGTCGTGCGTGCGAACTTCGAGATTGCGCAGCGACCGGCGCGACGCCTGGCCATCGATGAAGGCTTTCTGCGATGCGGAGTTCGAAACGGCCACGATCCTGCTGTGCGGAAAGTGTTCGGCCATCCACAGGGACAGCGAGCCCCAGCCACAACCCAGCTCCAGGATCGACTGCCCATGCCCGATGCGTGCCCTCGCGCAGGTCAGCTCCAGCATGGCCTCCTCCGCGTCCGCCAGTTCCGTCACCCCGGCAGGAAAGTACGCGCAGGAGTACTTCAGCCGTGGGCCGAGGACGAGACGAAAGAACTCCGCCGGCACTTCGTAGTGCTGCGTGTTCGCCTCTTCGGTGTGCACCGCCACCGGACCGGCACGCAGCAGGTCCGCGTAGCCCTCCGGCGACGTGCGCCGCAGCTCCGCGACCCGTTCGCTCAGCGCGCGCCGGATCCCCCAACGCACCACCGTGTCCGGCAGGAGGTTCGACGCCAGGAACCGGTCGACGATCATCCCTTGCGGAGCCACGGCACGAACGCGCTGGTGGTGCGTTGATAGCGCCGGTACTCCTCTCCTTTAGTCAGCAGCGAATGCGCCTCGGTGGCGGGGATGCCCGTGACTTTGTAGAGAAACCAGAGCATGAGCACGGGACAGTACGCAGCCACCCAGCCCCAGGGACTGCCCAGCGCAAACAGGAAGAAGGCGCACCAGATCAGCCACTCGAAGAAATAGTTGGGGTGCCGTGAATATCCCCAGAGCCCGTCGGTACAGACGTGCCCTCGATTGGCGGGATTGCGCCGGAACCGCGCCAGTTGCGCATCGGCCTCGCTCTCCCCGATCAGCGCCACGAGCCACAGCGCGATGCCGGCGTACTCGACGACCCGCAATCCCGGGCGGGCATTCATCGCCGCGAGGAGCACCGGCACGGACAGCAGGACATTGGTCACGCCCTGGAAGAGAAAGAAGAAGAGCATGTTGCGATTGGCGCCGCGGCCCCACTTGGCGCGGAGCGACGCATAACGGGGATCTTCGGTCTCGAGGTGACCGAGCACGCGACGCCCCAGGTGCCAGGCCAGGCGCACGCTCCAGAAGACCATCATGCCCGCGGCCGCGAAACGGCGCACGGGATCGCCGTGAGCGAGCAGCGCGTAGATCGACGCCAGCATCGCGAACAGCGCGGACCAGGCCACGTCGACGATCCCGGCATTGCGGATGCGCACGCTGACGAGCCAGACCGCGGCCATGATCGACAACGCCACCGCCTTGCCGACGCCGATCAACACGATCGCGCCGTTCAACGCAGCACCGCGCTTTGCAAAGAGTGGTTGTTGGGGCGGGTGAGCAGGAGTTGCACGACCGAAACGTGGCGCATGCGGAACGCGGCCAGACAGTAGCTGAAGTAGTAACGCCATTTGCGCAGGAAGACCTCGTCGAAGCCCAGCGCGCGGATGCGCTCCCGGTTCTCCTCGAACCGCTCCGCCCAAAGCTCGAGCGTCCGCGCATACGAGTCCCCGAAATCGCCCATGCTGCGCAGCGTGAAGTCGGTGCTGCGCTGGACGCTCGCCAGCAAGGCGCCCACGGAGGGGATCAGGCCTCCCGGGAAGATGTGCTTCTGGATGAAATCGACGCCGCGGCGCAAGGTCTCGTAACGCGCTTCCGGACAGACGATGGCCTGCAGCGCCACCAGTCCGTTCGGCTCCAGGAGGGCACTGCATCGAGCGAAGAACGTGTCGAAGTACTGATGCCCCACGGCCTCGATCATCTCGATCGAAACGATCTTGTCGAACCGCCCGCGCACCGCGCGATAGTCGGCCAGTTGCAGGTCCACCCGCGCCTCCAGCCCCTGGGCACGACGACACGCGTCCGCCCAGGCAAACTGCTCGCGCGAGATCGTGATCGTCGTGACGTGGCATCCGTAGCGCCGGGCCGCGTGACGGCTGAAGGCTCCCCAGCCGCCGCCGATCTCCAGCACGCGATCGCCTTCCTTCAGTTCCATGAGCGCACAGAGCCTTTCGAACTTTGCCTCCTGCGCCGCCTCCAGCGTGCGCAGCGGATCGTCATCGAAGAGAGCCGAGGAGTAGGTCATGGAGGGATCGAGAAAGGCGGCGAAGAAGTCGTTGCTCAGGTCGTAGTGGTCGGCGATGTTGCGCCGGCTGTTCCTGGGACTGTTTCGCCGTAGCGCGTGGCGGATGCGATCGGCGAGCTTGGCCTTGCGGGGCTCTTCGCCGGCATTGAGGATGAACCACGCGATCACTTCGGCGAGGTCGTCGCTGTCCCAGTCGCCGGCCATGTAGCCCTCGGCCAGGCCGATGTCGCCGTGCCGCGCGCAGCGGGCAAAGAACAGGTCGCGCACGATGCGCATTCGCGCGTCCAGACCGTACCGCGAGCGGCGAGGATTCTCTCCCTCTCCGAAGCGGACCGTGCTCCCGTCCGGCAGCGTCACGGTCAGCGCGCCGCACCGCATTGCCGCGAGTGCCCGCGTCACCGCAGCGCGATAGATCACGGACGCACCTCCGCCCGCGAGTGGCCCCGCTGAAGATCGGGACGGTCCCCCTTGCGCAGAAACGGCACGCCCTTCAGCCACAACCGCACGGCCTGCCAGTGAATGGCGGCGATCACCTTGACCGTCAGCAGCGGGTACTTGATCGAGAACCACGCCAGTCGCGCCGGCGTCAGTGGCACTCGCTTCCCGGTCATCGACGCTCGCAGCAGGTGTCGTCCGTCCTGCAGGTCATCGATGACGATCCCCAGCCTTTCGCCCGGAACCGCGAGCCGCAGGCGGAGGTCGACGTCGAGCGCGATGAACGGCGAGATGTAAAAGTACTTGCGCTGCGTGGAGTCGAAGCGTCCTTCGGCGAAGTCGCTCTGCGTCATCACGTACGACTTGCTTTCGCCGAACGTGTTGTTGACCTCCGCCACCGCGGCCAGGGCCTGACCGGCCTCATCGAAACAGAAGTAGAACGAGACCGGATTGAAGACGTAGCCGAGGATGCGCGCATTCGTGATGAGGAGCACGCGGGCCGGCTTCGCGGAGATCCCACGGCCGCGCAGCAGCTCCTCCACGTCGTGATGGTCGCGGTCGTGGAACGAAAAGAGGTTGAACCGATTGCGCGAGAACCAGGGAATGCGCGCGGCCAGTGCGTCCAGCTCGTCGAGCTCGAGCGCGAACGCGAAGACGTCGTAGGCGAACCGGTGCGGCCTGGCCCCGAAACGCTCGTGCGTGATCCGGCATTCATAGAGCGCCGAGCGCGTCACGCCGCATCCTCCTGCCACACTTCGGCGCGTGCCACGGCGCGGCTGGCCTCGATCGCCGAGACGAAGCCATCCTCGTGAAATCCGTAGCCAAAGTAGGCGCCACAGTAATACGTACGCTGCTGGCCCCCCATCCGGTTCAATGTGGCCAATTCGCCTTGTGCGCGGAGCGTCTCCAGGTTGAAGAGCGGATGGTGGTAGACGATCGTGCGAAGCACTTTCGACGGATCGACCAGACCCGGATCATCGATGGAGACGAAGTAGTTCTCCCGCGCCGCGAGATGCTGAAGACTGTTCATCCAGTAGATCGTGGTGGCCCGCGACCGGCCACCTTCCTCCGCCGCCACGCGCACGTTCCAGGAGGCCCAGGCCCGGCGAGAGCGCGGCATCGGAGCCGGGTCGGTGTGGAGCAGCGCCACGTTGCGCTGGTAGCGGAACGAAGCGAGCAAACGGCGCTCCTCGGGCAAAGGAGCGGCCAGCAACGCCAGCGCCTCGTCCGCGTGACAGGCGAAGATGACCGCATCGAAGCGGCGCCGTTCTCCGCGATCCAGGAGGAGCGTCACCCCGCTGCCGTCCCGCTCCACCCGTCGCACCGCGTTGCCCAGCTCGATGCGATCGGCGAACTCTCGCGTCATCGCTTCGACGTAATGCCTCGCGCCGCCGCGCACGGTCAGCCACGGATGATGCCCCTCCAGCCCACCCAGCAGGCCGTGGTTGTCGAAGAAGCGCAGCAGCGTCCGGGCCGGGAAGTGGCGCACGTCTTCGAATGGAGTGGACCACACCGCCCCGGCCATCGGCAGGAGATAGAGGTCGCGAAAAGCCGCTCCGTATCCGCGCTGCTCGATGTACTGCTCCAGCGTGACGCCGGCGAAACGGGTCTCCTCGAGCGCCTGCCGCGCCTCGCGATTGAAGCGGGTGACCTGACCGAGCATGCGCAGGAAGCGGGGGCGCACGAGGTTGCGCCGCTGCGCAAAGAGCTGGCCGGCGCTGCTGCCGCAGTACTCGATCCCCGATGCGCAATGCTGCACGCCGAACGACATCGAGGTGGGCATCGTCTCCACGCCGAGGCGTGCGAACAGGCGGGTCAAGCGCGGATAGGTGACCTCGTTGAACACCATGAATCCCGTGTCCACCGGCACCACCTCACCGCCGTGCTGCACCGCAACGGTATTCGTGTGGCCGCCCGCGTAGTCGTTCCCGTCGAACAGAGACACGTCGAACCGTCGATGCAGCAGATACCCGCATCCGAGGCCGGCGATGCCGGTTCCGATGATGGCGATGTTCGTCACCGTTGGAACACTATTGCAAAAAGGAGGAAGGAAGGCACTCCCCGGGTGTCGGTTGATCCCGACGAATGCTATTTCGCGTACTGCGCCGAGATACGAAGCGGCGGCCTATTGTCCGCGCAGCCGGTCCCTCAATACTTCGGCGATGCGGCGCGCGGCGTGGCCGTCGCCGAAGGGGAAGCGCACCTGCGCCATCTCCGCGAGACGCGCGGGATCGCGCAGCAAGGCTCCGGCCTCGGCCACGATCCTCTCGCGCTGCGTTCCGATCATCCGCACGTTCCCGGCGCGCAGGGCCTCGGGGCGCTCGGTCGTGTCGCGCAGCAGCAGCACCGCCTTCCCCAGCGCCGGCGCCTCCTCCTGCACGCCGCCCGAGTCACTGAGGATGAGCGTGCTCCGGTGCATGAGCGCCACGAACGTGACGTAGTCCACCGGATCGATCACGTGTACGTGCTCCACACCCGCGAGGATCCTGCGCACCGGCTCCTGCACGTGCGGGTTGAGGTGTACCGGATAGACGATCTCCAGGTCCGGAACCGACTCCGCCAGATCGCGCAGTGCCAGGCAGACCGACTCCAGCCCTTCCCCGAAGCTCTCCCGCCGGTGACCCGTGACCAGCAGCAGGCGTCTGGCCGGATCGAGCTCGGGAAACGCCACGCCCTCGGTGCGCGTGCTCAGAAGCATGTCGATTACCGGATTGCCGGTCACCACGACGTCGGTCGCCCCCTCCCGCAGGAGATGCGCACGGGCCTCCTCGGTGGGCGCGAAGTGGTAGCGGGCCAGCACGCTGATCATGCGCCGGTTCACTTCCTCCGGCCAGGGCGCGCTCCGGTCGCCGCTCCGCAAGCCCGCCTCGACATGCGCCACGTCCACTCCCGCGTAGAACGCGGCCAGCGCTCCGGCCAGCGCGGAGGTCGTGTCGCCCTGCACGATCACGACGCGAGGCGCCGTCGCCGCGATGACTCGGCCCACCCCGGTCAGCGCCGCGGCGGCGAACCCAGTCAACTCCTGATCGGGCTGCATCAGGCCGAGGTCGGCGTCGCGGATGATCCCGAAGAGATCGAGGGCCTGCGCGAGCATCTCCCGATGCTGCCCGGTGACGCAAACGCGCACCGTGAACGACTCCGCGTCACGGCGCAATTCCTCGATGACCGGGGCGAGCTTGATCGCCTCCGGACGCGTCCCGAAGACGAAAAGAATGGTGGAGGGAACCATCGGCCGAATCGCAGGCACGATAGCACGCGTTCCTTGGTATCTTTGCCGCGGTCCTCATGCGCTTTCCCCTCTCACTTCTAGTCATCGCTCCAGCGACGCTTGCCGCCTGCGACGCGGCCGTCCGGGGGCTGCTTTGGGCCCGGTTGGCGGTTGGCGGTCGGCGGTTGGCGGAGGAACGCGGCGCGACCTCCGCGGAGTCGGGCCAGACTCCTCTCCCGCCAACCGTCAACCGCCAACCGCCAACCACCCGCACGCTCATCGTCGTTCCGGCGAGAGCGGAGGGCGACCGCCTCGAGGCCACGCTGGCCTCGGCGGTGGGACACGGTGCGGACGTGCTCCTGCTCCTCGATGGCGAGGACGAGGCCGCGGCGGCGCACGCGCGGAAGCGTGGCGCGCGCGTGGTGGTGAAGACGCCCGCCGGTCCTTCGAAGGCGGCGGCGCTGGCGTGGCTCGTGCGCGAGCACCGCGCGCTCATCCTCGAGCACGAGCTCGTGCTCATCCTCGATGCCGGCTCGCGACTGGGGCCCGGATTCTTCGAGCACTTCCTCTGGCCCGGCGACGCGGCAGCGGCCCAGGCCTATCTCAGCGGCACGTCGCGAGGCGTGGGCGCGGCGGCGGCGGCCTCGGAGAGCGTCGCGCAGAACGGCGAAGACCGCGGGCGCGAGGCCTTCGGCTGGAACGTTCGCCTGCGCGGCACCGGCTCTGCTTTTCGCGCGCAGACGTTTCTCGACCTCATGCCCCGCCTCGGCACGCGCGTGGAGGATCACGAGGCCACTCTCCTGCTCACCGCGAACGGGGACGCCATCCGCATGCTCCCCCACGATGCGATGGTCCTCGACGACAAGCCCGACGGCGTGACCGCCGCTGCTTCGCAGCGCGCGCGCTGGCTCCTCGGCCGCTACGAATTGCTCGTGCGCCGCTTCCCCGCGTTCGTGCGCGTGCTCGTCCGCCGGCCTCCGGAGGGGCTGGCCTTCTTCGTGGAGATCTTCGGCCGGCCGCTCTCGCTCACCGCTCCCTTGCGCCTGCTCGCCGCGGTGCTGCTGTTCCGCATGGGCCGGCCGCTGTTCGCGACCGCGCTCGCCCTCACCATCGCCGGTGACGTCGCGCTGCACGCGGCCGTTCATCGCCGCTCGCCCGGAGCGGTGCTCCGCCTGGCGGGCTCCTGGCTCCTGGCCCTTCTCCTCGCCCCTCGCGCTCTCGTGAAATGGATGCGTCCATGAACGTGCTCGTGATCGCCTCGCGCTTCCCCTGGCCCCCGTACAGCGGCGACCGCCTGCGCACGACCATCTGGCTCGATGCGCTCGCCCCGCACGCGAACGTGACTTTGGTGGCGCCTGCGGGTCCTCGGGTTGTCGAGTCGTCGAGTCGTCGAGTCGCCTTGTCTAGTCGTCGAGTCTTCGAGTC
>JBDTOZ010000729.1:0-4947 GCA_039932995.1 Acidobacteriota bacterium | reverse complement strand
GCGTCGCGCGAGAGCGAAGGTCATTCCGCCCACCGAACAGCCAGCATCGAGGATCGGACCGTCGGACGCCGGAACGTGCTGCAGCGCGAGCTCGAGCACGCTCTTCGCGGAGTGTTCCTCGTAGTGAGCGGATGCGTAGATCCCGGCGTGTTGGCGCGTCGTGTCGTAGGACGATCCCGCGCCCAGCACGTCGCCGAGGAGGCTCTCCACCTCGGCGGAGAGATCGTCGCGCTGGAGCACTTGCAGCGGATTCGCGGACAGCCAGGCCCGGATCGGACCGACCAGGATCGGGACTCCGTCGATCACCGGATACTCGCGCATGCAGTCCGCGTTGGTGCAGGTGAGGATGGCTTCGAGGAGATCGTCCGCCTCAGCACGCAGAATCTGCGCAACGCCCAAGGGCGCGTTTCCCCTACAGACCGGGCAGATCGGACGGAGCGTCTCGAAGTGAGAGAGCCGCACTCAGCCTCCGATCAACACGGTCGGACAACCGGGCGGGAGGACTTTTCCCGTTGGGCCGGGGATCGGCGCAACGCAGGCGGTATGCGCGGTCATGTCTCCTGCGCGCGCGGCAGGCATGTTGCCGATGAGCACTGTGGCGGATCCGAGGGAGATCATGCCCGGGCCGCCCGGCACGCACCCGGGCAGCATGCACGGCGCGGTAGTGTCGGTGAGTCGCGCCGCGGGCATGCTGCCGATGAGCACCGTGGCTTCGCCCTTGATGATGGCCAGCGGCAGCGCGGGATGCGCGGACGGTGTCGGGACCGGCGCGGGTGGGTGGATGGGCGCGTGGCAATGCGGCGAATCCTGCAGAACCATGTCGGTCATGCGCGCGGCCGGCTTCGACATCGGGCGAGTATACGGCCGGCACGGCCGGCGGCGCGGGTCGCCGCAACGCTCTGCTATTCTCCGGACATGTCCGAGCCGGAGGAACGCGTCGATCGGGATGAGGGGGGGCGTGTGCTGCGCCGCTATCACCTCGTCGGTGAACAGCTCGACGGGGACGTGGCCACATTCGATCCGGAAGGGTGGCTGGCGCAGCGGGCGCAGTTCAAGGCCGGCCTGCTGGACGGAGAGCTGGTGCAGTTCGATGCCAGTGGACAGCCGATGGCGATCCTGCACTACATCGCCGGCAAGCTCGAAGGGGAGGCGTTGTTCTTCGAGCGCGGTCAGCCGCAGTTGAGGATGAGCTACAAGAACGGTTTGCAGGACGGCGAAACAACCGTCTACGGACCGGATGGGAAGCCGACGGCCAAGTCGGAACATCGCGCGGGCAAGCTCGATGGAGTGAGCTCGTCCTATCGGCCCGATGGGTCGCTGCTGCGGACGGCGGAGTACGCAGCCGGCATCCTGGAGGGGGAGTCGATCGAGTACGACGAGCGGGGCCGGGTGGTGCAACGCACTCTGTACCGCGGAGGCGAGGTCGTCCCTCCCGCACGCACCGCGCGGAGATGACGGATGGCCCACACGATGGTGACGTTCCGACTTCACCGTCGCGGTGTGATCCTGCTAGTGATCTTCGGGATCGTGCTGGCGGCATTGATTTATGTCGCGGGGTATCTCACGGCCGTCTACGTCCGAAAGCCCGAGGCCACGCCGAAGGCACCGGTCCTCGCCGTCGCTCCGATACCCAAACCCGCGCCGGCCGGAGCGGCCAAACCCGTTCCGCCGCCGGAGCCGCAGGAGGCGCTCACGTTGCGCGTGGCCGTGCTGACCAGTGAGGAAGAGGCAAAGGCGGAGGTGGCTCGGTTGACCGCGCTGGGTCTTCAGCCGGCCATCGTTCAGATGCCTACGAGCAGCGGTGTGATGCTGTTCAATCTTCACCACGGCCGGTTCACGACGCGTTCCGCCGCCAGTGCGGCGGCGAAGGAACTGCTGAGCCGGCTCGGAATTTCCTCCGTCATCGTTCCCGTGCAGGCTCCCGGGAACCTATAATTTTCCGCACACATGTCCCGGTCGCTCCTCGGTTCGCTGCTCCCGCCGTTGGTTTTTCTCCTGGCCGCCTGCAACTCAGGCAACCCGGTCGCTCCGGATCCTCCAGGCGGCAACGAACCGCCGGCGGGTCTGCAGGTCACGGTGGCCGCCTCGCCGGCCAGGATCAACGCCGGGTCCGCAACTCCCTCGACCGTCACCATCACGGCCAAGACGGCCGCGGGAGTGGCCGCTCCGAATGGTTCCGAGGTCACGATCACGACGTCGCTCGGCAGCTTCGCGCAGGCGGCCGAGCCGCAGCGCACCGTCAAGCAGCTTCTCAATGGCGGGACCGCGCAGGT
Source organism: Acidobacteriota bacterium (assembly GCA_039932995.1). Classification (GTDB taxonomy): domain Bacteria; phylum Acidobacteriota; class Thermoanaerobaculia; order Gp7-AA8; family Gp7-AA8; genus QHVT01. Next base: position 2,674 of record JBDTOZ010000729.1, on the reverse strand, counting down.
CTTTCTCTATGCCGGGGACGCCACCGGAACCGCGAATCTATTGGCGGAGGTCGGAGCCAGCGTCGGCCGCGGCAGTGTGACCGTCGCCGAGCCGCCTCTTCCGAATCAGGCCGAATTCACCTTCGTCGCCAACGGTCTCTCCGTGACGTTCACGGACAGCTCCACCGGATCCCCGACTTCCTGGAACTGGGATTTCGGCGATACGCAGCGCAGCAGCGATCGCAACCCCGTTCATCAATACAGCGTGGCCGGGACGTACACGGTGACGTTGACGGTTGGCGGACCCGGGGGCACGAGCGCGCGTCAGAAGTTCGTGGCCCTGACGACGGGGCCGCCCATCGGCGCGTCGTTCGATTTTGAGATCGATCCGGCCAACTCACTCAAGGTGCAGTTCTTCGACCGCTCCACCGGCGATCCCACTTTGTGGACCTGGGATTTCGGCGACATGACCACGTCCGGTGCCCGCAATCCGCAGCACACCTACACGACGGTGGGGACGTTCACGGTGACGTTGACGACTTCGAACGCCTTCAGCTCTGGGAGCATCAGCCGTTTCGTCAGCACACAGCCGCCTCCTCCCGTCGCGGCCGCGTTCGACTACGAGCTCGACCCGGCCAACTCGCTCAAGGTGCAGTTCTTCGACCGCTCCACGGGTGATCCCACCAAGTGGACCTGGCGCTTCGGCGACGACAGCTCGAGCACCGAGCGCAATCCCAATCACACCTACGCGGCGGGAGCCACCTACACCGTCACGTTGGAGGCCTCGAACGCGTTCAGCCTCGGCACGGTGAGCCGCTTCGTCAACACCGTCACCGCGCCACCTCCCGCTCCGACCGCGGACTTCGACTGGGCGGCCAGCGGCCGCGTCGTGCAGTTCGTCAACAAGTCCAGCAGTGGCGCCTCACTGCAGTGGGACTTCGGCGACAACACGGCCGTATCGACCGAGCAGAACCCGAAGCACACCTACGCCGTGGCCGGCACGTACCCGGTTGCGCTCAAAGCCACCAACGCCGGCGGCTCCGCGACGGCGAACAAGATCGTGCAGACCGACCCCGCGCCCGTGGCGAATTTCACCTTCTCCCAGGACGGCACGACGGTCTTCTTCGTCGATCAGTCCACGAATGCGCCGACGACGTGGCGATGGAACTTCGGTGACGGGAACCTCAGCTTCGAGCAGAACCCCGCGCACACCTACGCGCAGAACAACCGCACGTACACGATCTCGCTCGAGGTCACCAACGCGGCCGGCTCGAATTCGATCATCAAGCAGGTGGTGATCCCGTGACGGCCGCTACTTCGTCGCGGTGATGGCCACGGTCCAGGAGTTTGCGCGGTAGTTGCCGTTCAGCGAATCGACGTTGGTGTCGATGATGCGCTGCTCGAACGTGGTCCAGGCCACGCCGACGTTCAGCCAGTCCATCCCCAGGCCCGCGGAGATGGTGCTGCGCTGCGCGTCGGGGAGGAACGCGCCGACGGTCGTGGCCGGCTGCGGACTCTCTTCGAGCGCGTAGCCGAGGCGCAGCTCCGGCCCGGTCGGGAAGCGGAAGTTGAGACCGGCCCGATAGGACATGGCGTCTTCGAAGTCGAGCGCGTAGCGCGTGTCGAGGTTGGCGTTCGCGGGAAACAGGAACGCGATCTCACGCGTCTTCTTCCAGCCGGTACGCGTGGCATCGACCTCCAGCAGAAAGCGCTCGCCCGAGCCGATGGCGATGCCGAAGGTGGCCTGCGAGGGGAGCGTGAGGATCGATCCGAGGGCCACATCCTGGTCGAACGGGTATTGGGTGCGCACGAGCGCGTCGAGTTGTGTGTCGCCGGTCGCGATCTGCGTGAGCTTGCCCACACCGTTGAAATCGGTCTCGGCTTCGCTGCGGTAAGAGGCACCCCAGGAGAAGCTCGGCACGACGCGGTGCAGCACGCCCGCGCTCCACGTGTACGACTTCTCCTTGTCCGTCTTCATCTCCAGCAGAGCGATGTCCCGCGACACACCGGCGTCGAGGATGGTCAGCCGGCGCGAGGCGGAGTAGTCGGTCGTGCGGAAAATGAAAGAGCCGCCGATGCCGAAAGTCTGTCCGAGGGCGATGCCGGCGCTGGTGGCGATGTCGAGAGTCTCGAGCTCCGAGCCGAGGGCCAGGTGACGTCCGGCGAAGGTGTCGGGATCCGCCCATTCCGTCTTCATCCGGAACGGTGAGTACACCCCGACCCCGAGGACGGCATTGGCGCCGAAGGGAGCGGTGCCGAAGATGTGCGGCACGATGGTCATGGCCGTCTTCTGCTCGGAGGCGGTGCCGATCCCGATGCCCGGCGGCAGCCCCTGATAGAGCGACTCGTTGAGTTTGGAGAACGTCGCTCCCACCGAGGTGCCCTTTTTCTTCTTGAGCAGACCGAGGCCGCCAGGGTTGTAGTAGACGGCGGTGGGGTCGTTCGCCTGCGCCACGAAGGTTCCGCCCAACGCCAGCGCCTTGGCACTCTGCGTGGGAAATTCGAAACCGCCGGCGAGAAGCGGCGTGGCCAGAAGGGTCGCGGCAAGAGCGATCGCTGGTGATCTCATGGGAGAGCCCATGGTAAGCGGTTTTGCTGATGCGCGGACGGCCACGAGTTGTTGCTTTCGCTCGTTGCTGGTTGCTGGTTGCTGGTTGTCTGCGGTTTCGCGACTTCGGGTCGTGCCTCGTGAGCG
>JBDTOZ010000728.1:0-5760 GCA_039932995.1 Acidobacteriota bacterium | reverse complement strand
CGCCCGCGGCGAGGACGCCGCACAGCCAGCCGGCGAGACGCCGGCGTTCCTTGAGGAGCGCTTCATCCCCTGTGCTACCCTCCCGCCCCTCGTGACCGTGGCGCCGGAGTCTCCGATGAAGGTCGAGTTTCGCCGGATCGGCATGTCCTTTGGTGCGTCGGCGGCCAGCACCATACGGGTCCTCGAGGACATCAACCTCGAAGTCCGCACCGGCGAGTTCGTCTGCATCCTTGGGCCGTCCGGCTGCGGCAAGTCGACGCTGCTGAACATCGTCGGGGGGTTCATCAAGCCTTCCGAGGGGTCGGTGGCCATCGATGGAGAAGCGGTAACCGGGCCCGATCCGCGGCGCATTTTCGTCTTTCAGGAGCGGGGTGTCTTTCCGTGGCTGACGGTCGAGGGGAACATCGGCTTCGGACTGTTCCGGCAGTCGCCGCAGGAGAAGCGTGAGCGCGTCGCGCATTACGTGCAACTGGTGGGACTGCGCGGCTTCGAGAAGGCGTACCCGCGCGAGCTGTCCGGCGGAATGAAGCAGCGTCTGGAAGTGGCGCGCGCGCTGGCGGTCGATCCGGACGTGCTGTATCTCGACGAGCCGTTCGGAGCGCTCGACTCCATCACCCGCCTGCAGATGCGGCGCGAGCTGCTTCGCATCTGGCATGCGGAGCGGAAAACGATCCTCTTCGTGACCCACGACATCGAGGAGTCGGTGCAACTGGCCGACCGCGTGGTCGTGCTCTCGGCGCGCCCGGGACGCGTGCAGCGCGTCGTGTACGTGAACATCCCTCATCCGCGCGATCTCTCCGATCCGCGCTACATCGCTCTGCGCGATCAGATTTTCGGAGAGATCGGACTGGCGCATCAGGTATGAGGCGTGCCGGTTGGCGGTTGACGGTTGGCGGTTGGCGGGAGGACGCGGGGAGTTTTCTGCGACCAGCGCGCTCCTCCGGTCTCCCGGACAAGGCCCGACTCGGAGCCCAATCGTGAGGGCGCCCGGTCAGCGAAGAGATGCGGAGGCGGTCTCCCGCCAACCGCCAACCGCCAACCGCCAACCGGCCTACGAACGCCTGCTCGTCCCCATCGCCCTGCTGGCGCTCTGGCACCTGGCGGTAAAAGTAAGCGGCACAACGATCTTCCCCTCGCCCCTGGCCGTGGCCCGCGGACTGCGCGAGTTGCCGCACCTCGGCGCATACATCCGTGACTCGCTGTTCCGCGTATTCTGCGGATACGGCGCCGCGGTCGTGCTCGGCGTGCCGATCGGATTGCTGGTGGGGTGGTGGAGCGGTCTGGCGCGTGCGGCGAATCCGCTCATCCAGTTGCTCCGCCCCATCTCGCCGCTGGCCTGGATGCCGCTGGCCGTGATCTGGTTCGGCGTGAGCAATCTCGCGCCGATCTTCCTCATCTTCCTGGCGTCGTTTTTCCCGATCGTGGTGGCCACCATGAACGGCGTGCGCAACGTGCCGCCGGTCTTCGTGCAGGCCGGGCGCAATTTCGGACTCTCCACCACCGCGCTCATGACGCGGGTGATCTTCCCGGCCGTGCTGCCGCGCATCGTGGTGGGCCTGCGCATCGCCTTCGGCGTGGCCTGGCTGGTCCTGGTGGCCGCCGAGATGATCGCCGTCGACTCGGGTCTCGGCTACCTGATCATCGACGCACGCAATGCCGGCAAGCGCTACGATCTGGTCGTGGGAGGCATGCTGCTCATCGGAGTGATCGGATTGATCCTCGATGCGCTGATCCGGCGCACGGAGAGGTTGAGGTTTGTGAGGTGGGCGTTCAGTGAGTGAATTTCCGGTTGTCGGTTGTCGGTTGGCGGTTGGCGGGGACCGCCGCCCAACCACGAATCACGAATCTGGTTGTTGGATCGGGCGGTGGGCGGTGGTCCCCCGCCAACCGCCAACCGGCAACCGACAACCGGAAAGGAGGAGAAATGTCCCCGACACGCAAGATCGCTGTCTTCGTCGTGGCCTGGGTAGCCGTGATCACGGCTGCGCATCTGGCCACGAACGTCGACTGGAAGGTGCTGCTCAATGAGCGCCTGCCGGAGAGCGAGCGGAAGCTCAATGTCGCCTATATCCCCGTGACGTGACACCTGGCGTGCCCGGTCACCGACTACATCTCCGCCTACTCCAAATCCGGACATCTGTTCATCCCTCGCATGTTCCAGGGATTTCCCGAGATCAAGGAAGCGCTGATCTCGAACCAGATGCAGGCGGCGTTCATGGTCGCGCCGATGGCCATCGCCCTGCGTGCTCAGGGCGTTCCAGTGAAGATCGTCTACCTCGGGCACCGTTACGGGTCCGCGGTGGTGGTGCGCAAAGACGGACCGGTGCATGCCTTCACCGATCTGAAGGGGAAGACCATCGCCATTCCCAGCCGCTTCTCCGACGAGCGGCTGATTCTCTTTCGGGCGATGAAGGTACACGGCATGACCGCCAAGGACGTGCGTCTGGTGGAGATGGCGCCGGCCGATGTGCCCGGAGCGTTGAACGCGAAGGCCATCGACGCCTTTTCGATGGGAGAGCCCTATCCATCGCAGGCGGAGATGGCCGGCTTCGGACGTGTGCTGTTTCACGCGAAGGAGTACTGGCCGGATTACATCTCCTGCGTCCTGGTGGTGCGCGAGGACGTGATCGAGCGCAAGCCGGAAGCGGTGCAGGTGCTGGTGGACGGCATCGCCCGCTCAGGCCTCTGGCTGGACAGTCCGCTCAAACGGCGCGCGCATCGCGAGCATGCGGCAGACTTCGTCGGCCGTTTCTACTATCGCCAGGACCCGCGCCTGCTGCGCTGGGCGCTGACCAAGCCACTGGACCGCGTCCAGTACCAGCCGCTCTCGCCACTCCGCAAGGACTTCGAGCTGATCGTGAGTCTCATGCGCGAGACGGGCGTCCTCGACCGCGACATCGCCTTCGAGGAGTACGTCGACACGCGCTTCGCCGAGGGGGCCAAGACGCAGACGGAGTGGCTGTATGAGGCGGGGGACGCGCGGGCGGAGTGAGCCTCGCGCGCAGGGGACGATGGGGGCGTGGGCATCTTGCCCGGCCCACGTCCCGCGTGAAGTGTCCGATGCGTTCCGCGCTCACGCTGCCGCGTTCATCGCTCCGAAGAGCCGGTCGAACTCTGACAGCCCGAGCGTTTCCGCGCGGACTCCTTCGTCGATGCCGGCGGAGCTCATGGCGTGGAGGGTCTGCTCGCGGGTGTGGTCGCGCCAGCCTGTCAAGTTGTTGACCAGTTTCTTGCGGCGCATGCGAAATGAAGCGCTGATCAAGTCCAGGAGCTCGGCGCGTGGAGAGGCCAGTCCGGGATCGCGGGGGTCCAGCACGACCACCGCGCTGCGCACTTTCGGGGGCGGGAAGAACGAGCGCGGGTCGAGGGTCATGAGCGTCCGGGCCGCGGCGAAGGCGTTCACGTAAAGGGTCAGATAGCCGTAGGCCTCGGTACCGGGCTTGGCCACGATGCGCTCCGCGACCTCTTTCTGCAGCATGAACACGGCACGCCGGCACTGCGGATCGGCGATGGTGCGGCGGAGGATGGGGGTGGCCACGTTGTAGGGGAGATTGCCGACGGCCCTGTACGGTGTTTGCGGATACTGCGCCTCGACGGCGTCCTCATGGCGCAGCTCGATGCGCTCGCCGAACTTCGTACGCAGGCGCGCGGCGAGGTCGGGATCGATTTCCAGCGCCACGATCCGGTTGGGCAGTGCCACCAGCTTCGCGGTGAGCACCCCTTCCCCCGGCCCGATCTCCACGATCACTTCATCGGGCGCGGCCTCGACGGCGGCCACGATCTTTTCGACCGCTCCCTTGTTTCGGAGAAAGTTCTGGCCCCACTTCTTCTTCGGTCGCATGGCGCTGCCGAGGATAAACTCAAGGGATGCCGCTTCCTCGCAAATTGATCCATGTGGCCTGGATGGCCATCGTCCTGGGCATGGTGATGGAGGTCATCGTGCTCGTCGCCGGAGGTCCGTTGCAGACGATCGTGCGCGACACATTGGTCAAAGTGGCCTGGTCGTCCATCGTTTGTTTCGGCGTCGCCGCGGGGGCTGCGGCCGCCCAGAAGGTGCGGGTGCCGGTGATGGGTCTGGCCGGACTGTTCGCGGCGCCGGCCGGTTTCGCGGTCGCACGGGTGGTGCAGAAGGCATTTTCGTTCGGCGTCGCGCAGTCCGGCGGGGACAAGATGAGCATCGTGCTCTTGCTGGCCACGATGAAGGCCGGAGAGTACCTGGCCTTCGGTCTCATCACCGGGTGGCTGGCCAGCGAGCGCTTCGAAAGGGCCTGGCAGTACGCCCTGGCCGGCGCGCTCACCGGCCTTTACTTCGGCGGTTTGATCGCCACCGTCACGACGTCGACCGGCAGGGGAAGTGCCGTGCCGGTCGTGGCCAACGAAGTGCTCTTCCCGGTCGGCTGCGCACTGGTGTTGTTCGCTTCGAAGATGCTCACTGCCCACGACGTGGCCACCTAGTGTTGCTGGTTGCTCGTTGCTGGTTGCGGGTGGTGCGCGGCGGGCCGCAGATCGTGCCCCACAAGCAACCAGCAACCAGCAACCAGCAACCAGCAACCAGCAACCAGCAACCAGCAACAAACGTGAGAGGCGTCGTCGGATAAACTTCGGGCACATGACCGTCACGGCCGAAGAAGCTCAGGAAACCCTCTCCCGTCTGCGCAAGGAAGTCGCGCGCGTCGTCATCGGCCAGGATGCGATCGTCAACCGGCTCCTGATCGCCTTGCTGGTGCGTGGACATGTCCTGGTGGAAGGGCTGCCCGGACTGGCCAAGACACTGCTGGTCAAGACGTTGGCGCAGGCCATCGACGGCACCTTCAAACGCATCCAGTTCACTCCCGACCTGCTCCCCGCGGACATCACCGGCACGCAGATCTTCGATCCGGCGGGGCGCACGTTCAACGCCCGGCTCGGCCCGGTGTTCGCGAACTTCATCCTGGCCGACGAGATCAACCGCGCGCCAGCCAAGGTGCAGAGCGCCCTACTGGAGTCGATGCAGGAGCGGCAGGTGACGATCGGCGACAGCTCGTATTCGCTGCCGGACCCGTTCGTGGTGATCGCCACGCAGAATCCGATCGAGCACGAGGGAACGTACGCGTTGCCCGAGGCGCAGGTGGACCGGTTCGTCATGAAACTCCGCGTCGACTATCCGACCGGCGCGGAAGAGCTGCGCATGCTGGCGCTCTACCTCGACCCGACGAAGGCGGCGGTGAGTGTGCAGCGCGTGATGACGCTGGATGAGATCCGGGCCGTGGCCCACCTGGCCGCGCGGGTCCACCTGGACGAGCGCATCGGCCGTTACATCGTCCAGCTCGTGAACGCCACGCGCAAGCCGGCCGAGTTCCGGCTGCCTTCGCTCAGCGCGCACATCGCCTTCGGCGCCTCACCGCGGGCCACCCTCGCGCTGGCCCACGTGGCCAAGGGCCTGGCCTTCCTGGAAGGACGCGAGTTCGTGATTCCGGAGGATGTGAAAGCAGTTGCGCACGACGTTCTCCGGCACCGCCTGGTGCTCAGCTATGAAGCCGCGGCGGAGAATATGAGCGCGGACCGAATCATCGATCAGATTCTGGCCAGCGTGGCCGTGCCTTGATTCTTCCGGTTTCCGTCTTCCGTCTTCGAGTCGCCTTCTCTCTTGTCGTCGAGTCGTCGAGTCGTCAAGTCGTCGCGTCTCCCCGGCGTCACAGTCGCACAGCAGTCTCACAGCGCGGCGAAGCCGCAACCCAAGGAACGCCGGCGTCTCGCCGGCTGGCTGTGCGGCGTCCTCGC
>JBDTOZ010000727.1:0-7140 GCA_039932995.1 Acidobacteriota bacterium | reverse complement strand
GTTTAATGCCCCAGTAATGTTTGTGTCGACCGCAGCCGAGGGATCGTCGACTAGCTCCGAGGTTCCGAGGAGCCCGGCCAAGTGAACGACTCGATCGTAGTGGGGAATGAGTTGGCGCATAAGCGCCGCATCGCGAACATCGCCAATGACGGGTTGGATGCCAAGAGTGATCGCCAAAGGGATGTCCGGGCGACGATCGAGAACCGAAACGCGATGGCCGCGTGCCATCAACTCCATCGACACGTGGCGACCAATGAACCCGAACCCCGTAAGCAAGACACTTGAGACCATAGCGTTAGGCTCCATCTGGCTGCCCCACTCGCCACCGTGAAATGGGAGGCAATCATCAATTTCGACGCTGCTGGTTGAAGCCTCATGCGTTGACACGCACGTCGATGTCTTCCGCAGAGTGCCATGAGATTCCTGTTACAAACTTCTCCATACTACAGGACGTGACAATACGGTCGTCTGGATTCGGACCTTCGTCGCCAGAAAGCCCCTCGCGCCCTAGGCTAGGACGGGTCCCAGGACGTCTCCAATGCCGGAAGAGTTCCAGAGCACCGTCAGCGTCTGGCGCGCGCGCGTGCACGCCACGTAGTGGAGCCGTCGAAGTTCACCCTCCGCCGCGTCCTTTTTATGTGCTCGCGGGTCGGTCACCACGATCACGTGATCGAACTCGCGGCCCTTCGCGCGGTACATCGAAAGCATCGTCGTTCGAGCGCGCCAGCACTCTGCACCGTGCAGACCCGCCGGGTTTCGGCTCGCGCGGAAAGTGTCGAACTGCTCGACGCCCGCGATCGGCCGGATCGCCGGCACACCAGACTTCTCGATCCTGTGGCCGACTGCGTCGAACGCTTTGTCCCCTGACAGCGAGGCGGCGAACCGCACGGCGAAGTCGCTTACGCTCCCAGGTTGGGGGCTCGCCAGAAAGTCACGAAGGGCGCTCTTGCGCTTCGATGACGAGCTGAGAAGCTTCTCAATCTCCCCGAGACGCGCGATGCCGGGCGGCGTGCCACGCCGGCTCGCTCTCTCCAGCGCCGTGAGCGTGACGGCGAAGCAGCGACGGCGTTCCATGTTCGGTTCACGAGCGTAGTCGCTCGCTGCAAACGTGGCCAGGCGGAAGGCATCCGCCCAGGCTGGATCCACCTCGATCACGGCATGGACCGGGATGGCCGCTTTCACGCCCTTCTTCGGAGCGCGCAACTCCGCGGCAAGTTCGCGTTCGGTCCTCGAGTTCGGCGCGATGATGCCGATCGAGGACCCCGGAAACCGCTTCCAGATCGATTGACAGCGGAGAGCGATGTAGGAGCGTCGCTGGTTCGCATACATGCCGTCGCAGGCCACGCTGCCGCTGTGGCCGGAGAAGCGCTCGCCGTGAAGCACCGCCTCCGCGAAATCCAGGATGTCCGTCGCCGCGCAACGGTAGTTTCGGCCTTCGAACGTCGTCACGTCGACACTCTTCCACTGGGCCGTACTTACGAACCGACTTCTCGCACTGTCGAAGTCGCTTTCGTAGATCATTTGATGGGGATCGCCGAACGCAAGGAGGCGTCCGTCACCCCCGAGAAGGCGAAGAAACGCTGTTTGCTCCGCGGTCGTGTCCTGAAACTCGTCCACGATCAGGCAACCGTATCTGCGCTGCACTGCGCGGCAGAGGGTCGAGCTGCTTGCTAGGAGTGCCGACGCCAAGGGAATCATGTCGGCAAAAGCGACGTGTCCCGTCCGACGAGCATATGCATGCCTTGCGGCGGCGTACTCCGAGTCGTCGTCCGGCCATTCTTCCTCGAGTGCCGCAAGATGCTCCGCAGGCTTGTCCAGCACCTGCGCCGGTTGCTGAAGTCCGACGAACCGGCCGTAATCTGCGAGCACGTCGAATGCGACGCTATGGAACGTTCGAAAGTCGAGCGACGCGCGTTGCGCCTGTATCCCCCCGACTTCCGCGATGCGACGAACCGCCGTGTTCGAGTAGGACGTGAAGAGTACGCGCCGGGACGGATGGGCGGTTGCCCACGTGTCCGCGGCTGCGATCGCGGTCAACGTCTTCCCTCGCCCAGGTCCCGCGATCACAACGGCGGAGTCCGAAGAGTCGATGAGCTTCTTTTGTTCCGCGGTCGGCGTGAACATTCAGAGCGCCCTCGTTGCGGACGTCAGGTGTTCCCGGCCGCCGGCAACGCGGAGACCGAGCACCACGGCCTTTCTGAGTGCCACAGGCATGGTCGCAAGGGGCGTTCTGTCTGCGAGCCACTCGTGAAACGGAATAGACCCCTTGTTGTGGCGTAGAAACTCGCGTGCCTTGGCGTCGAAGGCTGGAGCATCGAGTGCGGTCATTGATTCGGTCAGCGAGTGCTCTTTCACATACGGACCCTCAGTCATGGCCGCCGTGATTGCCTCGCGACCGAGGGACGCAACGAGGAGATCTTCGAGACCCATCGCATCGTGGTGGACGATCCGCGCCATGGGGAACTTTGACGCTTCTACGGGCGATATCCCCTTCGTTGCGTCGATGAGACCGAAGGCAGTCACACCCGCACGCTGCAGGAGGTCGCAGAGCTCCGGCACTTGCCCGTTACCGTCGGCAGAGATGACCGATATTCCCGCGAGATCGAACGCTTCGCACACCTCGCCGTCGTACACCTGACCGTGCAGGAGCGAGCTTGCCTGCAAGAGCCAGATACGGGTCGCCTCCTCCTCCACGACGACGGCCGCCCGGCCAAGGAACGCCTCGGCGAGCTGCCGTCGAAGGCGACGGCGCACGTTTTTGACGATACTGGTATCAGACGCCACCGGCGTCATCGTGAGGGTGTCATCGATGGCACGGTGCATGCGGTGGAGACTCGTGATGGGGAGCCGCTCCAGAATCGTCGGCGAATGGGTCGTGACGAACAGTTGCTGCGCGAGGCGCTGGACTTCCTCAATCACCCGCCGCTGCGCGTGCGGGAATAGGAAGGTCTCAGGTTCTTCCAGCGCGAGGATGCCACGCCCGCGAGTGCGAAGGATGACGAGCAGCATGGCGAGAACGGCCAGACTGCGGGTGCCTGCACCGTGCTTCTGGAGTGGAAGCGCGGTTGGTCCCTCCACATACAGTTGGAGCGTCGCACGGGCTTGCGTCCGCGTTCGATCGGTAGCCTCGAACCGGAGAGGAGCTTCGCCGGGTGCAACAGGAAGATAACGTGCAAGTTCATCGGCGAAGGCCGTGAGGGACGACTTGAATGCGTCGTCCTCGACCAGCGGGCCTCCCGCGCCTGCGAGACGGTCAAAGATCGCCTCGAAGTTGCGCGCGGAGGATCCGGTCGCCGTCAGAACGCGATCGAACAACCCGGTAGGTTCGAGTGTGATCGGCCGATGAAGGGCCCGAAAATCGCGATAGATCAAGAACCCAATCGCCCGTTTCTGTTTGGGCGTGAACCGCTCGCACTTCTCACGCGGTTGGAGCAGATCGGTGCGATGAAAGGCGAGCCAGGTAAACGCGTCCTCCTCGGCGTCGAACCACGCTTCAAAACATGGTCGAATGGCACGCTCGGCGCCGACGAATGGATCGGTGCCGCTTTCCGCCCGCTCGACGACGTTTTGATGTTCCGCTGACCATGGGACGAGCACACCATCGAAGAGATCTGCATCTTCGTCAGTGAGTCCGGTCAGGACCGCCTCGATCTTGATCGCGGGGGCAGTTCCGTTCGCCGCGACGTACTGCCGCTGATAGAAGTCGTTCTCATCAACAAGAGCAGACCTTGTCGAGCCATGCGATGTGAGAAGCAGGTTCAGTGCTTCAAGAACGGCAGTCTTGCCGATGTTGTTGGGCCCCAGCAGGGCATTACTCGCCGTCGGAAATATGGTCGCTTCGCGGATGGCCCGAAAGCGCTCAATCTGAAGTCTGACAATTTGCATTAGGCCGCGGCAGTCCGTACTTCCGTCATGGTAGCCCCGCGCAGCAACAATTAATCATCGAAGGTGTCAGATGGCGCACAGTTTCATGTGCAGTCCCGGAGTTTTGAGCTGCTTTGTTCGGGCAGCGCAACGCTTCCGCCGCACTCGAGTTCAGGAAGTACGGATGCACTCGGCCCAACCTGCTGGAACCGCCGCGGTTCTGCTTGGTTGTGGCGATGTACGATTGCCCTAGCGGAGGAGAACATATGGCTACGAAGAACGCGACGATCGGAGTGACCCCGGCGCAGGCGAAGTGGATCGTGGAGCGGCTGGTCGCAGACCGGCGCATCTCTCCCGCTGATGTCCAGAGTCTCCTGTCGGACCTTGGCAGCGAGATCTCAGACATCGAGGCGCATCTCGCCAGTTTGCGATCAGCCGCTGAGACCTACCCGTGTGACCGCACCAGCGCCACGGAGTGAGGGGCAAGCCGCAACGGCGAGCAAGGGCGCTGGGCGGAGGAAGAAGGGCCACCCTCGCGGCATTGCCGGAACGCTCGCCGTGCTGCTCCGCGCCATTCCTGCCGCGGAGCACGCGGCGATTCAGGCGATCCGTGCCGACAAGGGGATCAAGGCGGCCATCAAGGCCGCGCAGAGAGCGGCGAAGAGGCCCTAGACAGGCTGGCTCCTTGCTCTCTCTCCCGTCGGGTGCTACGAACGTTGTGCACACTTGGGTATGTACCGAAGAGTCACACGTTCAGTGGTGACTCTTCGGCAAGCGATCGCGAGATGCGCGCGGTGGGGACTCGACAGGGACTACAGGATCGCCGCGATCATCTTCGCTGCCTCTCCCCGTGTCAGATCACGCTGAGGCGCGAAGCGCCCGCCCTGTCCGATTGCGATGCCTGCGGTGGCAACTGCACTTGCGTAACGACGCATCGTCTGGTCGGAGATGTCTTCGAAACGTACATCGCCTTCGTGAAGCTTCTTCGCGCGCGCGATCATTGCTGCTGCCTCAATCCGGGTAATGGCGGAGTTCGGTCGGAAGAAGCCTCCTTGCCCTAGTGCCCAATCCTTCCCGACAATTGCTGCGACAAAACCCGCCAGAGGATGGGTCGCAACGTCGGCAAGCGCCGTCCGTCCTTTCGCCTCTGGGGTGTTCGTTGCGCCTGCGAGCAACTTTGCAAACTCGGAAGACGAAGCTCGAGACGGAACTCCGCGACGCCGTCGCGGCGGCCCGGGCCCGCGAGGATGCGCTCGCGAACGCCGTCTCGGTTGGTGCGGTGTGCGACCACTATGAGGCGTGGCAGCGGGAGCAGGGGAAGACTGGAATCGCGATCAGTACAGGGTGAAAGAAATTCGCGAGTTTCTCGGCGACGCGCGCGACGCGACGACCATCAAGTACGACGACTACGTCCGATTCCGTGCGCACTTGGAAGGGCGTGGATGCAAGCCGGCGACGATCCGGCGCTCCGTGAACACCCTCATCGCCGTCTTCAATCGGGCGGTGAAGTCGCGGGTCCTCGCAACGCATCAACTCTAGAACATCGAGCGGCCGAAGGTGGTCACGACGAAGAAGCCCGTCATCTTCACGAGGAAGCAGGTGGCGACCCTTCTCGGATCCGCGATGCTCGCGTACGAACGGGAGCAGGCGGCAGCGCATCGGGGGTTCGATCCCGAGACGAAGCAGAAAGGCCCCGGCGTCGTTCCGCTCCGGGGCTTCTGCTTGATCGCCTACACGACGCTCATGCGGCCCGAGACAAACTTCTCACTGCTGTGGGAGCAGCTCACGATCGATCCGGTGCGGGACCGGGGGCGCTTTCGCCTCGATGCCCACAAGAACGCGGCAAAGGGTGTGAATGTGGACGCGCCGCTCAAGCCGGAGCTTGTTCGCTACCTGAAGAACATCATGCCGGAGAACGACCCGGCCGGACTCGTCCATCCGAACCCCGACATGAGGGGGGCGTATGTGAACATCCGGAAGCAGTGGCTCCGTCTCGTCGAGATCACGAATGAGATCCTTGGGCCGGATGAGCAGCTCGCGGACGAGCGCGAGCACTTCTACACTGGCGTCATACTGGCGCGTCGCACCTCGCCGCGAGTTCGAAGGACCCCGTTCTCGTGATGGGGCTGATGGGCGTCACGCAGCTCGCCACCGTCATGAAGCACTACTTCGACAGCGACTTCGAGCACATGCAGACCGAGGTAGAGAAGTGGCAGCTGCCCGTGGAGAAGAAACCCGCGACGAGCCGGACGACGCAGCCTATTGAGAGTGCTATTGAGAGTGACCCAAACTAGGGTCAGGAGCGTTTCTTTGCTAAGTCGCTGAGTGGGTGGGAGTTAGGTTGGTAGCGCATACGGGATTTGAACCCGTGTTACCGCCGTGAGAGGGCGGAGTCCTCGTCCTGCGAGGATAGGTCCGGCCGTTTGCGCCGCATGGCGAGCGCGGCGTCTCGGAGAGTCTCTGCCAGTACGAGCTTCTCGGACCACGTCAGTCGCGCGCGTGATTTCTGCCATTCAGCCTGACGCTGGAAATGGTCGCCGATGTCACTCATCGAGATACCTTTTCCGGAAGAGACTGCATTTTTCAGCCAGGTCATGGCGGTCTGCCAGCGCTTCGATGGCTTCCAGTGTCGTGGCGCCGGATTCGAGCAGGGAGACGATCCTCAGGTGGTCTTTGGCGCGCCCAACGCTCAGCGCGATGACGGCCAAGTGTGTCGCGCCGACCACCCGCACCGGAACGCCTTCGATGTCGTCGCGCTCCGCTTCTGCCACTGCCTCGGCGGTGAGGCCGCTGAAGACGGGGATGAACTGGACCGGCCAGCGCCCCACCAGGATCGCCTCACCTTGCGACGTCAGGCCTCGCTCTTCGCAGTACCGATAGATGGGATCGAGTGAGTCGAGACGGGATGGCTCCGCCAGGACGACCAGAACGTCCGCGTCGAGTGTCGCGACCGGCTCCGTGTAACGCATCTGAGCTGTCGCACCGAAGATGGCGTAATCCGAGATCACCCTCGAATCGCGCAGGTCATTGAGTAGTTGGGCGACATCCTTCACGAGGTGAGCCTATGCCCAGGACGGGCGAACGGCAACCGTTCGAGCGCTGGACGAGGTGGTCAGGTCTCGTCCGCGTGTTCTCCGCTGGCAACGGCAGAGTCGCCAATGCTGTCATTCGCGCAAGACCAAAATTTGGGGGCAAAGCCCAGCTCTCCTGACGCCCGGCTGGTGAGTGTTACTCTGAGAGACCGGTCCCATGACAGTTGCTCCCTTTCCCACGACC
>JBDTOZ010000726.1:0-7326 GCA_039932995.1 Acidobacteriota bacterium | reverse complement strand
GGCAGAGGGGCCGATCCTCGCGAGAGCGACGGTGGACTCAAGTCCACCGCTCCACTGGAGTTCGGCATTGAACACGGGAAGTGCGCGGGCATCCTGCCCGCGGTAACCTTCACGGCTGCAGGGCGTGCGCTTCGTTTCCTCCGGCTGTGATCACCACCTTCTTGACGGCGGGGAGGGCCTTCAGCGTTTCGGTGACCGATTGGCGGATCATGCCGGCCTGGCAGGCGCCTCCGACGTTCTGCAGGCGCGCATTGAAATCGACGGTCAGGATGCCGTCGCGCAGATTGACCGATTCCACACGAGACCCCTCGGGAAAGGCAGCGGCGGCGCCGGATGCGCGCTCCGTGGCCGTCGGTCCGGCGATCAAGGCTTCCACCAGCAGGCGCGCAGCGGAGAGGCTCTTCGGGATCCGACGCGTCTGCGCGGCCACGCGCGTGCAGGTCCGATCGGGAAAGTAGAGCCGCGCGGAAACGGGCTGGAGTGCAAAGGGCCGGTCCATCGCCACGAGCGACTGTTCCGCGCCGTCCTTGGCCGAATACTCCAACGCTTCAACCGTGATCGACCCTCCCGGATCCCGCGTCACCCACAGAGCGGCGCGATAGGGATTGTGCATTCCCATTTCTCCCGTACTGGTGGTGGACGTCTCCCCGATCAGGCCTCCGCGTGCATCGCGGAGCCGCAAGGAGACGCTGTTCTCGAACGTCCGGGCATGCCCCGTCACGACGAGGGGATTGGCGATCTCGACGGACTCGATGGTGATGTTCTCGCTCGCCGCGCTCGTGGCTACGACAGGCGGCTGCGCAGTGGCGCCCTCCCCGTCCGGCTCCGTGGTTTCGGACGCGCCGACGACGGTGACGGACCCGGCGGAGGCAGGCGGTTCGTGCGAAACGGTTTCCGTCTTCGGGGAACGGCAACCAAGGAGTAACGCGACGCTCACAACACAAAATAACCTCTTCACGGTATCCTCCCGCTCATGCGAGCTCTGCTTCTCTTCACGACTCTTGCCGTCGCCGTCCGCCTGTTCGCGGAACCGTCCGTGCAGACCCTCGATCCGAACCGCGGAACGAACAACGGTGGGACCGAGGTGACGATTCGCGGGAAAGACCTGGGGAGGATCGTGGTCTGTCTGCTCCCCTGTCCTACGACCGTCACGTTCGGGGAGACCACCGTGGAAGCGTTAGAGATCTCCGACGAAGAATTGCGGGTGACCACGCCGCCGCACGCGGCGGGCACAGTGGACGTGACGGTCTCGATTCCGGCCAAGACGCCCGTCGTGGTCGAGAACGGATTCACGTTCCTGGCCGGCCCCGAGGCGGATTACGAGCGGGTGCTCCTGCCGGTGTGGTGGAAGGACTCGGTGCCGGGGGCCCAGGGAACGCAATGGCGCACGGATTTCTGGCTGCGCAACGACGGAGAGAACGGTGTGCGCATTGCGGCCTACAACTGTCCGGCCTCGCACGCCTGCCTGCCTGTCTTTCCCGCCACCTACACACTGCTCCCCGGCTACGCCCTGCACAATGTGCCCGACTTCTCCGTCGAGCCGCGCAACAACCCAAGCCAGCTCCTTTACCTCTCCAGCGACAGCGCCGCCGGCGTGGAGATGAGCCTGCGCGTAGCGGATGTCTCGCGGGGCGCGCTCAACGCAGGCACGGACATTCCGGTCGTCCGCGAAAGCGAGCTCCTGACCGACCGCGCCCAGTTGCTCAACGTCCCGACCGATGGGAGATTTCGCGTGCTCTTGCGGTTGTACGAAGTGAACGGTACGAGCGCCACGTTCCTGGTCCGTCTGTATGCACAGACCGAAGAGCCTTCGGTCTCGACCCTTTATGAAACGACGATGGTGACGGTCACGCCGCAGAGCGGGCAGTTTCGTACCGAAGCCGCGTACGCCCAGCTCCCGATCGCGGAGCTCCATACGGCGGACGGACTGCCGGCGCAGGTGCGCATCGAGGTCAAGCCGTTGACGGCGGGAGTGCGTTACTGGGCATTCGCGAGCGTGACCAACAACGAGACGCAACTGGTGACGCTGGTGACTCCACAATGAAAAAGGGCGCACCGAAGTGCGCCCTTTACGAATGCGAGTGGGGGAAACCCTACTTCTTCATCGCGTCCTGCATGTCCTTGATTGCAGCCTCGCGGCCGCGGTCTTTGGCGACCTTCGCGTACTGGAGACGCTTGGTGGCCGGGAAACGGCGGACCAGGGCCAGGTAACGACCCTGAAGCTGGCGCGATGCGAGCTGCTCGGGGGTGATTGCGCTCTTCGGCTTGCGACCGCGCTTCTTGCCACCGGTGGCGGCTGGAGCGGCGGTTGCGGATGCCGCGGAAGCAGAAGCGGGCGGGCGGCCCGGCGGACGTCCCGGACGTCCGGGCGGACGGCCCGGGGGACGGCCTGGACGGCCAGGACGACCAGGCTTGCGGCCGCGTTTTGCGGGCGCGGGAGTTTCGGCTGCCGGCGCAGCCGCTGCAGCGGCGGCGCCGCCGTGAGCGCTGCGCAGGCGTGCCAGACGCTCTTCGAGGTCGCTGATCTCACGACCCATGTCCGACACATAACCATTGATGTCGCTTGTGGACACGCGGCGATCACGGACGAGCCGATCGAGCACGTAGTGGGCCTGTCCAGGCGACAGAGAGCCCGATGGGGGACGGGACGGTCTTGCCATTTAAATTCCTCCTCCTATTGACGCACAAAGTCTTGTGCAATAGAGGCGCCTTGTCAACACAAAACAGTACGGGCGGGACTTCTAAGGCCCGCCCGTACGGTAGTTTGCGCTGCTTTGGCGATGCTCAATACCGGTAATGGTCCGGCTTATACGGCCCCTCGGCCGGGATGCCCAGATACTTGGCCTGCTCGTCGCTGAGCACCGTCAATTCCACGCCCAGATGGGCCAGATGCAGACGGGCCACCTCTTCATCGAGCTTCTTGGGCAGGACATACACTTCTTTGCCGTACTCGCCTTTGTTCTGCCACAGCGCGAGCTGCGCCAGCACCTGGTTCGTAAACGAAGCGGACATGACGAAGGAGGGATGACCGGTGGCACAGCCGAGATTCATCAGACGTCCCTCGGCCAGAATCAGCACCGAATGGCCGTCCGGAAACACCCATTCGTCGTACTGAGGCTTGATCTCCACACGGCGCACCCCGGCGAACTTCTTGAGGCCGGCCATGTCGATCTCATTGTCGAAGTGTCCAATGTTGCTGACGATGGCGTTGTGCTTCATGCGGGACATATGGCCGGCGGTGATGATGTCCTTGTTGCCGGTGGCGGTGACGAAGATGTCCGCCTTTTCCACGACGCTCTCCAGCGTGCGGATCTCGAAGCCTTCCATGGCCGCCTGCAACGCACAGATGGGGTCGATCTCCGTGACCACCACGCGCGCGCCCTGTCCCCGCAACGCCTGAGCACAGCCTTTGCCGACTTCGCCGAAGCCACAGACCACGGCCAGCTTGCCGGCGATCATGACGTCCGTGGCGCGATTGAGACCGTCAATGACCGAGTGACGGCAACCGTAGATGTTGTCGAACTTCGATTTCGTCACCGAGTCGTTGACGTTGATGGCCGGGAACAGCAGCGTTCCGGTCTCCTGCATCTGATAGAGGCGGTGCACGCCGGTGGTGGTCTCTTCAGAAACGCCGCGGATGTCCTTGGCCACGCGGGTCCAGCGTTGCGGGTCGCGGGTCAGTTCCTGGCGCATGAGATCGAGGATGACTCCCCACTCTTCGGGATCATCCGCGGGATTGAAGGACGGCACGTGGCCGTGGCCCTCGCACTCCCGACCCTTGTGGACGAGCAGGGTAGCGTCGCCGCCGTCGTCGACGATCAGCGTCGGGCCACCACCATCCGGCCACAACAGCGCCTCGGACGTACACCACCAGTACTCCTCCAGCGTCTCCCCTTTCCAGGCGTACACCGGAATGCCGCGCGGGTTCTCGGCGGTGCCGCCCGTGTCCGTGCGGCCGACCACGACCGCGGCGGCGGCGTGATCCTGGGTCGAGAAGATGTTGCAGCTCACCCAGCGCACGTCCGCGCCGAGGATCTGCAGCGTTTCGATGAGCACGGCGGTCTGCACGGTCATGTGCAGCGAGCCCATGATCCGCGCGCCCTGCAGCGGCTTGTCCTGGCCGTACTTTGCGCGCACGGCCATGAGGCCCGGCATCTCGTGCTCGGCCAGACGGATCTCGTTGCGGCCGAGCGTGGCCAGGCTCAGGTCACGGACCTTGTAGGGGATTCTGCCGGCGGCGATCGCGCCGTCGAATGGATGGGTCACTTCGAGAGTTGCAGTCACTGAGCGTTGCTCCTGTCGGTTTGCTTGTCCCGGCGTCCGGGCGAGTGTTCGGGGGACGCGCGAGCGGGGTACGAGAGGCGGAATTCTAGCGCAAGCCGGAAAAATCCCGGAGGAGTAGAATCCGGCACACTCGGCCCCCTGTCAACCCGAGCCCAAAGAGGGCAAACTCATGTTCGAAAGTGCTGCGAAGCCGCCTCGATTCCAGGCCGGCTTTCCTGTGAAAGTCCCCACCTTCACGTTCCGCGGAGGACGCTTGGTCTCCCTGGCGCTGAAGGCCCTGCTGATCCTCTCTCCAATCCTCCTGCTCCGGGGCTGTCTGATCACCTATGTCGCTCCGGGGGAGATCGGCCTCCGCCAGATCGCCTTCGGCCCGAGCAAGGGACTGCAGAAGTCGCTGGTCGGGCCGGGATACCGGCGCCAGATCCGCGGCTACGAAACGGTGCGCACGTTTCCGCGCGACATCCAGATCGTGGAGTTCACGAACGAAGAGGCCGAGCGCAGTCCCGACCACCGGACCGTCGGCGCCATCAATGTCCCCACGGTGGACGGCTATCCGGTGAACGTGGACGCCACGGTGATGTACCGCATCATCGATCCCTTCAAGGTGGTCTCCCGGTTCGGGTTCGGACGCGCCTACGAAGACAACGTGGTCATCCGCCTGACGGAGCCTTCGGTCAAGCAGCATCTGGGCGAGCTGCGGGCCGAGGAGTTCTATGGCGATCACCGCCTGATCAAGGCGCACAATCTGCGCAAAGAGCTGGCCGCCCGATTCCTGGAAAACGGCATTCAACTGGCCGACGTCCTGATCCGCCAGTACGACTATCCCGATACGTTCCAGTCGCTGACCGAACAGAAGAAGATTCAGGATCAGTCGGTGCTCACCAACCGGGCCCTGGCCAAACAGGCAGAGGTCGACACGCGCCTCAAACTGACCATGGCCCAGGGCCAGAATCTGATCAACATCAAGACGGCCGAGTTTCAGGCGCAGATCACGGGCATCAATGCCAATCGCGCGCTGTATGAGCGCTCGCGCCACGCCGAGGCGGACCTCCTGGTCAAGACCGCCGAGGCCACCGGATCGGCGGCCATCAATCAGGCCATGGAAGGACCGGGCTCCGACAAGCTCCTCCGCCTGCGCAAGGGTCTGGCCATCCTCAACAGCATCAAAGGGCCGATCTACATCAGCGATGATCCGACCGACATCGGACACTTGACGGGGAACCGATGAGAAACGCACTCAGGGATCCATTCGCAGTCAAGGGGCAGGTCGCAAGTGGCAGGGGGCGGGAGGGCAAACGCGTGGCCGTGCTCGCGTTGGCCGCCGTCGCCCTGTGGTCCATGGCCGCCTGCACTCCGCATACGACCGAGGCCACGGAAGTGGGAGTGCAGTTCAACAAGATCACCGGCTCGACCGAGGTGGCGCCGCCGGGTGCGACCTATTTCTTCATGCCCATCGTCAATGATTGGACCAAATACGACGTATCCACGCAGAGCCTGATCATGTCCCGCAAGGCGGGAGGGGAAAAGATCCGCGAAAAGGACGACCTCCGCTTCAAGACCAGGGACGGCAATGACATCGAGACCGACGTCACGGTGCGCTGGCGCATCGACCCGTCGAAGGCAGTGACGATCTGGCAGACCACGGCGCCCTCCACTGAGATCCTCAAGGACCGGCTGGTGCGGCCGCAGGCGCGCTCGTACGTCCGCGACGTCCTGAACCGGCTCGATTCCGAGGAGTATTACAACCCCGACCTGCGCTTCCGCGCCGCCAACGACGCCGGACACCTGCTCAACAGCCACCTCTCCCCTTATGGGATCATCGTCGAGCAGGTCATCCTCGGCGATTTCTCCTTCAAGCCCGACTACCAGACGCTGATCAATCAGCGCAAGGAAGCGGAGAAGCAGGCCGAGAAACTGGAGGCCCAGATCCTGGCCACCCTGGAAGCGAACCAGGCCAACCTGCAGCAGAAGATCGCCGGTCTCACGGAAGAGCTGACGCGCGCACAAGGAGAGCTGGAACAGGCCAAGCGCGCCGCGGACGCTTACCTCGTGCGCCGCGAGCAGGAGGCACAGGCCGTGGTTGCGGAGAAGAGCGCCGTGGCCGAGGGGATCCGCAAGGAGCGGGCGGCCCTCAATGGCAGCGCCGGTGACGCGTATGTGAGCCTGCAGCTCATCGATGCGCTGCAGAAGAAAGAAATCCGCCAGATCCCCAAGATGCCCAACGGCAACGTGATCATCGACGGCAACAAGCTCCTCCAACAACTGGGAGTGGTGCGCGCTCTGCAACAGCAATCGGAGAATCCGCCGCAGCCTTGAGGCGGGACCACCGATGCTCAATATCGCAGGGCCGGAGTACGATTTCGGCAGTGTCGTGTTCGTGGTGCTCGAGGAGTGCGAGCACCGCCGCCGCGGTTTCGAAGCGGACGGACTGGACGCGCATCTGCGCGCGACCGCTAAGGCCAAGCTGGGAAAGATCAAGGCGGCCTATGACGAATTCGGCGGCTCCCCCGTCTACTGGAAGGCCCTGGAGACGGAGGTCCTGGAGACGGCGCTCCCGCAATACATCGAAGCGGCGCGGGAGATGAACGCGCTGGAGCACGCGCGTTACGACATCTGGCGCGGCGGCGACCCGCTGGCCCGCTTTGCCTTCGCCGTGGGAGGCCTGCTCCTCGGCTACGCCATGGTCTTCATCCCCTACGTGAGGATGTTCGAGGCTCTCTTCGCCATCAGCCTGGCCACCATGGGGTTCTTCTACCCGGAGATCAAGCGCTGGACGCACGACCGCCGCCACACCCGCGTCCTGAACCGCCTCGTAGCCGAGGCCGCGCGCTACCAGCAGAACGCCCGTCTGCACTACATGACCACCACCGACATCCGCGACTCGTTCACAACGGACTTTGGTCCCCGCGAAATCGCCGACGCTCCGGCGCAGACAGGCGACGATCCGAGCGCTTCGCGGGTGAACGAGTCGTAGCGTGAGGATGGGCCGCGGGCGTATGACGCGCGAAGGCGCGTCGAACAATCTAGCCCCGGGCTCGGCCC
>JBDTOZ010000725.1:0-2175 GCA_039932995.1 Acidobacteriota bacterium | reverse complement strand
AGACTCCGTGTCTCGAATTCTTGCAGCGTCCGCTCTCGCGCTTGCGTTGAGCCTTCCGGCAGTCGCACAAACGCAGCCCAATCCGGTGAATGAGATGACCCCATCGATGCAGAAGCTCGAGAGCGAGCTCGTGGCCCGTTATGGAGAAGGGCAGCGCACGCGGTTGCAGCGCGGGAT
Organism: Acidobacteriota bacterium; assembly: GCA_039932995.1. GTDB lineage: Bacteria > Acidobacteriota > Thermoanaerobaculia > Gp7-AA8 > Gp7-AA8 > QHVT01. The sequence goes on along the minus strand of JBDTOZ010000725.1, from coordinate 1,998 downwards.
GAAGCAGGTCGCGCAGTTCTGGCGTGCGGAGGACGGCGACGCCGCCGCCTACGAAGAGCTCGTGCGCACCTACTTTGCGGGAGACACGGTCACGCTGGACGCGCTCTTCAACCGCGTGCAGTTCGTCCTCGAATCGATCAACGGCCACATGGTCGAGATCGGACGCGATCTGCAGTGGCAATCGGACCTCGACCTGGGACCGGTCTATCCATTCGACGAGATCATGGCCGGCTACGCGCCGTCCGCGCACATCACGGACGACTTCTTCGAGAACAAGCTCGCCTTCGTGGTGCTGTTGAATTTCCCCATCACCACCCTCGAAGAGCGGCTCACGGCCGGCAAGACCTGGTCGCGCCGCCAGTGGGCGGAGGCGGCCCTGGCTCTTTCGTTCTCCAAACGCGTCCCCTCCTCGGTCAATCTGGCCGTCGGAAAAGCCTCGGCCGAGGCGTCGCAGTACGTGGCCACCTACAACATCTGGATGCACCATCTCGTCGACGACAAAGGCAACCGCATCTTTCCGGCGAAGATGCGCCTGCTCGAGCACTGGAACCTGCGCGACGAGATCAAAGCCAACTACGGCATCGACGCTACGATTGGCCTGCCCAAACAGCGCATGATCCAGCGGGTCATGGAGCGCATCGTCGACCAGACCATCCCCGACGCCGTCGTCGACAACCCGCACGTCGACTGGAACCCGATCACCAACGAAGTGAAGACGGCGGCCGTCGATGACGGCGAAGGCGAAGGACGCCCGGCGCCGGCGAAGCTCACCAACGCCCGCGAGCCCGACACGCGCTACGCCAAGATCCTCACCACCTTCCAGGCCTCCCGTCTGGTCGATCCCTACTCGCCCACCGCGCCGACGCACATCCAGCGCAGCTTCGAAGAAGGACGGCAGATGCTGGAGTCGCACGTCCTGTCGATGCTCGAGGACGTGCTCACGTCTCCCCATGTGGCCCGCGTGGCCAAACTGATCGAGAAGCGCCTGGGCCGCAAGCTCGAGCCCTTCGACGTCTGGTACAACGGCTTCCGCTCCAGCGGCGCCTACAGCGAGGCCGAGCTGGACGCGATGACCCGCAAGCGCTATCCGACGGCCGAGGCCTACAAGAAAGACATGGCCAGCCTCTTCGTGAAGCTCGGCTTCACGAAGGAACGCGCGGACTACCTGGCCGCGAACATCGAGGTCGATCCCGCGCGCGGCTCCGGCCACGCCCTCGGCGCCGGCCGCCGCGGCGACAACCCTCACCTGCGCACCCGCGTCGGCAAAGAGGGCATGGACTACAAGGGCTACAACATCGCCGTACACGAGATGGGGCACAACGTCGAGCAGGTGTTCTCTTTGAAGAACATCGACTACTACACGCTGTCGGGCGTGCCCAACACCGCCTTCACGGAGGCGCTGGCGTTCGTCTTCCAGGCCAAAGACCTCGAGCTGCTCGGCCTGTCCAAGCCCACCGCCGAGACGCGGGCGATGCAGACCCTGAACGACTTCTGGGGCACCTACGAGATCGCCGGCGTGGGCCTGGTCGACACCCGCATGTGGCACTGGATGTACGACCATCCCAACGCCACCCCGGAGGAGCTCAAGAACGCAACCGTGCAGATCGCCAAGGATGTCTGGAACCGTTACTACGCGCCGGTCTTCGGCAAGAAGGACGTCGTGCTCCTCGGCGTATACGCGCACATGGTGAACAACTTCCTCTACCTCCCCAATTACCCGATCGGCCACCTCATCGCCTTCCAGATCGAGGAGCAGATGGAGAAGACCGGCAACGTGGGCGCCGAGTTCGAGCGCATGGCCCGCTACGGCAGCCTGCCACCGGATCAGTGGATGAAGAACGCCACCGGAGCCCCCGTCGGAGCCGCCGCGCTCCTACACGCCACGGAGAAGGCGCTGGACGTGGTCAAGTAGTCCTTCTTCACGTCTTCGAGTCGTCGAGTCTTCGAGTCGTCAAGTCGTCGAGTCGTCGTGTTGTCGCGTCGTCGTGTCGTCGTGTT
>JBDTOZ010000724.1:0-4072 GCA_039932995.1 Acidobacteriota bacterium | reverse complement strand
TTGGCGGTTGGCGGTTGGCGGTTGGCGGTTGGCGGTTGGCGGTTGGCGGGGATACCATCAGCGCCCACACTTTTGAACCGGTCCCCGGTTTGCGGAGTCATTTCTTCACGCGCCAAACACAGGATGTCCAGTTACCGTGATCTCGAAGTGTGGCAAAAGGCTCGAAAACTCGCGACCCACATCTATCGGAGAACGTCAAAGTTCCCTCGTCGCGAGTGGGATGGGTTGGTCCAGCAGATGCGGCGCGCGGCCGTGTCCGTACCCTGCAATATCGCCGAAGCGCATGGACGGCAAACTTCGCGCGACCGAGGGAGGTTTCTCGGGATCGCACGCGGATCTTTGCTCGAGTTGGAAACCCAGGCCTTCATTGCAGGCGATCTTGCTTTCCTGACGGAGCGCCAAGCGGAGATCGTCGTCGATGCTGCGAATGAGCTCGCACGGCAATTGAATGGCTTGATTCGCCACTATCGAACAAGAGGCTGACTCGGAGAGAGCGGCTCCGTGTCCCCGCCAACCGTCAACCGCCAACCGCCAACCGACAACCGACAACCCAGCGCTCACCCAACCGGCCGAGTGGCATCCTCCACGGTGGCCACGCCGACGGCGTTCTTGGTCGTCGACTTGACGCGGTACATGGCGGCGTCGGCCTTGCGGATCAGGGCGTCTTTGGTCAGGGCGTGGAGGGGGTAGGTGGCGATTCCGAAGGAAGCGGTGATGGACACTTCGACGTGGGAGTCGATGCGCAGCGGGCTGGAGGCGATGGATCGGGCGATTCGGTTGGCGACGGCCACGGCCTGTTCCTGATCGGTCTGCGGAAGGATCACGCAGAACTCGTCTCCGCCGAACCGCACCACCTTGTCGATACCGCGCACGGCGGCCAGGATGCGTTTGGCGACCTCCTGGAGGGTGCGCGAGCCGCCGAGGTGTCCGTAGAAATTGTTCACCATCCGCAGATCGTCCAGATCGAGGAAGATGATGGTGAAGAGCGCGCCATAGCGGCGTGAGCGCTCCATCTCCTCATCGAGATAGGTCTCGAAGAACCGCCGGTTGTAGGCCTTGGTCAGGTCGTCGCGCATCGCCAGATCACGGCTTCGCGTGAGCTGATAGACATTGCTCAGCACCTGCGCCACGGCCCCGAGGTAACGGGTGACGTTCCCGGCATGGACGTCATCGAGCGTGTCGCCCGGATCGAGTGGAACCTTGATCACTCCGAGAAGATCTTCGCCCACCTGGAGCGGCATGACGATCATGTCGGCCGCAACAGCGAAGAGGTCCGGAGAAGCCAGCGCTTTCTGCAGAGTATCCGGGGGAATGCCGGGCAGGAACTCCCCGGTCTCGTGGTATCCAGGATCGTTATTGAAACTGACCATGTACCGCTCGTAGCGGGGATCGTGAAGCAGCAGAGTGCCGCGCGCCAGCCCGAGCAACTCCAGCACCGTGGTGGTGATCCTCGCGGAGACGGCCTCCGCATCCACCATGCTCATCAACTCGTGGATCTGGCGAAGGTAGTTCACTTCGTGCTCGAGTTGGGAGGCATGCGCTGCGGCCTCCGCCAGATCGGCGGCGAAGGACAGGAACTGTGCCGGCGCGCGAAGGAACTCCGCACGAGACAGGTGCAGTTCCCCGGAACCCCGTTCCCGCCCCGAATCGAGGAGGATGCGCACGACGCTCTCACTGCCGGCGGACTCATCCCCCTCCACAATGGCGATGCGGGCCTGCTGGCGCGCGTGGCCTTCGGCGGCGAACGTCCAATCGGGACAGGTCTCCCTCAGGTGGGAAACCAGTTCGTCCTGCGAGCCATAGATTCCGGCAGTCGGCGACATTGCGGTAAGTTGAGGATTCTACGGCATGCGCATCGCTCACATCATCCTTCCCGACGCCACCGAGTACGAGCGGAAATCGCAGCGGGCCGACCAGGCGGTGCTCGGCCCGACTCACGAGATCCTCGTCACCTCGGCGGCCGAGGCCCAGGGATCCGGGGCCGAAGTGGCGCACGTGTACGCCGGGGAGGCCCTCCCGCCGGAGCCATTCGTCGGGTTCGCCATCCCCTATGTCTCCTCCGCCGCGCTGGCCCGGCCACGGTGGCGTCTGCGCAAGGCGGCCGCGCCGGCCGTGACGGTCACGCCCGAAAACGTGCCGGAGGTGGTCGAGGACCGCTATTTCGCCAACCTTCCTCCGCGGTCCATGCCGAGAGAAGGAGAGCTCCGCACCGTCGGATCCTTCGGGCGAGGGGCGACGCGCAATCTCGTCGAGCAGACCATGGCCAGGATTCACCGGTTCCGGGACGATGTGACGTGGCGGGAGCTCGACGCTCCTCCCACGCCGGAAGATCTCGCCAGCGTAGATCTATGGGTCGATCCGGCCGTGGAGGAACGAGACTACGATGGGTTCGTCGCTGAGGCCTTAGTCGTTGGTGTGCCTGTAGTTGCGGCACGAACGGGAGTCAACGCCAAGCGCCTCGAGCAGGGCCGGACCGGAACCTTGGTGCCCCTGCGCGACCCGAATGAGTTGACTCATGCGATACTAGCCTCCCTTTTCAAAGCCGAGGTCGCAACCAGCAAAATCAGCGCGGCAGCCCAGACGGTCTCGAAGTTCCGTGCCCGTCAACGCATTCGTGTCCTCTTACATATGTACGAAACGCTCATCCGATGAATCTTCTCGAGGCCCTTCCCCACTCGCAGCGCCGCGCGATCGATCTGGTCCGGGAAACCGCGCAGGAAAAAGATTGCCACCCGTACTTGGTGGGAGGTCCGGTTCGCGACATCCTCCTCGGCCGCGACACCATCGACATCGACCTGACCCTGGAGCGCGATGCCTCGACCCTGGCCCGAGCCCTGGCCAAGCGGCTGGGAGGCCGCCTGCGCTCCTTTCCGCAGTTCCTCACCTACAAGGTGACCACGCCGGAGTTCCCCGAGATCGATCTGACCACGGCCCGCAAGGAGCGCTACCGCAAGCCGGGAGCGCTCCCGGCCGTCACCGCCGGGCGCGTGAAAGACGACCTCCTTCGGCGCGACTTCTCGATCAACGCCATCGCTCTCGATCTCCTCGACGGCGAGATGCACGACCCCACCGGAGGGGCCCGGGACATCGAGGAGCGCCTCGTGCGCGTCCTGCACGACCGCAGCTTCATCGATGACCCCACGCGGATCTTCCGCGCCACCCGGCTTGCCGAGAGGCTCGGCTTCGCGCTGGAGCCACACACCGAGGAGCTGATGCGGACGGCCATCCAGACCGGCGCCTTGTCGACCGTGTCGAAGGAGCGCATCTGGAGGGAGTTGTTCCTGGCGATGGACGAGGATCTGGCCCCCCGGATCCTGGCCAGCCTCTCCTGGCGGAGAGCGCTCGAGCCGTTATTCGGACACCGGCCTGATGGCGACCTCGAGGCGCGACTCAGCGCCATCCGCGAGCAACTGAGCGAGAGCACGGACGTCGACCGCTACGTCCTCTACACCGGCGCCCTGTTGCGCGGCGACGCGTCCCCTGTCGATTTCGAAGGATCGGGCTTCTCCCAGAAGCGCGCCCGGGCCCTGGTGGCGATCGCCAACGAACTGCCCCGCGTCCTCGAGGACCTGGCCTCCGCTCCCGACGACCGCGACCGTTTCGCTGTCTACCGCGGCGTCTCTTCGGAGATGCTGGCCATCATCGCCGCGGAACGGCCCACGGAACGCGCCAACCTGCAGCGCTTCCACGACTACGAGAACTTCAGGCTCCCCCTCCGCGGCAACGACCTGGAAGTCCCGGGCGGACCGCACGTGGCCATTGCTCTCGAGAAGACCCGGGAAGCTGTCTTCAGCGGAGAAATCCCGGCGGAACAGGCCCGCACCTACGCCCGCGCCGTCGCCAAACGGCTGTGGGACGAGGAAGCTCCCTAGGACGGGCAGCGCGAAGGGGCTGGGCCTCTCGTCCGGAATTGCTCGCGCGGGCAGGATGCCCATACGCGCTAACTTTGAGAAGGACGGGAGGGCGCTGCGCGGAGCCTCTGTACTACTACCCTCCAGTTTCTTCGCGCGGCACGACGATTTGCAGGCGGAGCATTGGAGCGCCGGCGTCCTCGCCGGCTGGCCCGTGGGCG
>JBDTOZ010000723.1:0-7024 GCA_039932995.1 Acidobacteriota bacterium | reverse complement strand
AGCAACCAGCAACTACTTACGTCGCCAGAACACAATCTCTCCCTCTTCGAAATCGGGCTCGAAGTTTTCGACGAGGTATTGCTGCACGAGGGGGGCTCGCCAGGCGTTGGGGATGTCGACGACGAAGCGGCCGTGGGGTGTGGCGGAGAGGAGCACGGCCCGGATCTTCGGATTGGATTCGATGCGGCGGATGATCTCGCGCTGCTGCGGCTCGGTCTGGAAGAAGGCCACCTCGTACTCGCGGATGGGGCAGTCGCGGCGAAACAGGAAGAAGTACGCGCCGCTGTTGGCGAAATCGAGGAAGGTCTCGTCCGGCTTCATCGACAGGGCCAGGTAACGGCCCACACTGGCGATGGCCTTGGCGTCGCTGACATTCCAGTACGCGCCGCGGGCACGCGGGAGGTCGCGGATCTCGACCCAGTCCGCCGGCGGAGCGCGTGTGGTGCGGTTCACGCCGATCACGGACAGGTGCGTCGTCGGATTGGCGATCACGAGGGCGACGAGGACCGCCGGGATGGCCAGCACGTTGTGGCGCCGCAGGAGCGTCACGATCACCCCCACCAGCAACACCATGGCGGCCATGCCGAAGTAGAGATGCTGGCGCTCCGCGTACGAGATGCCGGTGAGGACGGACCACACCGCCACCAGCACCATCGGCTCGAAGCGTCGGGGCCACCGCCTTGCCAGCGTGGTGCCGGCGAAGATGGCCAGGAGGGGCCACACCAGATAGAGCAGCACTCCGGGCTGGAGCGCGGCCGCCAGGATCTCCGGGAAGAAGGGGCGTGCGCTGAGCGCGTTGGGAGCGTTGAAGAATCCGAGGGTGTAGGCGGGTCCGACGCCGAGCACTTCCACGAACGTGGAGTAAACGAAATCGTCAAGGATGCCGAAGAGAGCCAGGCCGAGAAAGAGGGGGATCGCGCCCGCGGCCAGACCGATCGCGGCGCGCTTATACGCCACTGCGCGCCATGGCGGACGCGTGCGCCACAGGGCCACGATCAGCGTGAGCAGCGTGTAGGCGCCGAAATCGAGACTGGTGGCGCCGCACACGACCGTGCCGAAGGCGGCGTACGCGAAGAGCCGCGGCCGGCGCCAGCGCACGGCCGCGGCGATCGTGGCCAGCGTGGCCAATGCGGGCAGGAGTCGGATCCCCGGCGCGAAGAAGCCGGTCAGGATGCTCAGGAGCACCGACAGCAGCGCCGCGTGCGGCGAGCCCGTCACGGCCCAGGCCAGTGCGTAGAGGGCGATCGCGGCGAGCGTTCCCACCACCTCCCGGGTCTTGAGCGCACGGCCCACGTTCACGTTACCGGTGGCCAGGACGAGCGCGTCGAATCCTCCGTCCTCGATCAGGCCGTGCGCGGGCAGGATGTCGCGGTAGGGGAGCTCTCCGCGCAGCATCTCCGAGGCCGGAAGGAGCGCATGTCCGTACTCGAAGAAATTGACGCGCGGCTTCCCTTCCGCGGTGGTGGTGTTGATGGCGTTCCAATACGCGAACAACGCCAGCGGATAGACCACCAGTGCGACGGCCCGCACGGCGCGGCGGCGGTTGCGCAGAAAGAGGCGGAGCAGGAACGGCGACACGATCACGATCACCAGCGCATGCCAGCCGAAGTAGCGCTGGTCCCGCGCGAAGAAGCCCGTCTGAAGGACGAGCGCCAGCGGCGCCACGGCAAACGCCAGACCGGGCGGCAGAGGCGAGGGGACCAGCGCGACGGCCACGCGCAACGTGAAGAGGAGCAGTGCCGCGTAGACGGCGCCATCGTGCGCGGAGACGTTCGTGAGGTCGACCAGGGCCAGGATCGTGGTCAGGAAGACCGGCACCAGCACGATGTCGTGACGCGAGAAGCACAGCGCGCGATTCCGCAGGAGCACAGAGGCCGTGACCACGAAGGCGCAGGGCACGATCGCCCACAGTGGAGTCGGGTGGACGCTGATGATCCAGAGCGCCACCAGGGGCGCCACCAGAGCCGCGTTTCTTGCCCACGATCGTCCGGCGGCGAGGAGGGGGATCAGGGGACGTGACAGCAGGGGCAGGAGGACCGGCAGCAGGATCAGCCCCAGCATCCAGCGCATCGGGCCGTGCGCGTCGAAGCCCAGAGTCTTGGCCAGGCCCATCAACTGGTCGGGCGGCGAGGGTTTGCGCCAGAAGGGGAGCAGCGCCAGGGCGATGGCCAATCCCCAGACGGCGAAAGCGGCGGAGAGGAGAGTTTCGCGTTGGCCGCGGCTCAACGCGCCTTCTCCAGCAGCCACCGCACTGCCAGTTCTTCCGCCCAATACTCGCACCGCCACGGCGCGGTCCCGCCGATGAAGCCGACGTGACCGCCGAACGGCGTGGTGCGGAAGTCGACCGAGGGTGAGGCGTTCCTGCGGACGATCGGGAGCACGTCGGGCGGCAGGAACGGATCATCCTCCGCGCTCAATGCCAGCGCGGGGGTGGTGATGTTGCCGATGTAGCGGATCGAGCTCGCGCGCAAGTAGTAATCGTCGGCACCGGTGAAGCCGTGCAGCGGGGCGGTGGCGGTGTCGTCGAGCTCGCGGAAGGTGCGTGCGCGCAGCACCAGCGGCAGGTCGAGCCGCGCGGCCAGGTCGGGGCGCGCGGCTTTCTTCTTCAGGGTGGCCAGGAAGCGCGACACGTAGAAGCGGCCGGCCGCGGTCTTCTCCAGGAGAGCCGAGCCGGCGCCGAGGTCGTAGGGCACTGAGAGCGTGGCCGCCGCGGTCACGAGGGTCTGGCCGGGATTCTCGCCCAGCCATTTCAGGAGCACGTTGCCGCCCAGGGAGGCGCCCAGGCCCAGGAAGCGCACGCGGGGCGTGCGCGCGGCCAGCGTGCGGATGACGAAATCGAAATCGCCCGTGTCGCCGGAGTGATAGAGACGGGGACGGCGGTTGGGGATCATGCGCATGCCGCGCCGCGGGTCGAGCGCGCACGAGCGGAAGTTGAGCGCCGTGGCGCCGTGCCCCTCGCGGGCGATGACGCGGAGCAACCCCTGCATGTAGACCGAGTATGAGCTGCCCTCCAGCCCGTGCATGAGGACGAAGTGCAGGTCGCTGGGGCCGTCGGCGTCGAGGTGATCCAGCAGGAGCTCATCGCCGTCCGGAAGCTCGAGCGCCTCGCGCCGAAAGCCCACCGCCTGTCGCGGACGTGTGAGACGTCCCCAGACGGTCTGAAAATGCGGGCCCGGGAGAAACCAGGCTGGGGCGAACTCGCTCACCACTTCATTTTACGTAATGGTGGGGGAAAGTGTTCGTGACGCCCGCCGGTTCGACTGTGTTTCGCCACAGAGAGACCGCGAGGGCTGCGCGACACGATGCCGACCGGAGCGCCGGCGTCCTCACCGGCTGGCGGAGCGGCGTCCCGCCGCGGGGCGCCAAAAACAGGGTACGCTCGCCCTCTCATGGCCTGGCGCATCGAACTACAGGCGAACGGGCGGTTCGCGATCTTTTCCACGCGGCTGCAGGACTACGTCGTCATCGATGCCGAGGCGGAGGCGATCGAGCGGCTGTACGCGGAGAAGGGGGCCAAGGTCTACCTCGCCAGCGCGCGGGCGCAGTTGGCGAAGCAGCGAAGCGTCCCCCTGGAAGGGGAGGCGCTCATCGAAGAGAGTCGCCGGCGCGGGAGCACTCCCCAGGAACCGCCCCAACCGATCGGGGCCACGGGATTCGTGCTGGAGTGAGCGGCGTGTTGATGCAAGTAGAATCGGCGCGGACATGAAAGGCCTCCTCGCCGTCTCCCTCCTCGTGCTCGCCGCCTGCAGTGGGACGGCCATCGTGCAAACGGCACGTCTCAACGTTCCCGACGGCGCCTTCGCCGTCGAGGGAGCGAATCCGCGGAGCTGGAACGCGCCTCTTTCCTTCGGACCGTTCCGCACGTCCGCCGTCAGCGAGGGGACGACGCGTTCCTGGCTGGTGGACACCGGCGTGCTCGAGCTGGCGAAGAGCGATCAGGCTTATCGAATGGTGCTCGAAGGAGAGACCGGCCGGACCACCATCGAATGCCATACACGTGAGCTCGTGGCGGGGCGCTCCGGAGTGTTCGTGCAGGCCTCGCTGGGGCAGGCCCCCCTGCTCGTCTGCGGCCTGGAGCGCGGCGAATACCGGAGCGTGCTGGCGTTGACCCGCTCCGGCAAAGGGGAGCCGTCGCTGGTCGGCGAGCTGCGCCAGATCGGCGGCACGACCTACGACATCCGTTCCCTGCACCGCGCGGTCGGTTCGGTGCTTCCCACGGGCGAGCCGCTCGGTTTCGAGATCACCCGCGACGAGAGCGCGCTGGCCGTCGTGGAAACCGCCAATCGGGGCCGCGTCTGGATCGACAAGGATGCCCCCAACCGCGAGGACTTTGCCGCGGCCGCCGCGGCGCTGCTGCTCTTCCGGGAGCCGGATGCCGGAACCGTGGACTGAGTCATATCTCTCCCGCATCGGGTACGACGGCTCGCGCGAGCCGTCGCTGGAAACTCTCCGTGCGCTGCAGGAACGTCACCTGCTCACCGTCCCCTTCGAGAACCTGGACATCCACTGGAAGCGCCCCATCGTCGTGGACGGGAAGCGCTTTCTGGAGAAGGTCGTGCGCCAGCGTCGTGGGGGATTCTGCTACGAGCTCAACGGAGCGTTTGCCCTGCTCCTTCGCTCCCTCGGCTTTTCCGTGACCATGCTCTCGGCACGAGTGCATTCCGCCGCCGGCGGCTTCGGCCCACCGTTCGATCACATGGCGCTCCTGATCCGGTTCGGCGAGCAGTCGCGCTGGCTCACCGACGTCGGCTTCGGCGAGTCCCATCTGCAGCCGCTGAACCTCGACGCGCGCCTCGAGCAACACGATCCCGCCGGCGTGTTCCGCATCGTTCCGGGCGAAGAATTTCAGATGCAGTCACGCCACGACGGGGAGTGGGTGCCGCAGTTCGCCTTCACGCTCGCGCCGCACGAGCTGTCCGAGTACGCGCCGATGTGCGACGTTCAGCAGTTCTCGCCGGAGTCGCACTTTACCAAGGGCCGCGTCTGCACGATCGCCACGGAGTCGGGCCGGGTCACACTCGCCGAGACCCGGCTGATCATCACCCGCGACGGCGAACGGACGGAGATTCCGGTGGCGGCGGAGGAGTGGGATGAGGTGCTGCTGGAGACGTTCGTGATTCGTGCGCCGCGCGCTTGATTCCGTCTCCCCGTTTCCCGTCTCCTTGTTTTCCGTGTTCCCGTTTCCCCGTCTCGCGGTCTGAGTCTCACAGTCTCACAGTCGCATAGTCTCCTAGGCTCGCGGTCTCACAGTCCTGCCGATCTCCACACAGATGAGGCGCCAATGAGCCAATGAGCCTATGAGCCAATGAGACTGTCGAAGCCCCGACGACTTGACGACTCGACGACCCGAAGACTCGAAGACTCGAAGACTCGAACGGGGACACGGAGACACGGAGACACGGAGACAGGACTACACCCTGCGCCTCGTACGCGACGGCTTCTTCTCCAGTTCCTCCCACGCTTCGACTCCCGGGACGCTGCAGCGGGGAATCTTGTCGTTGAGGGTCTCTTCGATCTTCTTCACCATCGGCAGGTCCTGCCAGGTGCAGATCGTGGAGACCGTGCCCAGAGCCGCGCCGCGGGCGGTGCGGCCGGCGCGGTGGATGTAGTCGTCCACGTTCTCGGGGATGTCGAAGTTGATGACGTGCTCGATGCCGGGGACGTCGATGCCGCGGCCGGCGATGTCGGTGGCCACGAGGATTCGATGTTGTCCTTCGCGAAAGGTCTGCAGGGCGCTGACGCGCTTGTTCTGCGACTGGTCGGCGTGGATGCGCGCCACCGGATGGCCCTTGCGCTCCAGCACCGAGTAGAGCCACTCCGCGTCGATCTTGCGCCGTGCGAAGACCAGCGTCGATCCCAGCTCCTGGTTGAGCAGGGCCATGAGCGCGGGCCGTTTGTCCTCGGGCTTGACGACATACAGACGGTGTGTGATGCCCTCGGCGGCACCAATGGGCATGATGTCCACGCGCTCCGGCTGGTTCATGAAGTCGCGGGCGATCATCTCGATCGAGTCCGGCATGGTGGCCGAGAACATCATGGTGTGGCGCTCGCGGGGGAGGCGGCGGAGGATCTCGCGCATCTGTGGGAGAAAGCCGAGGTCGAGCATGTGGTCGGCTTCGTCGAGGACCAGCATCTCGATCTTGTCGAGGGAGACACTGCGCCGCTTGACGTGGTCGAGCAGGCGGCCGGGCGTGGCCACGATGATGTCCGGCTCGCTCTTGAGCGCGTCGAACTGCGGCTTCATCTTCACCCCGCCGATGACGCAGGCGGTATTCAGCTCGTGGTGCTTGCCGAAGATGTCCAGGAAGGCTTTGGTCTGCAGCGCGATCTCGCGCGTGGGCGAGAGGATCAGGCCACGCACGCCCCGGCCATGGACGAGACGCTCGGCCATCGGCAGGGCGAAAGCCGCGGTCTTTCCCGAGCCGGTCTGCGCCAGACCGATGACGTCACGGCCGGTGAGGGCGATGGGGATGACCGCCGCCTGGATGGGGGTCGGGTTCTGGAAGCCGATCTTCTCGATGGTGGTCAGGATCTCGGGGCTGAGCCCGAGAGCGGAGAACGGTTTGTCGGTCAGCGAGACCGGGTGCTGGGGAATGGCAACAGTTTGCATCTATCGGAAAACCCTCACATAAACGCTGACGTTGATGATCAGCACGATGACGCCGATCGCAATCTCCATCCCCCGGGTCAGCCCGGCGGGATAGATGATGGGCATGATGTAGTGCGCGACGAAGCCGCCGTCGTAGCCGGCCCGCCCCGCCGCACGGAGGAAGTGGTTCTCCCACCTGGTGAGCGGGCACCACCACCCGAAGAACTCGATGAGCACGCCCCAGACCGCCGCCGGCACATGAACCCACGCCAGCCTCGGCCACCTCAGCACGGCAAGCCCGCCGAGGAAGACGAACAGTATGAACGCTAAATGAATGATTGCAATGACGGATGCGGCGATCAGACTGGCCATGCGTGTCATCTGGCTGCCGGAGCAGTGTAACGCCGGTTCGCCGGGTCGCTTCGCGGTTGCTGG
>JBDTOZ010000722.1:0-1560 GCA_039932995.1 Acidobacteriota bacterium | reverse complement strand
GCGCAGGCGGCCAGGGAGCCGGCGGCAGCCGCGAGAAGCGCTCGGCGGGAGAGCATCACGTTCGCCAGAGTCTCACAGTTTCGGGGACTGTCGCTTCCGGCGTTCCCATGCGACACCCGCTGCGACGATGATCAACCAACAGAGGCCCACCGTGCTGGCCACTCCCACCGCATGGGGAGCGTGGACGCCGCAAGCCTCGAGGAGCGACATCAGCGCCCAGCCCGGGGCAAACACGAGACGGGGCTGCACACCAAAGAGCAGCAGCGCCGTGACCACCACCACCGCGCCGAGCGGCGCCACGACCACCACGAAGACGACGAAGAATGCGGGATGAGCGCGGGACATCATGCATTGCCACTCCGAAGGAAGTATAGACACGACGCACCGCCGGTGGGATCGTCGCTCCTGAGCCCGTATCATCCTCCTGTGCGAAAGACGATCACCGAACCGGGTGCGCTGCTCGATGTGCTGGCGCAACTCTTCCCCGACTCTTCGAAGACGACCTTGCGGCAGATGCTGCAGGCGGGACGCGTACGCGTCAACGGAGAGGTGGAGAAGAACGCCCGTTGTGCGCTGGATCGCGGCGATACGATCGAGCTCGGGCAGAAGTCGGCCCCGGTCACATTGCCGCCAGAGTTGGCCATCCTGCACGAGGACGCCGCGGTCATCGTCGTCCTCAAGGCGAACGGACTGCTCACCGTGGCCACGGAACGTGAGCGCGAGACCACCGCGCAGGCGTACCTCAATGTGTATCTCAAAGAGAAGGGGGAGGAGCGCATTCACGTCGTCCACCGCCTGGACCGCGAGACCTCAGGAGTGCTGGTCTTCGCCAAGACGTTCGAAGCGCGCGAGGCCCTGAAGGAAAAGTTCGCGGAGCACGACGTCGATCGTGTCTACGTGGCCATCGTCGAAGGCGAGCTCACTCCGCCGTCCGGCACCATTCGTTCGTTTCTCCGCGAGCGCAAGGACCTGCGCATGGAGAGCGTCGACGCGCATCCTGACGCCAAGCTGGCCGTCACGCACTACCGGACCATCGAGAGCAACGGGAAGCTGTCCATGCTGGAGATCCGTCTCGAGACCGGCCGCAAGAACCAGATCCGTACGCATCTCACCGAGGCCGGACATCCCGTCGTGGGCGACCGCCTGTACGGCAGCACCATCAACCCCCTCGGGCGCCTCGGCCTGCACGCCAAGCTCCTCGGCTTCGACCATCCCGTCACCGGCAAGCGCCTGGTCTTCACCGCCCCGCTGCCGAAGGTGTTCAAGAGCGCAATGGGCCCCCGGCAGGCGGATTAGAGGCTGGCGATCACTGCCTGGGCGATGTTCTCGCGCACGGTCAAGTCGTCGGGTCTTCGAGTCGTCGGGTCTTCGAGTCGTCGGGTCTTCGAGTCTTCGCGTTGTCAGGTTTTCGAGTCTTCGAGTTTCTCGGTGTTTTCGGGCCAAACGTCGAAGACGCGACGACCCGAAGACGCGAAGACTCGAAGACTTGCGACTCGACGACGCGACGACTCGACGACGCGACGACTCGACGACCCGAAGACCCGACGACTCGACGACTCG
>JBDTOZ010000721.1:0-6027 GCA_039932995.1 Acidobacteriota bacterium | reverse complement strand
GCCACGCCTCCGGCGTGAAACCCGATGGGAATGCTTCTACCGCGCAGACTCCTAGTCCTTGTGATCGATCCCCCGCGCCGATTCCGTTCGTGCCTTTTGAAGGGATACAACGGAGGAAACCATGAAACAGACGAAACTGATTGGACTGGCCCTGGCGATCGGACTCACTGCGGCGCCCGGCTTTGCCCTCGGCGCAGGAAAGGTCTCGTGGAGCGATCTCTCCATCGCGCCCGCCTCGGGCGCCGCGCGGGATTCCAAACACAAGGAGACCATCGAGATTTCGAGCTGGTCGCTGGGAGCGTCGAGCCCCACGGGCACGACGCGCCAGAGCCAGGTCAATGCGGGCATTCTGAACTTCACGGCGGCCACGGTGCCGGCCTCGGTGGCGCGGCTCTGCCAGTCGCACGCGACTCTGCCGTCGATGACCGTCGAGTCGGATGGCCAGCGCCGCGAGTTCCGCGACGTGGCCTTCCGGGACTGCCCGGCCGGCGGCACAGGCGGCACGTTCACCCTGACCTTCAACGGCCAGACCACGGGAGGCGCCGCGCCGTCTCTGGCCGGCCCCGCGCAGCTCGAGATCCCGAACGTGACCATCGAGGGCCTGGCGCGCATGAAGTGTCAGAACAACCTCAAGCAAATGGGCGTCGGCGTCCACACCGCCACCTTCTACGTCGGCAGCGCAAACGGGGGAGTGTGGAAGACCACCGACGGCGGCACTCCCGCTCCAGGAACGCAATTCCCCAGCGTGACCATCGTCGGCAAAGGCGGCACGACGGTCTCGTTCTTCAAAGTGGTCCTCAAGGACGCCCTGATCACGAGCTGGCAGAGCTCGGCCGGTGCCCCCGCTTCGGAAGTCCAGAAGATCACCATCGAGTACGAATCGACCACCGCCACGCAGCCCCTCGCCGACGCCCTCGTCGCCGGTCGCTGAAGTGCCGCGGGGCGGCGTCACGCCGCCCCGCGAAACACTTTTAGTCCACCGCGGGCAGGATGCCCGCGGCCCCTCACAGGAGTGCCTTGGCGATCACCGCCCCGCGTCAAGGCTTCCCATTTCCCAGCGAGACGATCTCTCCCTCCACCGCCACCGCGAATCCGCGGGCGTGCAGGGCGCGGCGCAGGGATGCTTCGCGCAGAAGGGGGTTGGACTGGTTGAGGTGGATGAAGCGGATGCGGGAGCGGAGCGGGGAGGTGGCGAAGCGCGCGGTGGTCTCGTCCACGGTGGGATGCGGGATCTCGCGGAGGTCGCGGCCCGGGAGCTCGGCGGCAGAGGCGAACGTGGCGTCCACGTAAGCGACGTCGACCTGGGCCACGACGGACTCGATGGAGGTCGTCCATTTCTCCCACTTGTCGATGTCGGGCAGCCAGAGGATGGCCCGGGCCGGTCCGCGCACGATGAAGCCGACGGTCTCGGAGAACTCGTCGCGGTGCGGCACCAGGAGAGGGGTCACGGAGATGCGCTCGTTGAGCGCGACCGGGATGCCGTCCTGCAGGGTGCGGAGGTCGATGTTCTTCAGCGACACGAGTTGCGACCAGGGACCGTTGTTCTCGAGAAACGCGCGCATGCGGGGCATGGCGAACACCGGCACGCCGCGCGCGTTCAGGACCTCCCGCCCGAGGTGAGAGAGGCCGAGGTAGTGTCCAATGTGTGCGTGGGTGAGGAGCACTCCGTCGAGCGGGAGCGCGCCCGCGAGCGGGGCGCCGGCCAGGTGCTCGAGGCGGTGCAACTGGCGGGGAAAGTCCGGCGTGGCATCGAGGAGCCAGCGCTGTCCGCTGACGGGATCGACGATGCCCAGGGACGCGACGGACTCTCCCTCGGCCTTGCCTTCGAACCGCGCCACACAATCGTCACGCCGGCAGCCGGCCTGCGGATAGCCGCCGTCCTGCGCGATGCCCAGGACGACCACATACGGCTCACGCGGCGGAGCCATGCGCGTGGCGCTGCTGCAGGCCATGGCGGAAACGAGGAGCAGAAGGGAAAGGCGGCGCATGGACGGACATCGTATCGCCGTGAAGGGCGGGTATACTCGTTGTATCTACGAGGACGTGATGAAAACGACGATTCAGAAGTGGGGCAACAGTCTGGCGGTGAGGATCCCGCGCCCGTTCGCCGAAGAGATCCATCTCGGGGAGAACTCGACGGTCGATGTGTCGATCAAATCGGGCAAGCTGATCATCGTGCCTGCGGAACTCCAGGTCACGCTCGAATCACTGGTCGATCAGATCACCGACGAGAACCGCCACGATGAGGTCGGAACAGGATCGCGGGTTGGCAACGAAGTTTGGTGACCGCCCCTATGTTCCCAAGCGGGGAGACGTAGTCTGGCTGACGTTCGACCCGCAGGCGGGCCACGAGCAGGCCGGCGTGCGCCCGGCGGTGGTCCTGTCGCCGACCTCCTACAACCAACGGTCGAGCCTGATCCTGGTCGTGCCCGTCACGCGCCAGATCAAGGGCTATCCCTTCGAAGTGGTCCTGCCCGGCGATTTTCCTGTGAGCGGTGCGGTGCTCGCGGATCAACTGAAGAGTGTGGACTGGCGTTCACGAAAGGCGCGTTTCATCGCCTCGCTCCCCGAGACCGTGCTCAGGACGATTCTGCACCGCGCGGGGTTGCTGCTGTCGCTGGGTTGAGGTTCCCTGGCCGCCGGTTTTACGTGATGATGTGCGACTCCACGCGTCCCTCGAGGGCGCGAATCCTTCGAGGTGCCCATGAAACGACTGACGACTTTTCTCCTCTCCGCGGCCATGGCCGCCTCCCTCTTCGCCGCGACGCGGACGACGGTCATCGATCTGGCCAGGGAGCGCGTCGGGCGGCCCTCGGCGCGGTTCCTTTCGGTCGTCGGCGACTGGATTGTGGCGAAGGATGATCGCGGACAGACGGTGTTGCAGGTCGACGGACGGCAGTGGATCAAGGGCCAGCCGTCCGCCGGACTGGCGGCCAATGCCCGCCGAATCTACGGCGCCAAGCATGAGGAGTTCATCGACAGCGTGAAGGCGTACGCGTATTTTCCGTACTCGGTGGCGAAGGATGTTCCTTCGTTCGAGAACGGGGAGATCTCCATGCGTTTCCGCCTTCTGGGCGGACAACTGGATCAGTGCGCGGGGATCCTCTTCAACGTGAAGCCGAACGGCGACTATCTGGCCGTGCGCTTCAATGGCAAGGAGGACAACCTCGTGCTCTGGAAGTTCGTCAGCGGCAAGCGCAGCTTCGTGAAGAAGGGCGCGCACGACGTGCCGCTGAAGCTCGGCGAATGGCATCGCATGAAGATCACCGTGGCCGGCACGGAGTTGCGCGGTACCCTCGACGACGAGCTCTTGCTCGAGTTCACACTGCCCGAGCCGGTGTCGGGCAAGGTCGGCGTCTGGTCGAAGACCGACAGCGTGAGCCAGTTCGCCGATTACACGGTGACGGCGCGCTGAGCCCGGGCACGCGAGTCGGCAGTGGCGATCAGGCGAACGATCGGAGAGCTCGCGCGATCCACGCCGCTCCGACGAGTACGGGCCAGGCGAGGTAGAACAGCGGCGCTGCGCCGCGCGGCTCCGTGTTCAGCGGATAGCCGGGATAGAACGACTCCTCGCGTTGCGGCGGCGTGAGGCCGGCCAACTGCTCGAGGTCGTCGAGGACGATTTCTTCGGTCGTGGAGCGGCTGACGACCTCCTTCGTGCCCAGGCGATAGACGATGGTGCCGTAGCGCTGGTCGTCCTCGAACAGCGCGGAGCGGCCCGCGTACGGGTATTCGACGCGCAGGTTCGGCACGGTGCGTCGCAGTTTGTCGAGCACGTTGCGCTCGTAGTCGCCGGCGCGCGGGTCTTCGGCGGCCAGGTGCAGGCGAATCGTCAGCGGGGCATCGATCGAGGCGAGCAGTCGTTCGTCGGCAGCGGAGAAGGAGTTGCGCCGGTCCTCGGACACGTCGGCGCTCCCTTCGACATTCGCAAGCGTCAACGACAACAGGGCCATCAGCATGATCACCACCACGCGCGTGCCGCGCCGGCGCGGAGAGAGGCGAAGGTCGAGAAACGCAGCCGCCAGCGCACAGAAGAGAAGGGTGGCGACGACGGCGGCGAGGATTACGTCGAGGCTGGTCAGCCCACGCTCGAAACGGCGCAGCGCCGCCGCCGGTGTGAACTGTCCGAGGGCTGCGATCCAGCCTCCGCGTCCGGCGGCGAAGAAATCGAGCGCCCAGGTGCCGATGGTCAGGGTCAGGACGAGGATGGCCGCGCTGGCCGCGCCGGTCATCATCGAGGCGGCCGCCAGCGACACGCTGCACGTGAGGAGGAAACGCAGCGTGTGGCCAAGCAGCAGGTTCGCCGTTTCTGTCGCCGCAAGGTGGCCGCCGTAGCTGCGCCACAACAGCAGTGCACCTCCGGCCGGCAGGAGGAACGTCAGCCAGCCGAGGAGCAGGACCGTCATCTTCGAGGCGAGCTGTGTGCCGGTGGAAACCGGGGACTGCAGCAGGAGCTCGAGCGCGCCGGAGGTTTTCTCGCCGGCGATGACGCGGATGGCCAGGAAGGGGAGGAGAAATGTGATCACCAGATCGTACGCGCCGAGGGTGGGCACGAGGATTCCGTCGAGCGGGGTGAGGGCCGAGGCCAGTGCCGCCGCGCCGCCGCCGCTGGCTTCCGCGTAGGCGCGCACGGCGGTGATGAAGCTCAGGCCGACGAGCGGGCCGGTCATCAGCAGGATCAGCAGAAACGCGGTCGAGCCGAAGAGCTCGCGCGCGTCTTTGCGCAGCAGCGCGCTCCACTCACTCCAGCGCAAGGAAAACCTCCTCCAGCGTGGCCTGCGGATTTGTCGCCGCGGTCTGCAATTCCGCGAGCGCTCCCTCGGCGATGGCCCGGCCGTGGTCGAGGAGCAGGAAGCGATCGCAGATCCGCGCGGCGTCGACGAGCTGGTGGATGGAGAGGATGAGCGTGCGACCGTTCGTGCTGCGCTCGCGCAACAGCTCCATGGCCCGGCGCGTCTGCCGGAAATCGAGTCCATCGAACGGCTCGTCCAGCAGCAGCACCGGCTGCGGCGTGCTCAACGCGAGGGCCAGCAGCACGCGTTTGGCCTCGCCCTTGGAGAGGGAGCCGGCGCGCACCTGAAGCAGCGGGCCGGCCTGCAGGGCGTCGATCGCATCCGCATCCGGCGAGCCACCGAACAGGGCGGCGAAGGTTTCGAGGCACCAGCCGGCGCGCCGCTCGGGCCAGGGGGCGATGCCGTCCGGCAGGTAGAAGAGGGCGGACCTGCGGTCGCGCAACGTGACGCCATCCAGGGCCACCTCGCCGCGATCGGGCGGCAGCAGGCCGGCCACCGCCCGAAAGAGCGTGGTCTTGCCCGCGCCGTTCGGACCGATCACTCCGACGATCTCGTTCGGATGGGCGCTGAACGAGACGGCGTCGAGGATGGCCCGGCCGCCGCGGCGGACCGAGATCCCCGAGACGCGCAGGCGTGGCGGAATGGCGGTCATCGAACCGGGAGGTATCCCCGGGGGATGGGATGCGCGGCGTCCTCTTTCTGCCAGAGGAGTGTCTGCACTTTCCAGTCGGTGCCGATGCGCACCATCTCGATGCTGTTGATGCCGCGGGCCATCGGTTGTGCCGCGTTCGCGGCTTCGCGCGCCTCGTAGGTGCTCCAAACGTGAGCGATGTCGCCATAACGCAGGACGCGCGTGGCGATGGGGCGCTCGAACCAGCCGTGTTCGGTGAAATTGGGCGTGGCCCGCGCGATGTACTCCGTCGGAGTCATGAGGGTCGTCGAAGGGACTCCCTCGGTCACGCCCGCGACGATCATCTGCGCGCCGGGAGCGAAGAGTGCTTCGAAGCGCTTCCAGTCGCGGCGGCCGGCCGGTCCGGAAAGGACGTTGTAGACCGCGAGCACGGTCGCCTCGATTTGAAATTCATCACTGTCCCGAGCCACAGGAGGGGGGCTCGTGGTGGCGCAGGAAACGGCGAGAAATCCGAGGAGCGTGGCGGCGAGAGCTTTCATGGCGCGAAAGTATCGCACCGCGGTGGACTCCGAGTCTGTGGAGCGGTGGACTTGAGTCCACCGG
>JBDTOZ010000720.1:0-2456 GCA_039932995.1 Acidobacteriota bacterium | reverse complement strand
GCATGCGCCGCAGCACGTAGTCCCGGCGCATCTTGGCCCGGTCCGGATGAGTGAGAGCGCTGTAGTACATCGGCGAGCGGATCAACGCCGCGATCACCGCCGCCTCGGGAAGACTGAGCTCTTTGGCGCGCTTGCCGAAGTACAGGCGCGCGGCCGCCTCCACTCCGTACGCGCCATGACCCAGGTAGACCTGGTTCGCATACAGCTCGAAGATCTGGTCCTTGGTGAAATCCTTCTCGATCTGCACCGCCAGGAACATCTCGTTGATCTTGCGGCGGAAGGTCTTGTCCGGCGTGAGGAAGACCTGCTTGGCGAGCTGCTGCGTGAGCGTCGAGGCACCCTGCACCTTGCGCCCCTCGATGATGTTCTTGATGGCAGCCCGGGCGATGCCTTTCGGGTCGATGCCCCCGTGACGATAGAACTCCGCATCCTCGGTGGCGATGATGGCGTTGACCAGGTTCTGGGCGATGTCCTTCTTCTGCACCACGATCCGCTTCTGGATCGAGTACTCGGCGAAGGGAACGCCGTTGCGGTCGAAGATCCGGGTGATGATCGCCGGCTGATAATCCGCCAGCCTCTTCACGGCCGGCATCCTCACCGCGTGCGCGAACAGAAATCCCGCCGGCACACCCAGTCCCGCCGCCAGCAACAACATCAGCAACCGCGAGCGGACCCGCGAGGGAGGGGCAGCCGGAAGGAGCTGATGATCGGTCACGCGGACATGGTACCAAGGGCGCGGCGCCGGTGTGGGGGATCCACCGAGGCATGTAGAATCCCGGGCGAACGCATGTCCGCTCCCTCCACCATGGCTCCTCCCCGTCCCGATTGGCCGCGGCTGGTGGGCGATTCCCTCAAGCAGCACGGCGTCTGGCATACGCAGGCGAAGCTGCTGGAAGCGAGGCGTGTGTATCCCGACGATCTCTCGCTGCGCGGGTATCTGGAGATCGTCCGCAACAACATCGTCCGGGACTTCCTCGCGCATCCGAAAGGCATGCAGGCGGTGCCGAAGATGAGCGCGGAGTTCCTGTCGAATTTCGAGCGCTTCAACCTCAATGCCCAGGAAGGCTACCTGGTGTCCCTCATCGACGGCCGTCTGGACTTGCAGAAGCTGCAGATCCTCAGTCCCTTCGATCCGTTCACGACCTTCTTTCTCCTGGCCAAGCTCCTGAACGAGCGCGCCATCGTGGTTCCGCAATGAGAGCTCACGCGATCCGGATTTCCCGCACGACGCACACGCAGTTGAAGGATGGCCAATGAATTTCGCGCTATCGCTGCTGGACCAGCTTCCGACGTGCATCGCCGCCATCGCCGAGAACGGTGCCATCCGCTATCGGAACCGCGCCTTCGATGGTGCCTTCGGCTCGGATGCGGTGGACTGGATCCGCGAGGCCGCCCGCGCGGTGGCCGGCGAACGGGGCTGGCTGCAGGGATTCTTCCTCGGCTCCGAGGATCCGATCGACGTGGAGATCGAAGGCCGCATCTTCCGCATCGATCGCATCATGCGCCTGGAAGAAGACTTGTCGGAGCCGCTGGGCGGGGACGACGGTCCGGCCATGGCGTTGTCGTTCGAGGACGTGACCCGGCAGCGTGAGGCGGAGCAATCGAAATCCGACTTCACGGCGCAGATCGTCCACGACCTCCGCGGCCCGCTCTCCGGAATCCAGGGCACGCTCGAGTTCGTGCTCTCCCAGGAAGGTGCGAAGCTCGAGGCGCTCTACGCGGACCTGCTGCAGGAGGCCTACCGCGAATCGGAGCGGATGATGAACCTCATCAACGAGCTCCTGGACTTCTCGAAGATCCAATCCGGGAACTTCCTCATCGAAGCGGAACCGGTGCGCGTGGCCGGCGTCCTCAAACGGGCCGTGCGCAGCCTCCAGTCCGTGGCCGCCCGCGACGAGGTGTTTCTCCTCAACGCGCACGGCCGCGACGTGCCGCAGATCATCGGCAGCGTGGAGAAGCTCACGCAGGCGGTCATCAACCTGATCTCGAATTCGCTGAAGTTCACGCCGAAGAAGGGCCTGATCTCCGTCGCCGCGCAGATCGTCCGCAACAACGACGCCCCCGAGTCGATCGTGATCACCGTGACCGACAGCGGCACAGGCATCCCCGCCGGCGATCTGGAAATGATCTTCGCCAAGTACAAGCAGAGCGGCAAGTCCCTCCGCGGCGGCTCCGGCACCGGCCTCGGCCTCTACATCGTCAAGCAGGTCATCGAAGCCCACGGAGGCGAAGTAAGCGTAGCCTCGATCGAAGGCGTCGGCACCAGCATGGTCATGCGCCTGCCGGTGAGGCGAGCCGCTTAGGCGCTTGCGCCTTTGTTTTCGGTCTTCTCGTGGTCGCGTCGTCGGGTCGTCTCGTCGTCGAGTCTTCGCGTCGTCGAGTCGTCTCGTCGTCGAGTCGTCAAGTCTCCGAGTCGTCGAGGCTTCGCGTCGTCGCGTCGTGCACCTATGAGACTG
>JBDTOZ010000719.1:0-6615 GCA_039932995.1 Acidobacteriota bacterium | reverse complement strand
TCCATGTTGTCCTCGGCGGTGGACGGCCTCCGCCCCGGAAACTCTGTTTCTGGAATGCTTTTCCCCCAATTGCGCTCCCCGCGCCACTGCCAACCAGTTCACGGGACAACGCTCTTCCGGCAACGTTGGCCGGATTTGACTTTTTACCGGAACTCGGGCTTTACTTCCCATCTCAGCAGGGTCCATTGTCCTAAACCGCGAGCCTCCGGAAAGATGCGCCGGTTGTCCAACCGGAGCTATGGGAGTTCCATGGTACGAGAGCGACTGTCGGTTCCCAAGGCTCGCGGAGCGCGTGATTGACCTTCCAGACGACGGCAATTCCGATCGTAACGGGCAATCCCGAGCACAAACCGGCGGCGTTCACCCGCTTTGTCCTGCCGTTCGCGTGGAAGAGAGCACTTCTACAAACAGAGCTCGACGGCGACGCCCCCCACTTCGTCGAGGACGCGTTCGACGCTCGCCGCCTCGCGGCCCGATCGAGATACTTCTCGCCGGAAACTTCTCTGGTGCTGTTTTCGCGAGCCCGGTGGCTGCGCGTCAAGAACTGGCCGGACGATGGCCGATACCGTTCGATCTGCGTGGACGACCGGCCGCTGGGGCTCAGAATTGCTCCGCCCCGCGCTGTGCTTTTTGAAGAGGCTGACCCTGACACTCCCGAGGAGCTGTCGACCGGCTTTCTGCTCATTGACGTGAGCTTCACCACCGAGGCGACTCTGGATGACCTGTTGGCCGTCAACGAGCTGTTTCGCTATTGGCGCGAACCGTTCGAAGGACACCGAGAGCGACTACGCTCATCGCCGGGCGGATCGTTTTCGCACAATGAGTTGGCACTGTTGCTCGACGGCAGTAGTGGCGCGCCCTACTTCGGCGGATGGCAGTCAATTCTCGGGCTCCCCGTCAATGATGAGAAGGGGCCGTGGCAATTCGTCGACTCGGGCCAGAGAGATGAGGCACAGGCCTGGATCGATGACCCGACAGTTCCCGCGGCCGGCTGGATCTGCTACACCGACGATCGCGCTTTCGTCTATAGCTGCGCGCTGACGCCACGGGGCTCGACCGATCTCGGCCGCGACGGTGATGCACCTCAGGAGTCCGGGGAATGGGTGCGGTTGGTCAATGTCGATTTTCCGGAAACGGCTGCTGCCACGCCTTTCGAGCACAAGTGGGCAGCCGACCGAACCTATGACCGCTGGAAGCATTACGGGACGCTCTACGGCTTCAGCAGTCACTCGGCAGTCATGATCGGGGCGCCTTGCCAGGAGCCGCCGACCTGGCGGCACTTCGCGGATATGTATTTCGACCAGGTCCTGCTGTTGCTCTACCTGCGCGTGACGACGTTCCGGTTCAGCGGCAAGCTGTCGAGAATCTCCAGCAAACTGGCGAGCGGAAGGCGCGATGCCGAGGCCGCGCGGCAGCCATTCGCCGCGCTACGGCAGGCATTTGCGTTCTTTACCAACCTCTATCGCTTCCCCCTGCTCTCCAGTCAGCAGCAGGGCATCGAGATGTACGCGGCGGCCCGAGAGGCGCTGGATGTCGATGAATTGTTCGAGGAAGTGCAAAAAGAGATCGAGAGCACGCATGAGTTTTTTGAGCTCACGGCTGCGGCGGAGCAACAAAGCGCGGCGAACTGGCTGGGATGGATCGCCACAATTGCTGCCTCCGCGGGAATCGCACTCACGTTTCTTGGACTGGACATTGGTCAGGAGACGGCTGATCTGCTGCAGCGATCGATCGGCGGGTGGTGGCCGACCGAATGGCGGCCAGACGCGCGCTGGTGGCTGGCAGGCGGTGGAACCATCGCACTGACGGGCCTCTCCCGTTCTCTATGGAAATGGCGCACAAACCGGAGCCGGCTGCTCGATTGAGAACACCCAAGGAGCCCTCAATGCCAGACCTCTATGTCCGAATGGAAGCGGTGAACCTCTTCAATTTCGTCGAGGACGTCCACGATCTCAGCACCATCCGCGGGGGGAGCTTCCTGCTGTTGGATGCCGTCCTCGAGGTCGAGCAGGAGTTTCACTTGCGGCGCATCAGCAGCGGAGCGTCCGCCGGACTGTTCACCATCGCCTCGGAACGGCCTGCGGCGGAGTTGAGACGGGACATTGAGCGGTTTCTTCACCGCGATCATCGCCGGCACGCCACCTTCGTCGTAGACGTCGCGCCGGTCACGTCCTTCGTGAGAGACCGCGAGTCGCTCGCGGCCATGAATCGCTGGCGGCAGTTCCAACAACCCACGCTGGCCGTTCCCTCCAATCCCGCAACGCCATCCAACAAGGAATGCGACCGCGACCACGTACGCCCTGCAGCCCACGTGGAGTCCACACCCGATGGAAAGGACACAATCGACGTCAGCGCCTCCGCTCATGTGCGACGCGAGAAAGGTCGGAAGGAGAAGCAGAAGTTCTATGCGAAAGAGCTCAGAGAGCTCGGCATGGAGAACGACCCTTCCCTCAATGCCCTGATCGAAAAGGTCAAGAAGGCGGAATTCGCCCACGACCTGGAAGCCCTCACCGGCGACGAGAGCAAGAAGTCGCTGCACGCCAAGATGGCCGTGCTCTACTTCGATGGCAACAGCTTCGGGACGAAGCAGCGCGAGTGCGACTCTCCCGAGGTGCTCACGCGACTCGACACCGCCATCAAGACCTGCCGCCGCAGAGTCCTTCGCAGCCTCATGGAGACCATCACCAGCTCACGCGACAACGGTTGGTGGACGAAGTCCGACGAGATCCGGCTGGAGACCCTGCTTTGGGGCGGCGATGAATTGATCTGGGTCGTCCCGGCGTGGAAGGGGTGGGAGGTGATGCAGCTCTTCTACGAACAGACCGCGGGCTGCGCACATGATCGGCAGGCACTCACCCATGCCGGCGGCATCGTCTTCTGCCATCACGCGGCCCCCATCCATCGCATGCGACATACAGCGATCGCGCTCGCCGACCTCAGCAAGAAGTTCCTCAAGAGCGGGAAGGTCGATCCTGGACACGCGGAGTCCGACCTGTTCGCCTATCAGGTGTTCGAGTCCTTCGATCTGATTGAAGGGGATCTGAAGGACTACCGCGCCAAACGGGCACCCCTCTCCCGCAAAGAGACGGCCAGCGACGAACTGCTCGTACGCGCACAGGGTATGGGAAACGTCGCCGCCGACTTTGACGTCGTACGCCGCGGCTTCCCGCGATCGAAGCTGCACGACATCCTCCTCGCCCTCCGCGGCAAGGAGGGTGGGAACGACCTCGCCACGGCTACCGTCGACAAGCTCCCCACCGAAGAGCGCGACGCTCTCCGGAGGCTCTTCCACTTCTTCGGCCGGAACAGTGGCGCTGCTCCGTGGGACACCGCACCGACGGCCTGGTTCCACCTGGCCGAGCTGTGGGACTACGTACCCGCGCCGGCGAAGGAGGTGCACCCGTGAGCCGCGTCCGGCTCGCCGTCGAGCTCACCCTCATCGGTCCGGTCCTCACGCACGGCAGCGGAGCCGGCCGGCTCGGTGTCGATGCCACGGTGGCCACTCTGCCGGACGGGCGCTGCTACCTCCCGTTCTCTTTGATCAAGGGCCGTCTCCGCCAGTCGTGGGACGAGCTGGATTTCGCGGAAGCGGAGGAATGGTTCGGCTCGAGAGTGGGCGGCTGGAGCGCCACCCGCGGACGTTTCCGTTTCACCGATCTCATCGAGACTCGAGCCGCGAAGCGTGTGGGCATGCCCACGCGTCACCGCATCTGCATTGACGAAGAGACCGGCGCCGCCGATGACGGAATGCTCCAGGTTCTCGAGAATCCGTTCGCCGCGGGAGAGAGAGTGGTCTTCAAAGGAGAGATCACCTTCTTCGGATCCGACGCCAATGCGGAGATGATCCGCGAACAACTGCTCTCCGCATTCCAGTGGACTTCGGGATTCGGAGCAGGCCGTACGATCGGCTTCGGGCGCGTCCACGAGGCGCAGGTCTCCATCGTATCGGAGGGGAAGGAACAAACTCCCGGCACCCTCGAGGGGAGCGACTTCGACTACGCGATCACGCTCCGCGACCCCTTCTGTCTGGCGCGCCGCCGCATCGCCGAAAACCTCTTCGAAACAGACGAGGTCATCCCCGGCGCCGCCATCCGCGGCGTGGCCGCCACCACGCTCAATGACCTCCTCGGCCGCCGCTCGTCCGACAACATCGATGGTCACGCTGTAATCGACCCGCAATGGTCCGCGCTGGCCAGGCACTTCAACACCATCACCATCAGCCACGCCTTTCCTTCGAACGACGCCCGGCCGGTGGAACCTCCAATCTCGCTCGTGAAGTACAGCGACGAGAAGCTCGTCGACATTGCGCTGCAGAATGGTCCCGGCCTCATCGACGGCCAGGCGCCGGAATTCTTCATCGACTGGAAGGGCGACACCCACGGGAATCTTCGTAAGCGTTACCTCTGGCCCGACCTCGGCGCACAGAAAGAGATCCGCGTGCGGACGGCCATCGATCGCGGCACCCGGCGCGCGAAGGAGAAGCACCTTTTCTCCTACGAGATGATCCGTCCGGGCGAGACCGTCTGGCGGGGAAGCGTGTCCTTCGCAAAGGTCCCCGCGGAGGAACGGCTTGCCGTCATCGCGCAGTTTCAGAAGCTGTTTGCCCTGGAGCCCGCGGCGTGGGGGAAGAGCAAGGCCCGCGGACGCCTGACGCTCATAAGGACCGCCCAACCACCGGAGGCGGCCCGCTTTGCGGAGACACCGTGGGTGGTCACCTTGCAGACGCCGGCATTGCTTTGCGATCCCGCGACCCTCAATGAAGCGAGCGGGCGCGACGAGCTCTTCGACGCCTACGCGGCGGCGTGGGACGACCTCTCAGACCATAGCCTGCGCCTGGTGCGCTTCTTCGCGCAGCAGAGCCTCGCCGGCGGATATCTCATCCACCGGTTCCGCCCGGGCAGGCAATATGCGCCATTCCTCTTGACGAACCCGGGAAGCGTGTTCGTGCTGGAACCGGTCAAACCCGAGGGACAGGCGTCCATCGAGACCTTCGCGCGGGAGCGGCTGCCGCTTCCACAATGGGCAAAGGATCGCTACACCGAGCATTGGCAGAGCAATCCCTTCCTGCCGGCCGATGGATTCGGCGAGGTGGTCGTGAATCTCCCCTGTCACCGCGAACCGGTTCCGGGATTCACACCCATCGAAACCGAAACGTGGGAGCAAGTCGCGACCGCCCCGACAGAGGAAATCGCCGCGCGTGTGGCCGCTGCGAATCGGGGCTCGGTGGCGCCGCGGAAGGAAGACACGTCTATCGGCAAGAATGATCCGGCAAAATTCAGCAAGCGCTGGAAGATCAGCGCGACCCTCCGCACCACCTCGGATCTGCACATCGGGACGGGGGAGCGGCTCACCAACCGGCTCGCGCGGATCGATCGCGAAAAGAAGAGCCAGAAAGTCGAAGTCAGCGCCATCGCCACCGATCACAGGAATCGGGCCTATCTCCCCGGCAGCGGGCTGAAAGGGGCGCTGCGCTCATGGCTGCTCGAGCAGTTCCCTGACGAAGTGACCACCATCAAAGGTGTCTTCGGAGCGGGCGGCGATGCCACGACCTCCCGCGGGGGAAAGGTCGAAGTGCACGACGCTCACGCCTCCGAGGAGCAGCCCGATGCGTTCGCTCCGGTCCCGCATTGGGAAGTCGCTCGCCTCACCGGAGTCACCGCCTCCGCGGCCATCGACCGCAGGACGCGCACGGCGCGGGACGAGAAGCTGTTCCATCGGGAGTACGTACCGGTGGGCATCACCTTCGAGGTCTCCCTCTCCGGCGATGAGCTCGACGAGGTAGAAGTAGCGCTCCTCGTGCGCGCTCTCCAGGGATTCAACGACACCAGTCCGATCCAGCTCGGCGCCGAGACCCGCGAAGGGTGGGGACGCTTCCAGTGCGACGCGATCGAGGTGCAGAGCACCGATGTGGCGCTGTGGCTCGACAAGAAACCGTGGACGAGCAGTACGGAAGCCATCCGGACTCTCGCTTCGAGGCGGACCCCCGATGCACTCGGCAATCAACTCCACATCCCCCTCACCATCGCCTTCACCGGTCCCTTCCTCGTGAACGAGCCAAGCCGGACCAAGAGGCCCGGCGAAGAGAATGACCTGCCCAATCACGCGGAACGGGTCGGCGTCGACGAAAAGGTCGTGCTGCCGGTCTCCTCTTTCCGCGGCGCACTTCGTTCGCGCGCGGAGAAGATCGTGCGCACGCTGGGCAAGAAAGCCTGTGCCGCCACCGACCCCGGCGACGCCTGCAAGGCGATCGAGTCCGCGAAGGAGGTGGCAACCCTCTGCCTCACCTGCCAGCTCTTCGGCGCGCCCGGCTGGGCCACCCCGATCGACTATGAAGGCTTCCGGCTGACGCACGAGCCAGATCCGTACAAGCAGGAACTGGTGGCCATCGACCGCTTCACCGGCGGCGTCTCGGGCACGGCCAAGTTCAACGTCAAGGCGGTGTGGAGACCGGAGTTCGAGTCCGCAATGACGGTCAACCTCTCGCGTTGGAGCACCGCGAAGATGAGCGCTGAGACCCGCGACGCCGCCCTCGGATTACTCCTCTTGACCCTGCGCGACCTCGCCGACGGAGACATGACCCTCGGCTTCGGAGCGTCGAAGGGGTATGGCGCCTGC
>JBDTOZ010000718.1:0-6289 GCA_039932995.1 Acidobacteriota bacterium | reverse complement strand
CCGGTGGACTGAAGTCCACCGCTCCACAGAGACTCAATGCCCGGGAACACCCATATGTCCCAACGCACCCTCATCGATTCGTCCGTCATTGCGGCACTCACGTACGACAGTGACACGAACGTGCTGGACGTCGAGTTCCGCACCGGACGCGTTTACAGGTATTGGTTGATTCCGCAAGGCGTCTACGACGCACTGCGCGGCTCCGACTCGATCGGCCGGCACTTCAACAGCGAAGTGCGCGACCACTTTCCCAATCGCGAGCTCGGCCCTGACGGCTGAGCGTCGCGGCTCTCACGTCGTCTCAGTCCCCTTCGCCTCCCCTCGGCTCGTTGTAGGATGCCGCTCGTCCGATCCCTTCCCGCATGGCCGTCCCCGATTCCACCCTTGCCAGTCCCCGCGCACCGTCGCAGAACACGCGCGCGCGGGTGATCTTCGCCAGCCTGATCGGCACGACCATCGAGTTCTATGACTTCTACGCGTACGCCACCGCGTCCGTGCTCGTCTTTCCGACCCTGTTCTTCCCGCGGTCCACCGAGATTCACGCCGTGCTCAACGCCTTCGCCATCTTCGGAGTGGCGTTCGTGGCCCGTCCGCTGGGGTCCGTGCTCTTCGGACATCAAGGAGACCGGCTTGGGCGCAAGGGCACGCTGGTGCTGTCGCTGCTCATCATGGGCATCGCCACCTTCCTCATCGGATTCCTGCCGGCGGCCACCGGCCCGTTCGTCGTGCTGGCGCCGCTGCTGCTCGTGCTGTTGCGCTTCGCCCAGGGCCTGGCCCTCGGCGGCGAGTGGTCGGGAGCGGCGCTGCTGGCCACGGAGAATGCGCCCAAAAACAAACGCGCCATCTACGGCACCTTCCCCCAGCTCGGTGCCCCGCTCGGCTTCATCCTCGCGAACACCGTCTTCGTGGCCCTGCAGACGCTCCTCACACAGGAACAGTTCCTCGACTGGGGCTGGCGCGTGCCGTTCTTTCTCTCCGCGCTCCTCGTGCCGGTGGGACTGTGGGTCCGTCTGAACCTCGTCGAGTCGGTCACGTTTCAGAAAGTCGTCGAGCACGCGAGAGTCGAGCGCTCGCCGTTCCAGGCCACCATGAAGCACCACTGGCGTGGCGTCGTGACCGGCACGTTCATCATGCTGGCCACCTACGTGATCTTCTACCTGATGACCAGCTTCACGCTGACGTACGGCACGGCCCCGGCCACGCTGAAGCAGGCCGCCGCCGCGGCCGCGGCCAAGGGCCGGACCTTCGATCCGGCCGCGTTCGTCCCGGGCCTGGGCATCGCCCGCCCCGAGTTCCTGACCATGCTCATCATCGGCGTGGTCTTCTTCGGCGTCTTCACCATGGTCTCCGGTCCCCTGGCCGAGAAGTTCGGACGCCGCAAGTTCCTCATCGTCGTGACGCTGGCCATCATCGCCTTCGGCCTCGGCTGGACTTCGCTCTTCGGACCCGGCAAGACCGCGGCGATGATCGGCCTGATCGTCGGCTTCACCCTCACCGGCCTCACCTTCGGCCCTATGGCCGCCATCCTCCCCGAGCTCTTCCCCTCCAACGTCCGCTACACCGGCTCGGCCGTGGCGTACAACCTCTCCTCCGTCCTCGGCGCCGCCCCCGCCTCCTTCGTGGCCATCGCCCTCTGGCAAGCCGGCCGAGGAAATACGAAATGGGTGGGCATCTATCTCGCGCTCACGGCCGTGGTCTCCCTGATCGCGCTCCTGCTCAGCGCGGAGACCCGCGATCAGGACTACGAGAACAACCTGGGATAGGAAACGGACTTCTTGACGGAGGGCGTCCAGAACCCTGACACGGCCCTCTTCAGATTCAGTCAGCGCGCAAGCGGTGGAAGTGGTCGTCCGCATTCAGGACACGCGCCCCTTCGCTCCCCGCTTCGACATCTATTACGGCGGCATGACCGACGTCGCCTATACCGTCACCGTCATCGATTCCACGACGGGCGTGGGACGCCAGTACACGAATGCAGCCGGCCACGTCGGCGGAGGCGTGGCCGCACGTCGTTCTCCACGAACTGAGGCATATCCCCATCCTCACCCCGCGGACCACGCGGGGTGAGGAGAAGGTCGGGCGGCACGTCACCTCAACCTCGAAGGACTACACCACGTCGAGGAAATCTGGCGACGCGACCATGTTGCGTTTCCGAAGGGACTCCGGACCGGAGGACAGCGCGCGCGCGAAAGATCGAGGCATCTGTTCCAACCCAGGATCGAGAATCAATGATTCGCGGAGCGCACCAATGCCCTTCGTCCAGGGAGGCGGTGGAGCCCCAGCACGGAGTGCGAGGAGCTCCACGACCCCCGCCGCGACAGACATCTCGCGTTCGCTCAATCCTTCGGGATGGTTCAGATACTCCCACTGGAAGTGCCTGCGTTGGGCATCCGCCACGCATTGCCGAGCGGTGAGCAGGTCACCGGCCAGAAGAGCGTGAACCAGTTCAGGAACGTCCATGGATCGTCTCCCAAAGGTCCTCGAAGGCGTACGAGGCCTTATCCAGTCGCAAACGCCTAATATCATCCGCAGAGAGCGGCATTTCGGCACGCCGGTTCCGCGAACGAAAGCGGTTCAGACTCGTAGCACGCCGCGGAACCCCCTGGCGGCGTAGTAGGACTCTGCGCCGTTGTGATAGACGAAGACCGTGTCGTAGCGGCGATCGCAGAAGATCGCGCCCCCCAGCTTTCGGATCTCTGCCGGTGTCTTCACCCAGCTCGACGTCTTCGTGTCGAACTCGCCGAGGTTCTGCAACTCTCGATACTGTTCCTCCGAAAGAAGCTCGATGCCCATGGCCGCCGCCAGATCGAGCGCGCTGCCCCTCGGCTTGTTTTCCTTCCGCGACTCCAGCGCTTCACGGTCATAACAGACACTTCTGCGGCCTTTGGGACTCTCCGCCGAACAGTCGAAAAACAGGTATACGTCTGCCTTCTTGTCGTAGCCGACGACGTCCGGCTCACCACCGGTCTGCTCCATCTCGTGGAGCGACCAAAGCTTGTCAGGGTTGGCCTCCAGCCTCGACTGCAGCTCGGCCCAGACCACCTTGCGGTGGCGGTGGCTGTTCTGCTCGAAGCGCTCCTTCAGTGCGCTGAGCAACTCGTTTCGCTGTGTTGCTTTCAAGACCCTCGCACTTGCCATATCGACACCCGCTCCTTGTTCACCTCGAGCAACTTATTGAAGCACAGCTCGACATCTCAATGGAGAACGATACAGCGGGACGCAGGCGCCACCGCTCTCCGAGGTTCTTCAGTCTTTCATCCGTCCGGGGCCATACTCCAGGAGTACGTTCCCGTTGCGGAAACTCCGCGTGCTGACGAGTCGGAGCTTCACGGGATCGCGCAGGCCCTCGAACATCGTCCTTCCGCGGCCGAGGGCGACGGGGACCAGGACGATCTGATAGGAATCGATCAGGCCTTCCTGAGCCAGTTGCGACACGATGGTCCCGCTTCCGAAGATGACCAGATCGGCATCGGGTGCGCTCTTCATGGACCGCACTTCGGCGGCGATGTCCCCGCGCACGACGCGCGTGTTGTTCCATTCAGCGCGCTTCATCGTCCTGGAGAAGACGATCTTCGGGAGCTCGTTCATCGCCGTGGCCACGGTGGGCATGCTCTTCATCGCCTCAGCAGTCGGCCAGAAGCCGGCCATCATGTCGTAGGTGATTCTGCCGAACAGGAGCGTGCCGCCCCCGCTGGCGTTGCCCGACACGAAGTCGTTCCACTCCTCGTCCGCATTGTCATGCGCCCAGCCGAGGTCTCCCCCGACACCCGAAAAGTAGCCATCCAGCGTCACGCTGTTGAAGACCGCCAGTTTTCCCATGCTCGCCTCCTTCGTCAGAGTGATGCAACGAGGATACTCAAAACGGCTCCGAGGCTTCGACAGACTTCCGTCCAATGGCTCACCTGGGAGCAGCGGGTTCAACGGCCTCTTCACGCCGCGCGTTTCGTGACGCCCGGCAGTGACCACGCCGGGCACTTCCCTGAGGGAGACGCCGACAATCAAGCGTCGCTGGAGCTTCCGCAACCGTCAGGCGCGCCCTCGCCGCGAACCGGAATTTCAAACGTCGAGTGAAAGTCGACGAAGCGTGAAGGCACGGTCACTTCGAGTTGCCAGTGGATGGAGGAATCGAGGGTGGGATCGGTGGCTGCCGGATATCCTGATGGCAGCGGAAAGGTGATCGCGACTGGCCCTCGAGTCTGCGCTTCCGAGAGCTCCACGGTGCTTTCATTGCGCCACAGAACCGTGACGGTCGAGCTCCGATCAGACTCCTGCGTGCTGGTGCGCGAGCGGTACACATCGTGACGAATGCAACGTGGGTTGAGGACCATCGCACCCGTCGGACGGAAGGGATGGGCAAACCAGAGCATGGCCGAGAACGGACCGCCGACCCGCGCGTCCTCCTCGGCAAACTCCAGATGCGAGTCCTTGAAACGCACCCATCGAAAAATGTGACTGAGAGTCCAGACGCCCAGCAACAGCCCGAAGAGGACGAAGAAGCCGATGAAAAGAAAAGCACAGCCGAACTGCATGCCGTCGCGAAGCTTCAACACGAACAGCGTGGTGCTGAGTCCCAGCCAGACGACGGTTGCGGCGGTGAAGGCAAGCGCGATCTTCCAGTTGGACGAACGGATCTTCATTCAAGCCTCTGGATCAACGGAGGAGCATCGCATCAATTCTCGTCCTTGACCTGAGCGAGTGTTGCGAGAGGAAGCATCTTCGTTGAAACCTCGAGTCGGAGACCTCGGCCCGTGCGGCGCTGCGCTCACTCTAATACGCTCAATGCGCATCGTGGTGGAACGGCGACTCGTTCATCGCCGCGGCGACGACGCGTTTCGCCGCATCCAGGTACGCACCGGCCGGCGTACCTGGATGAGCTGCGGCGTAGGACACCAGGCTGCGACATTCCTCATGGAGTCTGGATCTCGAACACGTCGCCAAGACCCTCGGCGCTGTTCATCAGGTAGGTCTTCCCATTCCACGAGATGAGGTGCAGGTCGAATGGTTGCGTATACGGCCCGGGCTCCGCGAAACCGGGCGCTCCGCCGAAATAGTAGTTCTTGAAGAAGCCACCGAGCGGGACCTCCACCGGTGCGCCGGCCCCGATCGTTGCCAGACGAACATCCTCCGCCACGGTACCGGCGGTGGTGACACCGGCGACGGCGAGATGACCCGCGCCAACCGCGAGCACGGACATCGAACCGAAGCTCGACCCGAACGGCGACGGATAGGACGTCGTCACGAAGCCGCCGCCCGAGGGGGTGAGCTTCACCAGACGCGTGCTCTCGATCGCCCAGATGTTCCCGGCGTCGTCGATGGCCACATCCCGGAAGCCGCCGTCGGACTTCGCCTCTGAAGCCATGGGCGCGCCGCCGCTGACCAGGGCGTCGTAGCTGTACACCTGCAGATTACGAGTGACGTCGACGTAGGCAACGCGCTGGTGCGCGTCCGAGCGATCGTAACGAAGGATTGCCTTGGAGGTGCCCGGGTACTTCGCGAGATAGAGCGGCGCCGCGGGAACGGTGACGTCGAAGACCGCCGACGAGTTGCTGGATCCGGCGATGACGGCGTAGTACCTGCCGCCGCTGGGGATGGCGAGAATCGAGTTCGGGGTCACGCCGGATGGGTCGGCCTGCGTGTTCGGATACTGCGTCTGGTCGATTCCCGCAATGCTGTAGACCATCTGCACGACTTTCGGGAAATGCGTTGCGTCGGTTCGGCCATCATCACGGGCGATGCCCCACCCAAACGTAGGCCAGCTGCCGTAGATGTAACCACGGTCGTCGACGTCGAACGGGCCGCCCTTCGCCATCGGATCCTGCTGGTCGATCACTGGCGTGTACCAACCCGACGCGAGGGCCTCCGGATAGAAGAAGCCGTCCCACATCGTGATCTTCTCCAGCGGACTGCGACCGAAGCCGCCTACGGGTGAACCGGTTTTCACTCCGCCGACGGAGACCGGGCCGGCGGGCAGCTTCGTGGAGAAGAAGGTGTCCAGCGCGTACGCACCGACGGCGTTGCCGATCTGGATGTAGACACGAGGCGGCGCCTGCCCGTTCGCTTGCGAAAAGGTGCGGATCGTCCGCGCCCGGGCCGTGCGGAACCCGAGGTTCTGATAGTTCGCCGTCGTCTGCGAGTCGACGTAACGGCCGACGTGACTCGCGATCGGAGAGCCGTATGGGTACGTCGGCAATCCGTCGTTCAATTGACCGGACGTGTTGGAGCCAAGGCAGCCGGCGCACAACACCGGCGGCTGCGACTGCGAGCCGGGCATCGGATACACCACGGAGTT
>JBDTOZ010000717.1:0-1557 GCA_039932995.1 Acidobacteriota bacterium | reverse complement strand
AAAACGACCCTCCGCGGGAAGGCGTGCGCTGGCGAGGTGCACGGGTACGTCTGTCAGCGGCTCAAGTTGTGCGCATCTCGACGGCGACGGCGTAGCCGAGCCGTTCGAGTTGCTTGACCAGAGACTGCTTGATCGACTCATCGGAGCGCTGATTGAAGGTCGATGCGCCGAGCTCGTGGTACGGCTTGTCGTCGCGAATCATGTGATAGATGGCGATGAGCATCGAGTGTGCGATGGCCACGATGGCTCGTTTGTATCCGCGCCGTTTGTTGAGCCGATTGAACTTGGCCTGATAGTACGTACCGTCGGTTTTCACTGCCGCCGTTGCCGCTTGCACGAGAATGGACTTGAGGAAGTGGTTGCCCTTGCGGATACCGATCTTCTTCTTTTTTCCCGCGCTCTCGTGATTCCCCGGACAGAGTCCAGCCCAGGCCGCGAACCGGCGGTGGTTGGCCCACGCAGACATGTCGTTGCCGATCTCCCCGAGGATCTCGATGGCAGCATCACGGTTGATGCCGGGCATCTCGTCCATCCGCGAGATCAGCGTCGTATACGGCGTCACCGAGGTGGACAGTTGTGACTCGATCGCGGCCCGGC
Organism: Acidobacteriota bacterium; assembly: GCA_039932995.1. Lineage (GTDB taxonomy): Bacteria > Acidobacteriota > Thermoanaerobaculia > Gp7-AA8 > Gp7-AA8 > QHVT01. The sequence goes on along the minus strand of JBDTOZ010000717.1, from coordinate 960 downwards.
GTTGTTGAAGTTGCTCGTGCAGGATCATCTGGTGCTTGAGCAAAGCCGCGTCATGCTTGGTGAACGATCCCTCAAGGGCACGGACGATCTGCGGCTTCTTTTTCTTCAGACTGCCCTTGGCCAACTCGGCCAACTTCGCCGGATCGGTTTTGTGGTTCGACAGTTGTTGGAGAATCGCATGTCCGGTCGCGCCGAAAACATCGGTCACGACCGAGCCGAGCTTGATCCCTGAGGCTTCCAGCACTTTCTGAGCGCGGTTCTCTACACGGGCCCCCATCTCGATGGTCTTGCGCCGCAGCCGCGTCAGATCACGCAGGTCCCGGATCGGTGCCGCCGGGACGAAGCTTGCCTGCAGAAGACCGTGCCGAAGCAGCCGAGCCAGCCACTCTGCGTCCTTGGGGTCGGTTTTCCGACCCGGCACGTTCTTCACGTGCTGCGCGTTCGCCACGAGCAGTTCCAGAGAACCTTCCAGTACTTCGTAAACCGGCTTCCAGTACTCTCCTGTCGATTCCATGGCCGCGTGGGTCACTTCCATCTCCAGCAGCCAGTCGCGCATCCTCTCCAAGTCATCGTGAAATGTGGTGAACACTCTCAGCGTCTTGACGACCTTTCGCCCTTCGCTCGTCATCACGCAGACAGTCACCGAATCCTTGTGCACATCGATCCCTGCTCCCTGTTCAACTAGAACCTCCATACCGCCTCCTCACGATCATGTCTTGAAGACGCGTACGCCGCGGGTCTCATCGACTCTGCTGCGCGTGCTTCCCGCTAGCGCGGGAGCGACAAATGGTGGTACCTCTATGCGGCGCGGGCCAGCCTGTGGTGCGGGGTTTTGAACCGCCACAGAGAAAATCGGTCTCTACGCGTCTTCAAGCAACGCTAGAGCTACCGCATCTGGCCCGCGCCTTCAACCTGTTTGGTCAACGGCGGTCCGCTTCCGCCGGTCAGGCCTGTGGTGAA
>JBDTOZ010000716.1:0-3079 GCA_039932995.1 Acidobacteriota bacterium | reverse complement strand
GCCGTGAATACGTTCTACACAGACGATGTCTCCGCACAGGGAGGCGTCTGCGCCGGTGCAGATTGCACCAGCACCGAGTCCTATGGATTGGCCTCGGCCAAGCTGAAGGAGAACAACACGCGCCTCAAGTTCGAAGACACCTCGGCCAGTGCCGGCTTTGCGACCACGGACTGGCAACTGAGTGCCAACGACACGTTCAGCGGCGGCGCGAACAAGTTCTTCGTCGAGGACCTCACCGCGGCCACGGTTCCGCTGCTGATCGAAGGCGGGACGCCCAACAACGCCCTCTATCTCGACAGCACCGGCAGGATCGGCCTGCGCACCTCCACACCGGCCCGGGACCTGACCATCAGTGTGCCCGTCTCTCCGATCATTCGCATGGAGCAGAGCGCGTCGCCCTTCCAGGCCTGGGACATCGTGGCCAACGACGCGAATTTCTACGTGCGCGACGTCAACCACGAGCAGAACCCGTTCATCATCAAAGCCTCCGCGCCTTACAACTCGCTCGTAGTGGATGGCACCGGCCGGATCGGCCTGGGCGTGGCGGCGCCGCTCTACCAGATTCACCACAGCAGCGGCGCTCGTCTGGACGCCGGCAATTGGGTCAATGCGTCCAGCCGGGCAGTGAAACAGGACATTCACCAGCTCGACGGCGGCGCGGCATTGAGTGCGCTGAAAGCGTTGGAGCCGGTGACGTTCGCTTATAAAGAGAATCCCGCCGAGACGAATGTCGGGTTCATCGCCGAAGACGTGCCGGACCTCGTGGCCACGGCAGACCGCAAGGGCCTCTCCTCCATGGACGTGGTGGCCGTGCTCACAAAGGTGATTCAAGGACAGCAGCGGACCATTGAGGAGCTGCAGACGCGCATGCAGCAGCTCGAGCAGAAAAAGTAGTGGTTCTTGAGGGCTCGCGACCTGCGCACGAGGACTGCAATCGAGTCGCGTCCCGTTCGGACGTTCCATGGCGGCGCGCTCCAATGCGCGCCGCCGACTCGTGAGCGGCTTACGAGCAGTTCGTGTCGCCGATGAACGTGACGGTGTGATACGTGCCGTCGGGACAGAGGTAGAAATACCCGTGCTGGGTCTGGCCAGTGCAGCAGTCGACGTCCGTCTTGGGTTGACGAGCGCCCGAGCTGTGTCCCGCTTGCCAACAGGGGCCTTGCCCGAACGTCGCGGGCCCGATAGTGTGCGCGCCGTGCCCGAACTCATCGCCCCCTGGGGTGGAGCACTCGTCGACCTGTTGGAACCATCCGCGACCCTCGACGAGACCCGCCGCCATGCCGCCACTCTCCCTTCTCTCCAGCTCTCCGAACGTTCCGTCTGTGATCTGGGCCTGCTCGCCAGCGGGGCCTTCTCTCCGCTGAACCGTTTCATGTCCCTTGCGCAGTACGACAGTGTGCTGGCGTCGATGCGCCTTTCGGACGGAACGCTCTTTCCGATCCCCATCACGCTCCCGGTGGCCGATCCTCCCGCGCTCGGGAGCGAGCTCGCGCTCCGCGATTCCCGCAACGACATCCTGGCCATCCTGACGGTGGAGGAGGTGTACCCGGCCCGTCTCGAAGAGGAGGCGCGCCAGGTCCTGGGCACGGTCGATCCCAAGCATCCCCTCGTGCGGGAGATGGCCTCGTGGGGACGTTGGAACGTCAGCGGTCCGTTGCGTGTGCTCCGCCTTCCGTCCTTTCCCGACTTCGCCGTGCTCCGGCTGACGCCCGCCCAGGTCCGCGAGCGGCTGGCGTCGATGGGGCGTACCAACGTGGTGGCCTTCCAGACCCGCAATCCCCTGCACCGCGTGCACGAGGAGTTGACTCGTCGCGCCATCGAGAAGACCGACGGCGTGCTCCTGCTCCATCCCTCGGTGGGCATGACCAAGCCCGGCGACGTCGATCACTACACGCGCGTGCGGACCTATCAGGCCGTAGCCGCGAAATACTATGAGGCCGACCGCATCCTCCTCTCGCTCCTGCCGCTGGCCATGCGGATGGCCGGGCCACGCGAGGCGTTGTGGCACGCGCTGATCCGGCGGAACTTCGGCGCCAATCACTTCATCGTCGGTCGCGATCACGCCGGCGCCGGCAACGATTCCAACGGACGTCCGTTTCACGGTCCCTATGACGCGCAGCAGCTCGTGGCCGCTCACGCGGAGGAGCTCGGCGTGACGATGGTCCCGTTCGAGGAGCTGGTGTATCTGCCGGACGAAGATCGTTACGAGGAGAGCTCGCGCGTGCCCGCGGGTGTGCGCACGCTCAATCTCTCCGGCACGCAGGTGCGCGACCAGTACCTGGCGGCCGGCAAGCTCTTGCCGCCCTGGTTCACGCGCCCCGAGACCGCGGCCATCCTCGCGGAGGCGCACCCTCCGCAGGAGGCCCGCGGCGTCTGCATCTGGTTCACGGGCTTGAGCGGCGCCGGAAAAACCACCACTGCCGAGTTGCTGGTCTCGCTGCTCCTCGAGCACGGCCGCCAGGTGACGCTGCTCGACGGCGACGTCGTCCGCACCCACCTCTCCAAAGGCCTCGGTTTCAGCAAGGAAGATCGCGATGCGAACGTGCTGCGCATCGGGTTCGTGGCCGCGGAGATCGTACGGCATGGCGGCGTCACCGTCTGTGCCGCGGTCAGCCCGTATCGCAACACCCGCGACAGCGTCCGCGCGATGGTGGGCGAGGACCGCTTTCTCGAAGTGTTCGTCGACACGCCACTGGCCGTCTGCGAGGAGCGCGACGTCAAGGGGATGTACGCCCGTGCGCGCAGCGGCGCGCTGCAGGGATTCACCGGCATCAACGACCCCTACGAAGCCCCCGACACCCCGGAGCTCACGCTCGACACCGTCGGCGCCACGGCCCTCGACAACGCACGCCTCATCATCGAGCTGCTGCAGGAGCGAGGGTTCGTGCGCCGCTGAAAAGGAGCGCCGGCGATACTGAAGGAGCGCCGGCGTCGCGGGGGAGCGCCGGCGTCTCGCCGGCTGGATGGGCGGCGTCCCGCCGCGCAGTGGACTAAAGTCCACCGCTCCACAGAACAAAGTCCACTGCGGGCAGGATGCCCGCGGCCCCTTACCGGAGTGCCTTGGCGCGATGAGCCATGG
>JBDTOZ010000715.1:0-3739 GCA_039932995.1 Acidobacteriota bacterium | reverse complement strand
TCGGGCTCGCCGAGCATGGAGGCGTTCTTGTGGCGGAACTTACCCGTGGCCAGGAGCGCGGGAAGGAGCGTGATCGAAGCCAGACAGCTCAAGGCGATGCCCACCACCGAGGCGAAGCCGATTGAGCGGACGCCCGGATAGTGGGAGATGGCAAACGAGGCGAACCCGACGATCGACATCAGCGCGGCCAGCACCACCGCCCGACCGGTCTCGGTGGCATTGTGCGGGAAGTCTTCCGGCGACTCGTCGTAGCGCTGCAGCATGTACACCGCGTAGTCCGTGGCCGTGCCCACGAGCATCAGGCCCACGAAGACGTTCATGAAGTTGAACTCGAGGTTGAACGCGGCCATGAAGCCGAGCATGCAGGTGCAGCCGGCGATGAATGGGACGAACACGAAGCAGGCCCGCGTGAAGGAGCGGAAGCCGCCCCACAGGAGGCCGAAGACGAGGACGAAACCCAGCAGGCTGGCGCGCGTGGCATCGTTGCGGGTGATGGTGCGCAACGTCTGCGAGACGAGATTCACGCCGGTCAGCACACCCTCCGGATGGTCCTTGCGGAACTGCTGCAGTTCGTCGGGCAGAAAGCGCGGCCAGGTGCCGGTGGTGGGATAGACGTAGACGATGGACATGTAGCCGGTGGGCGTCTTCTTGATGAACCGCTGCACGCTCTCGCCGAGGCCGAGTCGCTCCAGAGTGGCCATGTTCAAGGGCTCTTTCTGCTGGAGCGCCTGCGCGAACAGCGGCAGGAAATGGTCGTAGGAGTCAGGACGGAATCCGCTCTCGGCCAGCGCCTTCCGGAAAGAGGCTTCGACGCGTGTCGCGGAGAACTCGTTTCCCGACCCCGCCTGCAAACGATCGATGACTTGCTTCTGCGTGGCCTCGCTGGGCAGAAAAGTGGTGATCGACTGGAACGATCCGATGACGCGCTTCTGCGCGATCCGCTCCAGGTCCGGCAGCGCGGCCTCGGTCTTCCGGATGGCCTCGCTCGCGGTGGCACCGCGCACTCCGTACATCATGAACTCGAACGACTGGCCGAACTTCTTGGTGACCACTTCCTGCAGCTTGATGCCCTCGTTCCCCTTGGAGCGGAGGTTCTGCACGTTGTCGCTGAAGCGCACCTGGGTGGCCCCAACACCGGCCACCAGCACGATCACCGTCCAGGAGATCATCACCAGTCGGGGCCGGGCCAGACTCCAGGTGACGATCTTGCCGGAGCCGAAGGCGTGCACGCGCAGCTCGCGCGCGTCGGCGCGCTTGCTCTCGATCACCACCAGCAGCGCCGGGAAGACGAAGATCACGGCCAGCAAAAAGACCACGATTCCGCTGCCGGTGAGGAACCCGAGCTCGGTCATGCCGCGGAAGTCGGTGGCCAGGAAGGCGTAGAAGGTGGCCGCGGTCGTGAGCGCGCCGACGATGACGCCGGGCAGGCCGTGCCGCATGAGCACACGCACCGAGGTCGTCACGTCGGCGCCGCGGTTGCGCTCGTCGACGAAACGCTCGTAGAGCACGGTCAGAAAGTCGACGCCCAACCCGGCCAGCAGCGCGGCGAAGCCGGTACTGGCCGCCGAGAGCGTTCCGTACACCATGGCTCCGATGCCGAAGGTGACGACGATGGCCACGGTCATCGGCACGGCCGCGTAGAGCAGCGCCGAGGGGCGGCGATAGGCATAGAGATAGAGGAGCAGCACGCCCACCACGGAGGTGATGCTGTTGATGGCCAGATCGCTGCGCAGGATCTTCTCGTCCCCCGCGGCGATGGCGTAGCCGCCGGTGTAGCCGATCTCGGGCAGCGGGACGTTCGGGTTGGCGGCATGAAACTCGGAGAGGGCCTTCGCGCTGAAGGCGCGCGTCTCCTCCATCACCGCGCGGCTGAACGGCAGTTCCTGCGCGGCGCGTTTCGGCTTGGCGATGATGATGGCCGCGCTCTGGTCGCCGGCCACGTAGTAGCCGCTGGAGAAATCGACGTTCAGTCCGCCGCCGGCCCGCTTCAGCTTCTCCACGTAGAGCGGCAGCAGATTGAACGGATCGACTTTTACGAACTGCTTGATCAGCCCCGACTGCGGGGTCTGCAGCAAGGTGCGATTGCGCTCCACGGCCGTGCGGATGGAGGCGTCGGACAGCTTCTCCGACACGGTATCGAGCTGCTGCGGACTGAGCACCAGCAGCGAGTAGGGCAGCACGCGATCGATGATCGAGAACGGATCGGGGATGCGCCAGGTGGCGTTCTCGATGTTCTTCGAACCGCGGAGCTGTTCGCCGATGCGGTCGAGGATGGGCCCGTACGTGGCCGGATCGGAGCCCTTCGGGAACTCGAGCACGACGACGTGAAAGTCGAGCGTCCCGGTCTCCGTGAGCAACGACCGGAACTCATTGACCTCGCGGTTGTTGTGCGGAATGAGGTTCAAAAGATCGGGGTCGAGCCGCAGCCGGGTGGCGATCAGGCCCGAGGCCACGACCACCGCGAAGGTGACGGCGAGGATGGTCCGCGGGCGGTTCAGAAGGAGTTTGGTGATCCGTTCGATGAGGGAGGCGATCAATCGAGCTCCTGAAAAATGGCGTCGGCGGATGTGTATCACGGTTCGGCTGCCGGTCCGCCCTTGTCCCTTCGTCTCGTCGTCCCGTCGTCCCGTCTTCCCGTCGTCGAGTCGTCAAGTCGTCAAGTCGTCGAGTCGCTCCCGTCTGGTCTGGTCGTGCAGTCTCACAGGCTCATAGGCACCTATGAGACTCTCCCGCGACTCGACGACGAGGCGACTTGAAGACTTGACGACTTGAAGACTCGACGACTCGACGAGACGACGACACGAGAAGACGACGACACGAGAAGACGACGACACGAGAAGACGACGAGACAAGATGTGAGACTCTGACGCATGGGCTTTCTCGAGCGGGCCATCCCCAACCAGTCAGACGCTTACCGGCGGCTGGTCGTGCGCGCGTATGCGGAGATCGGGGCGCTGGTTCTCGGGCCGGCCCTCCCCTACCTGCTGCGGGCAGTCTTCGCTCAGGTGCGGGGACGTCGCGAGGAGCGGATCGAGCGTTGTCTGGAGGGGGCGGTTTACTGGGGGAATCGTGTGCGGCGCTTCACGCGCACGCGGGTGGTGCAACTGGGCGCGGTGGAATGTCCGGCGGCCGGGCACCTGATTCTCATCAATCACGTCAACGAGCTCGACTTCGCCTTCGACGGGCTGGTCCTGCGCAAACCGTACCTGGCCAACCAGACCATCAAGCGGACGCTGTTCGCCTACTGGTGGATGCTGGGGATGGGCTCCGCGGTCTTCGACCAGGGCCATTCGCGCACGATCGCGCGGTCGGTGCGGGCGCTCCTGGCTGGATTGCCGAAACGCTCGTATGTGGTCTATCCCGAGGGGGGCAACTCGTACGGCGAGGAGATCCGCCCGCTGCGCAAGGGGATGCTCAAGCTGGCCTTCGAAAACCGGATTCCCGTCTTCGTCGTGCTCAAGTCAGGCCTGGCCTCGTTCCAGGAGAGGCAGCGCGACAACGTGATCGGCTATCTCCCCCTCGGCACCCTCCAGCCTGCCGATTTTCCGGACTGGCAGGCCTTCCGCGAAGCGATTCACACGCGCATGGCAGTAGAGAAGCCGGGCCTGGATGCAAAGGTGCTGGAATTACGCGAACGTGGTTAGACGGCGCGGGCGGGATACGCGCTGGAGATCATCGTGGATCACGCGCGGGTCGGAAGGGCGGCGTGCCTGTGGAGCGGTGGACTTTAGTCCACCGA
>JBDTOZ010000714.1:0-2838 GCA_039932995.1 Acidobacteriota bacterium | reverse complement strand
CGCAGAGGAGCGCCGGCGCTCCTCTTGGACCTCGTTCCACGCCGAGACTGCGCGCCTGGGCCAGTGGATGCGGGTCGGCGCCCGTCAGCCACGGGCATCGACCAGCAGGAGCAGCATCACCGTGAGCAGGTAGAGGTTGGAGATCATGAACAGGCTGCGGGCGCTGCGTCCACGGTCGAAGTAGAAGCGCACGGAGGCGACGAGCATGGCTGCTCCGCAGAGGACGGCGCCGGTGAGGTAGGCCCAGCCGGTGAGGCCGGCGAAAAACGGGGTCACGCTCACGGCCAGCAGGGCCAGCGAGTAGAGGATGGCGTCGCGCGCCACTTTCGTCCCGTCGTTGTCGCGGACGGAGAGCATGGCAAACCCACCGCGGGCGTAGTCCTCGCGGTGAATCCAACTGATGGCCATGAAGTGTGGCATCTGCCAGAGGAAGAGGATGCCGAAGAGGATCCAGCCACCGAGGGAGAGCGCGCCCGTGGCGGCAGTCCAGCCCATGAGGGGCGGAATCGCGCCGGGAATGGCGCCGATGATGGTGTTGATGGTGGAGATCCGCTTGAGCGGGGTGTAGACGAAGATGTAGCTGGTGAGCGTGACGGCGCCCAAGGCGGCCGTGAGCCAGTTGACGGCCAGGCCGAGGTACACGGTGCCAAGGAGGGCGATGCCGGCTGAGAAGATCAGCGCGGCACGCGGGGTGATGCGGCCCGAGGGGAGCGGACGGGTGCGGGTGCGGTGCATCTTCGCGTCATGACCGCGCTCGACGTATTGATTCAGTGCATTCGTGCCCGCGGCCACCATGGCCGTGCCGATGAGGGTGTGCAGGAGCAGCAGCGGATCGACCTGGTGAGGAGCGAACAGGAAGCCCGCCGCGGTGGTGATCACCACCATGAACACGATGCGCGACTTCGAGAGCTCGAAGTAGTCCGTCACTCTGGGGCGCCGGGCCGGCTCGACCGCGATGGCGCTCACGCCGTCACCTCGCGGTTGGCGGTTGACGGTTGGCGGTTGGCGGGGGAAGGCACGCGCGCCAACCGGCCACCCCGGCGCCAGGCCACGGTACGCGCCGATAACGTCAGCACCAGAGAGAGCGCCAGCGTCGAAGCTCCGAGCATGACGTGCAGGCTGGTGATGTAGGGCTGCTTGCCGCTCCAGACCACGTAGCCGCCGAGCATCACCTGGGCGAACACCACCACGAGCAGGAGTTGTCCGAGAAACCGGAGGGGATGGTTGCGTTCATAGCGCAACAGGCGGATGGCCATGGCCATCACCGACGTGGCCACGAGCAGGCCTCCCAGGCGATGGACGTAAGCGGCCACCACTTCCTTGGACACGAAGCTCGGGACGACATGGCCGAAGGAGAGGGGAAAGTCGGGGATGGCCAGCCCCGCGCCGAGGTGGCGCATGACCGCGCCTGCCAGGATCTGCGCGAAGACCAGCGCGGTCAGTGCCCAGGCCATGCGTACCGGCGCATCGCCCTTCTCCAGCGCCGCGAGGCTCGAGTACCAGCGCGAGGTGAAGAAGGCGATGGAGACGTTGATGCAGAAAAAGATCTCCGCCAGCGCGGCGTGGGAGACCGAGACCGCTTTCGGGAGCAGCAGGATCACGGTCAGTCCGCCCAGCAGACCCTGGGCGACCACGGCCGCCAGCGAGAGCCAGCCCAGCGTACGCACCAGCCGCTTCGGCTCACGCCGCTGCAGCCAGACCGCCTGAACGATGCAGAGGAAGCCCACGGTCGAGGCGATCAGGCGATGGCCGTGCTCGAAGAAGATCCCGCCCACCATCTGCCGCAGCGGAAAGAGGAACATGAACCGCCCATAGGTGTTGGGCCAGTCCGGCACGGCCAGGCCGGAGTCTGTGGAGGTGACCATCGCTCCGGCAAAGATGAGAAACAACGTCGATCCGGCCACGAGCTTCGTGAAACGGCGAAGCCAGACGGGGGTGGGGGTGGGGTGCTGCATGGGCTCGAGGGGTTTCATTGCTGACCGGTGGGTCGTTGGCGGTTGGCGGTTGGCGGTTGGCGGTTGGCGGGAGCACGGAAACGATCGACTCCGTGTCCCACCAACCGTCAACCGACAACCGCCAACGTCTTGTTCCTACTCCGAGATGCTTTCCACGATCGGAATCTGCTCGGCCATCCACTGGTCGAATTCCGCTTTGCTGCGCACGTGATACTGCCCCTTCATCCGGTAGTGGCCGAGACCGCAGAGCTGGGCGCAGGCGATCTCCCAGACTTCCTCCCCGCTCGCGCGGATCGGGCGGAAGTGTACAGGAACTTCCATCCCGGGGATGGTGTCCTGTTTCACGCGCATGTAGGGCAAGTTGAAGCTGTGGATGACGTCCTTGGAGGTCAGGCGCACGATGGTGTCGCGGTTGAGCTGGAGGTAGAGCTGGTTGAGGCTGGCGATGTCGTCCTTGGCGTTCGGATCGGAGGGATCGACCCCCAGCGGATTGGACGAGGTCACGAACTGAGAGTCGGTCTTTCCGAAGATGTGGTCGGCGCCGGGATAGTGGACGTTCCAGGCGAACTGCTCCCCCACCACCCGGATCTCCAGCGGATTGCTGGTCGGGTCGGGCCGCTGCGTCCAACGGGACCAGGCCGGAATGGAGATGCCGAAGAGCAGACCGCACTCCACGACGAAGATCCCGATCTCGGCCCACTTGGAGATGTGGGACTTGGTGCCGTGATAGAGCGCCTTGGGATGCTTGCCGGCCCGAAAGCGCACCAGCATGAACAGGAACAGCAGACCCCAGCCGACGAACAGGATCAGCATCAACCAGTGCACGTAGAGCGACAGGTCGTCCAATGCCTTTCCATGAGCCGAGTACACCGGCGGCATCCAG
>JBDTOZ010000713.1:0-21830 GCA_039932995.1 Acidobacteriota bacterium | reverse complement strand
GCCAGTCGCATCGGCATCACGACGTAGAGGTAATCGTAGGGCAGATCTTCGGCGTTGGTGGCCGGCCGCCCGATGCATTGGCTGTTCTCGTCTTTGAGGTCGAGCGAGACGCTGGGCGTGTCGGTCGCGCTGAGAAAGTCCATCACGTAAGCGGCATTCAGTCCCACGAAAAACGGCGCGCCCGCGTAGTCGATGGGAACGGTCTCCCTCGCGTCGCCCAACTCGGGATTGGTGGACGAGACCGTGAGTTTGCCGGGCGCAAAGTCGAAGCGCACGGCCCGGGTCCGCTCGTTGGCGACGAGAGAAACGCGCTTGATGGTGGCCAGGAGTCTCTCGCGATCGACCATCACGCGGCGGTCGTTGTCACGGGAGATGACTTCCATGTAGTTCGGGAAGTTGACGTCGATCATCCGGGCCAGAAGGCGACGGTCCCCGGCATCGAAAAAGAGTTGATTGTCGGACACGCCGAACTTGACGGTGCCGTCCTCCGCGCTCTCCAGACGAAGAATCTCATCGAGAGCCTTGCGGGGAACGAGGATGGTCAGGTCGCCCCCCTTTTTGCCTTTGCCTCCCTCGACCGCGGAGGGGAAGTTGATGAGGGCCATCCGGTGCCCGTCGGTGGCCACCATCTCCAGTTTGTTGGGCTGGACTTTGAGCAGGGCGCCGTTGAGCTGGAAGCGCGTTTCTTCGTGCGTGATCGCGAACTTCACCTTCCCGACCATGGTCTTCAGTTCGTCGAGAGGGATTGCGAATCCTTCCGCCACATTCACCGTCGGGAGCGTCGGGTAGTCCTCCGCCGGAAGCCCGAGCAGCCGGAATTTGGCCGTGCCGGAGTCGATCTGGACCGAGTTGTTGTCCTGAAGGGTGATGTGGACGTCTTCGTCAGGGAGCGAGCGGACGATATCGAAAAGACGCTTGGCCTCGATGGTCACCCCGCCCGGAGTGACGATGCGGGCGGCGCACGAGCTGAGGATGGTCACGTCCAGGTCGGTGGCCGCAATCTGCAGACGTCCGTCGACGGCCCGCAGGAGCACGTTCGACAGGATGGGGATCGTCGAGCGCTTTTCGACGACGCCCTGGCACAACTGGAGTTCCTTCTGCAGATCCGCTTTTGCGACGGTCAGCTCCATGTGTTCTCTTCCTTCAAACCAATACTTTTCTCTTAGTAGTGGTAGTAACAGGTGGTGTGGATAACGCCGGGATTCGACGCAAACTATTCGAAAGTATAGCAGTCTTCGTCTTTTGAACCTGTGAGTCGGGGACGGTAAAACCGGTGGAGAATCGGGCCGTTTTCCGCAGTGCGGGACGTCTTTCGCGAAAGCGGCTTTTTCCTCCACATGATTTGGTGGGACCTTTCCGCAGGTCTACGGAAGGCTCATCGGAACTGTTTTGCCAGGGTGTCCACGGTACGCGCGAACTGAGAGTCGGCATCCAGCATCTTCTTGATCTGTTGCACCGAGTACATGACGGTGGAGTGGTGTTTATCCGCGAAGACTTTGCCGATCTCAGGGTAAGAGAGATCCGTCAGCTCCTTGCAGAGGTACATGGCCACCTGTCGCGGGAAAGCGATCGTTTTGGCATTGCTCTTCTGCTTGAGATCGGAGACCTTCAGCCCGTAGTGGGTGGCCACGACCCGGAGAATCTCCGGCGCCCCGATCGGCTTGTCTTCCTTGGAGAGGACATCTTTGAGTGCCTCCTTGGCCAGGTCCACGGTGATGGTTTTTCCGGCGAGCGAGGCGAAGACGGTGATCTTGTTCAGGTGTCCTTCGAGCTCACGCACGTTGGAGCGGACCCGTTCCGCCAGGAACAAGGCCACGTCCTGCGGCAGGTGCATGCCTTTGTCTTCGGCCTTCTTGCGAAGGATGGCCACCTTGGTCTCGAGGTCGGGCGGCTGAATGTCGGCCGTGAGGCCCCACTCGAAGCGCGAGCGAAGCCGCTCCTCGAGAGTCGGGATCTCTTTCGGAGGCCGGTCGGACGTGAAGACGATCTGTTTTTGTGCTTCGTAAAGGGCGTTGAAGGTGTGAAAGAACTCTTCCTGGGTCCGTTCTTTTCCAGCGATGAACTGGATGTCATCCAGGAGAAGAGCGTCGACGGAACGATAGCGATCGCGGAACGACGCCATCCGATCGAATCGGATCGAGGCGATCAATTCGGTCATGAAGGACTCGGCGGACATGTACGAGACCTTCAGGTTCGGACGAAGCTCACGAATCTGGTGGCCGATGGCCTGAATCAGGTGGGTCTTGCCCAGTCCTGCCCCGCCGTAGATGAAGAGGGGATTGAAGGATCCGCTTGGATTCTCGGCGATCGACTTCGACGCCGCGTAGGCGAGCTGGTTGGAGCTGCCGACTACGAAGGTGTCGAAGCGGTAGCGCGGGCTGAAGACGGCACTGGGGAGCTCTTCTCGCTGCGGAGCGATCTGCGGTCCGAGATCGTCGCGAGAGGTGTTGCCATCGACGACGAACTGGATGTGGACACGCTCGGCGGTGAGCTCGTTGAGGAAGCCGCGAATCTTGGAGCCGAAGCGTTCCCGGATCTCGTCGACGTAGCGTTGGGAAGGAACCGCGACGTCGAGAGTGTCCCCCTTTTGGCCGACGAATCGAGTGGGCGCGAGCCAAGTGTCATACTCGGTCCGATCCACGACTTGCTCGATTCGGGCGAGAACCTGATTCCATGTGCTCATCGGAAGGGAAAGGGACGTATCTCTTTGAGAATCCACAGCTTTTCCACAGTTGTGGAAATTCTGGACTCTGGATCGGGCGACGGAGTCTAGCACACGGGTAGGGGGTGGGGAAGGGTCAAAAAACGCGTGCTCTGAACGGGTTTCCTTCGCGGTGAAGGATGTGACCAATGCCTTGGGCGGAGTGCTCTCTGAGGGGGGTCCGGCGGCGGTCGGGCGTCCTTCATGGGGCCAGCGGCGTTCGGGCTCAGAATGAATCGATGGCCGGGGCCGAGCCGGGGTTTTTCTGCCGGCGCTTTGCCAGGTCGGGGGCGAGGGCCGGTACCGATCGGCGGCACCGTACGAACGTCAGAGCGACGGTACGGAATGGAATAACGCCCGGATTGGGGGGCGTTTGCGCGCACGGCCCGGAAGCTCCCGGCCGTGGTCGTTGACCGTCCTGCGGTCGGCCACTATACTCGCCGTTTTCGTTTTCAGAGGGTTAGCTCGCAATGGCAATGAAGCGTACTTTTCAGCCGAATAACCGCCGCCGTAAGCGGACTCACGGATTCCTCGTCCGCATGCGGACCAAAGACGGTCAGGCGGTTCTTTCCCGTCGTCGTCGCAAGGGCCGCAAGCGCCTCGCTGTCTAGCGGGCGCTTGCGGAAGTCCTGAGGTGCAACGCCCTCGATCCGAGGCGCTGCCGAAGCAGAAACGACTGGCGAAGCGTCGGGAGTTCGTCAGCGTCTATGAAAAGGGCCGCAAGGTCTTCTCCCGCTACACCGTTCTTTTCTTCGCCGTCAACGAAATGACTCACTCCCGAATCGGGATCACGGCGACGAAGAAGCTCGGGAAAGCGAACGTTCGGAATCGTTTGAAGCGGTGGACTCGTGAAGTCTACCGGCGGCAGCGTGAGCCGCTGGCGCTCGACACCCGATCGCTCGACATCGTGGTCAATGTCAAGCCGAACGCCGCTTCCGCCACGTTTCTGGACTACAGTCGCGACCTCGGCCGCTTCCTGGAGCGCGTCGTGAGCGAATCGCGGCGCACGCCATGAGCGTTCAAGACGCAGATCGCGAGCCCCAGGGCGCGGAGGCTTTCTCTCCGTCGACCGGTTCTCCCATACGCCCGTCCCCGGTCCGCGGCCTTGCGCTCCTCCTGCTCCGCGGCTACAAGCGCTTCCTCTCTCCGTTGCTCCCGCCGATGTGCCGGTTCGAGCCGACCTGTTCTGTGTATACGATGCAGGCCGTCGAGAAATATGGCGTGCTCCGAGGGGTCTGGCTCGGAGTGAGGCGTCTGGCTCGTTGTCACCCGTTCAATCCTGGAGGTTGGGACCCGGTCCCTTGAAATGGAAAAGAGAATCTTTCTCGCCGTTGTGATCTCGATCGCCCTGCTCGGTCTGTGGTCGGTCGTCCTTCCGAAGTTCTTTCCGGAGCTGGCCAGGAAACCGTCGTCCGTTCAGACCGCCACTACCGAAACCAACACGGCAACGACTCAGACGTCGCGTTCCGGCGAACAATCCTCCAGCAGTCCGAATGCTCCGTCGGCGACGCCGGCGGCGGTCAATGGCGCCGTTCCGGCCGCGTCGAGCGTTGCCCCTGTCGTCGCCAGTCGTGAGCAGCAGAGTGTCATCGATACCCCTGAGTTCACCGCCGTTTTCTCGAACCGGGGCGCGCAGCTCGTTTCCTACAAGTTGAAAAAGTACAAGCGGAAGGACGCCCCGACCCTGCCGGTCGATCTGGTGCGCAGCCGTCCCGCTCACAGCGACGACTATCCATTCGCCATCCGCAGCGGAGATGCCGCGCTCAATCAGCGTCTGAACGGCGCGCTCTACGCGTTGACGGATCGCGACGATCGCGGAACCCGGGTTCTGGAGTACCGCTATTCGGACGGCCATCACGTGGCAGTCAAGACGTTCCGCTTCAATCCGGCCAACCCGTACCTCTTCGACTATGCGACCAGCATCCAGCCACCACTGGGCTATCGCGTGGAAGTGGGGCCGGGCATTCGGAACATTGCCCCGGAGGAAGTCGATTCGGCCGCGGTGATCACCGGGAACGCGGTGTTCCAGAGCGAGGGCAAGTTCAAGGTCGTGCGGCGGGAAAAAGCCGACCCGATGAAGATCCTCTCTCCCATCGACTACATCGGGATCGAGGACAACTATTTTCTGACGGTGCTCCGGCCATCGCGCGGTGGAGACGGTGTGCTCCGCCTCGTTCCGTACACCGATCCTCAGACGAAGAAGAAGCGGCAGGATTTCATGGCCGGGGTGAATGCACCGGCCGATGGAGCGGAAGTCGGCAACGCGTTTTTCGGGCCCAAAGAGACCGTTCTGCTGGATCGCTATGAAATGGGTGGCGCGTTGCAGTTCGGGTGGTTCGGGCTCATTGCGCGCTTCTTCCTCAAGGCCCTGGTGTGGCTGAACAAGACCACACACAACTACGGTTGGGCGATCGTGGTTCTGACCATCATGATCAAGATGGTGCTCTATCCGCTGCAGCACAAGAGCACCGTGTCGATGAAGAAGATGCAACGCGTTTCGCCGAAGATCGAGGTCATCAAGGCCAAGTACAAGAAGTCCAAGACCGACGCCGAGCAGCGGAACAAGATGAACACGGAGATGATGCAGCTCTATCAGAAGGAAGGCATCAATCCCATGGCGGGCTGCCTTCCGCTCGTGTTCCAGCTCCCGATTCTGTGGGGGTTCTACAATCTGTTGTCGCGAGCGATCGAGCTCCGCGGCGCGCCGTGGATTTTGTGGATCAAGGATCTCTCTGAAAAGGATCCGACCTATGTCTTGCCGGTCTTCATGACCGCGACCATGTTTCTTCAGACGTACCTGACGCCGGCCACGGGCGATCCGGCTCAGCGAAAGATGTTTCTGATCATGCCGCTGGTCTTCGGATTCCTCTTCAAGGATTTCCCGAGCGGGCTGGTTCTTTACTGGCTGGTACAGAACATCTTGACGATCGTCCAGCAATTGATCATGAATAAGTGGTGGAAAGAACATCCTGAAGAGCTGCAGAAGGCGTGACGGCGGAGAGCGATGAGCCAACGTTTTGAAGGACGGAATCTCGAGGAGGCGCTGCAGAATGCGGCGCAGACTTTCGGCGTGGAGCGGTGGCAGCTCACGTATCACGTGCTGCTCGAGAAGCGAGGCTTTCTCGGGGGCATGAAGCGGATCGTCGTGGAGGCGGACGTGAACACGGAGGCCCCTCCGCCGGCGAATCCACCGGCTCCGGCCCCGGCCCCTGCGGCCGAGCCGCGTCCGCCCCGCGCGGAGCGGGCGCCGCGGCCGGCGGGCCGCGGAGGTCGTGATGGGGGCGGTGGGCGCTCCCGGGACCGTGACGGCGGCCGTGGCCGTGGACGCGGTGAGCAGCGTGAGCGCGGTCCCCGGCGCGAGCTTCGTACAGGCGATTTCGAGACCTTTCTCGGCGATGTTCCGGAGCAGACCGTGGAGTCTGAGGCCGCGAAGCTGGTGCGCGATTGGATCGAGGGCGTGGTGTTCCTCGCGAAGATCGATGTCGTCTTGCGCACCGCGGAGAACGACACCCAGATTCTGGTCCGCCTCTACGGAAGCGACGGCTCCCGACTGACGGACCGGAACGGGGAACTGCTCGACGCCATCCAGGTTCTCGCAAACAAAGCTCTGGTCGGTCGCAAGGTCGAGAAAGAGATCGAGCTCGATTGCGAGGATTTCAAAACGAGCCGCGAGCAGGATCTCGTCCGCCGGGCCAGCGAAGTCGCCGACCGCGTCCGGGAGAGTGGCCGCGAGGAGTTGCTTCCTCCGATGTCTCCGATCGAGCGCCGCATTGTGCACATCGCCCTCCGAGAGGACGCCGATGTGACCACGGACTCGCGAGGCGAAGGGTTCTACAAGCGCGTGGCCATCATTCCTCGGCCGCCCGAAACCGCCCCCGAAACCGCGCCGGAGCCGTGACCGCGCTGGACACGATCGTCGCCCCGGCCACAGCGCCGGGGCGTAGCGCGCTGGCGATCGTGAGAATTGACGGACCGCGGGCGGGGGAGATTCTGGCGGAGCTCATGCGAGCCGCCCTTCCACCTCCGCGACGGGCCACCGTCGCCAGATTGTTTCGAGTGGCGGGCCGTCGATCGGCCCTCGACGGTAGTCCGGACCAGCGAGATGTCGAGCTGCTCGACGAGTGCGTCGTGCTCCGCTATGTGGCTCCGCATTCTTTTACAGGCAATGACCTCGTCGAACTGACGCTGCACGGGAATCCGTTGCTGGTGCGGCAATTGATCGAAGGGTGCGTCTCACTGGGCGTACGTCTGGCCGAGCCGGGGGAGTTCACCGAGCGGGCGGTCCTGAATGGAAAGATGGACCTGGTCCAGGCGGAGTCGATTGCGGACCTCATCAACGCCCGAACGGCTCTGCAGGCGAAGCTGTCCTTGTCGAACGTCGAGGGTGCGCTGAGCCGAAAGGCCGGTTTCGTGCGGCAGACGCTGCTCGAGGTCATCTCGCGGCTGGAAGCGGCGCTCGATTTCGCGGAGGAGGGTTACGAGTTCATCACCCGTAACGACGTTCGCGAGCGACTCGAAGCGGCGCTGCGGGAGACGCTGGCAATCGGAGAGACCTACCGGCGGGGGGTGGCGACGCGGGCGGGACTCAATGCCGTGATCCTGGGGCGCCCCAATGCGGGGAAGTCCAGCCTGCTCAACCGGCTCGTGGGGAGCGACCGTGCCATCGTCACGGCGATCCCGGGGACGACGCGGGACATTCTCCGCGAGACGGTCGAGATTGGCGGCTTGCCGGTGACGTTTGCCGATACTGCAGGGTTGAGGGACAGTAGCGACCTGGTGGAGAAGATTGGGATCCGACGCGCGCGGGACGCGGCGCGGAGCGCGGACATTGTTCTCTATCTCGTGGATGGCACCGTCGGCTTGACTGCGGACGACACGCGGGAGCTCGATGGCCTCGAATCGGTATTGATGGTCTACACGAAGGCCGACCTTCTCCCGGCCGGCGCCGACCCAGACAGACTTTCCATAAGTGCCGTATTGGACATCAGGATTGACGAACTGCTTGGTCGCCTGGATGAGCTCGTCCGGGACCGCTTTGTGGCGTCAGAGGGGTCGCTTTTCAATGAGCGTCAACGCGCTGCAATTGATGAGTGTGGTTCGGCGCTGACCGCGGCCCTCGAGGCTGCTGATCTCGACGAGCAGATGATTCTCGTCGATCTCTACCGTGCGGCCAACGCGCTGGGGACGCTAACCGGAGCGATCACCCGCGACGAGATTCTGGCCGAGATCTTTGGCAAGTTCTGCATTGGCAAGTGAGGCGTCCTCGGGCGCTCTCCGGCTCGCGGGATGACGCCGCCATGAAGTGATGTTCCACGTGGAACATGAAGCAATCATTCGACATCCTGGTCATCGGAGGGGGACACGCCGGCGCTGAAGCAGCCCGTGTCGCTTCCCGCGGCGGCGCGCGCGTGGCAATGGTCACCATGCAGCGCGACGCCATCGGCCGGATGTCCTGTAATCCCGCCATCGGCGGTCTCGCCAAAGGGAATCTCGTTAAAGAGATCGATGCCCTCGGCGGCCTGATGGGGGAGGCGACCGACCAGGCCGGGATCCAGTTCAAGATCCTCAACCGCTCCAAGGGTCCCGCCGTGCAGGGGCCTCGGGCTCAGTGCGACCTCGACCTGTACGCCGAAGCGGTGCAGAAGCTGCTGGGCGCCGAACCGAACCTCTCGATCCTCGAAGGCGCGGTCTCCTCGCTGATCGTCGACGGACGCGCGGTTCGTGGCGCGATCCTCCGCGACGGCACGCGCATCGAAGCCCGAGCCGTCATCGTGACCACCGGCACCTTCCTTCGCGCCCTCATGCATTCCGGCGAGCAGAAGACGGTCGGTGGCCGCTTTGGCGAATCTTCCGCTGAGACGCTCTCTGACTCGTTGCGCGATCTCGGGCTGCGTCTCGGCCGTCTCAAGACCGGCACTCCTCCTCGCATCGATCGCACGACGGTCGACTATTCGGTTCTCGAGGAGGCCCGTGGAGATGATCATCCTCGTCCCTTTTCGATTCTTACCGACCGGATCGAGCGCCCCCAGATCCTCTGCTGGCTGACGTATACCGGTGCGATTGCTCACGACCTGATCCGCGCGAATCTTCACCGCGCTCCGATGTACTCAGGCCAGATTCAGGCCGCCGGGCCCCGTTACTGTCCATCCATCGAGGACAAGGTGGTGCGCTTTGCCGAAAAGGAGCGTCATCAGGTCTTCGTCGAGCCCGAGGGTTTGTCGCATCCCTGGGTTTACCTGAACGGGATCTCCACTTCGCTCCCTCCGGACGTTCAGGATGGCGTGGTCCGTTCGCTGCGAGGGTTCGAGCGGGCCACCATCGCGCGATACGGTTATGCGGTCGAATACGACTTCGTCAACCCGGAACAGCTCGATCCGACGCTGCAGGTGAGGGGAGCCGACGGGCTCTTTCTCGCGGGCCAGATCAATGGCACATCGGGCTACGAGGAAGCCGCCGCCCAAGGGCTCCTGGCAGGGATGAACGCCCTGCAATTGGTGCGGGGAGAGCCGCCCGTGGTGCTCCGTCGTGACGAAGCGTATGCAGGCGTCATGATCGACGACCTCGTCACGGTCGGGACTGAGGAGCCGTACCGGATGTTCACCTCCCGGGCGGAGCATCGGCTGCTTCTGGGATGCGACTCGGTGTACGAGCGTCTCGCCCCGGTCGCTGACCGGCTGGGTGTGCTGGACGACGCGCGGAAACATCGGATCGAGAAGCGCCTGAAGCGCATGCGCCGGGCCGCGGTGGCCGCGGAAGCGGAGCTTCGACCCGATCGGGAAACGGTGGCGTGGCTTCGCGAGCTGGAGATCGATCTCACGGCGCAGACGACGATCGCAAAGTTGACGCAGCGCCCGACCGTCGACGTCGCCCTGCTCGCCGCGGCGTCTGAGGAAATCCTGCCCGAGTTTGCCCAGGCGTTTCGTGACTTGACCGCCGAGGAAGCCGAGGGCGTGGTCAGCCGGCTTCGGTATTCGGGCTACATCGAGCGCCAGCAGCGCGAAGCGGAGAAACTGCACCAGGATGAAGATCTCCGGATCCCCGGGACGATGACGTACTCGGTTCCGGGGCTCTCGCGAGAAATGACGGAGAAGTTGACCCGAGTCCAACCGATTTCGCTGGGACAGGCGAGCCGGATTCCGGGAGTGACGCCGGCAGCAGTGGCCATTCTGCGCATGCACCTCCGACGCGGCCGCAAGGAAGAGAACAGAAGGGCGGATGAACGTGCCGGAGTCGAATAGCGATCCGAGCACGCAGGCGACGCTGGAGCGTTACCGGACAGAGCTTCTTCGGTGGAACGCGAAGGTCAATCTGATCGGCCCGGAAGCGACGGCGAACGTGGGAGAGCACATCGCGGAGGCGGTCGAAGCGGCGGAGATCCTGCAGCCGAGGGGAAATGTGATGGATTTTGGGTCAGGAGGCGGACTGCCGGCCATTCCGATGGCCATCATCGCCAAGGGGCACGCCTGGGGGGCGCAGTTTCATCTGGTGGAGGCGGACCAGAAGAAATGGGCCTTTTTGAAGCACATTGTTCGCGAATGCAGCTTGAGCGCGCAGGTTTACGGTGATAGATTGGCGCGCCTTCTGCCCCGGTTCCCTCCCGAGCTCCGCTTCTCGCTGGTCGTCTCTCGGGCCGTCGGGCGGCCTGAAGAGTGGGTACCGACACTGAAGGATCGCCTGGAGGATGGTGCGCGGGTGGCACTCTTTCAGGGGGTACCGGAGATTCCGGCCATTGCTGGCTTCGCCCCCGACAGGGTCGTTCCACTGCCGCGCGGCAATTCCAACTACCTCGTCACCATGACGTTCCACGTGGAACAACACTGAAATGGGCAAGATCGTCACACTGGTCAATCAGAAGGGCGGCGTCGGGAAAACGACGACAGCCATCAACCTCGGGGCGTCTCTGGCGGCCTGCGAGCGCAAAGTGCTGCTCGTCGACCTCGACCCCCAGGCCAACGCCACTTCCGGAGTGGGGATCGCCAAGAACCAGGATAAGTCCATCTATCCGGTGCTCACGGACGGGATGAGCATTCGCGAGATCATCCGTGAGACAGAACTGCCCAACTTTCATGTCGCACCCTCATCGGTCGATCTGGTTGCCGCCGAGCTCGAGCTATCCGACGCCATCGGGCGAGAGTTTTACCTCCGCAAGGCTCTTCTGGAAGTGGTCCAGGAGTACGACTACGTACTCATCGATTCCCCTCCGTCCCTGGGCCTCCTGACCATCAACGGTCTGACTGCCGCGAATACCGTGCTCGTTCCCATGCAGTGTGAATACTTCGCCATCGAGGGCGTGGCTCAGCTCGTCAATACCGTCGAGCGAGTCCGGGACATGCTGAATCCCGCACTGGAGATCGAAGGCATCGCCCTGACCATGTACGACGAGCGGATGAACTTGGCGCGTCAGGTTGCTGAGGAAGTCCGCAACCACTTCGGAGAGAAGGTCTACAAGACCATCATCCCGCGGAATGTCCGTCTTGGGGAAGCGCCATCGTTCGGGAAGCCCATCATCCTCTACGACATCAGGTCCCGAGGCAGCGAGGCCTACATCAGCCTGGCCAAGGAATTCATCCAACGAGCGGAGAACGTCCTGACATGAGCACCCAGAAGAAAGCGCTCGGCAGGGGATTGGGGGCTCTCATCCCCTCACGGCCGGCGGAGCCGCCACCACCACCGCCTCTTCCTGCCAGCTCCGGGTTGGCGAACGTCCCGATCGATCAGATTTCTCCGAACCCCTACCAGCCGCGCAAGACGTTCAACGACTCGTCGATCGAGGAGCTGGCCCGAAGCGTCCGCGAGCACGGAATCATCCAGCCGCTCGTCGTCACCAGGACTGGTGACAATAAGTATCGATTGATCGCCGGCGAGAGACGTTTTCGCGCGGCGCAGAAAGCCGGTTTGACTCAGGTGCCGGTGGTCATCAAAGAGTCGATGGCCGACGGCGACATCCTTCAGGTGGCGCTGATTGAGAACATCCAGCGCGAGGATCTGAACCCGATCGAGGAAGCGTACGCCTACCATCAGCTCCATCAAGAGTTCTCGCTCACCCAGGAGGAAATCTCAAAAAGGGTCGGCAAGGAGCGCTCGACGGTCGCCAACTTCCTGAGGCTCCTCCGCCTGCCGGATTCGGTGAAGAAACTGCTCGCCTCGGGGCAGCTCTCCATGGGACACGCCCGAGCCATTCTGGCAGTGGAATCGGCAAGGAAGCAGGAACAACTCGCGGAGCGTGTGGTCAAGCGCAACCTCAATGTGCGCCAGACGGAGATGCTCGCGGCCGAAAGCTCCCCCAAGGCGGAGCAGCCCGAGAAGGAAAAGGACATCTTCACCCAGGATGCGGAAGAGAAGCTGGCCAAGGCTTTACGTAGCAAAGTAGAAATCGATCGTAAGCGACGCGGCGGAGTCATTCACATCCGATTCGGGAGTGAGGACGAGCTGATCCGGCTGGTGGAAGAATTGATGAGAAGGCGTTAGTCGACGAGCCTTCCAGTCGACGAGTCTTCGAGTGGTAATCGACGGCCCGACGATCCGAGGATTTGACGACCTGGAGGACAGATGAAAGGCAAAAGCGGTGATCTCAACGGGTTTCTCGATCGGGGGTCTTCATTCAAGGGAGACCTGGAATTCGAGGACACGATGCGCATCGACGGAAAATTCAACGGTCGGGTGGTCTCTAAAAACGAACTGATCGTGGGCGAGAGCGCTCACATCGAGGGAGAGATCCACGTAGGCCGCATTGCCATCAGCGGGACGGTGCTGGGGAAGATCGTCGCCGATCAGCGAGTCGAGATCCATCGCAACGGCAAGGTGTACAGCGACATCGACACACCGGCCCTGATCATCGAGGAGGGGGCCATCTTTCAGGGAAACTGCACCATGAGCGACAAGAAGGCCAACATCACGGTGCTGGCCAAGGCTTGAGATTCGTCGCAGTTCCCCTCGGCGGCGACGGCCTCAGAGCCATCCCCGCATCCTCGCCACGAGCACGATGACCTCAGGAATCGTAAATTCATCTTCGGGCCCGAGGACATCCTCCCACTCCAGATCCCAGGCGGCCTCGAGCTGTTGTTTGCGGCTGGAGTCCTGGAAATTGAGCTCGCAGATATCGCCGATGTACTTGCGTCCGTCACGAAGAGGAAGGCCGAACGTGCGGCAGACCAGGGGCCGATGGTCGTACATCATGCAGAGGCCGGCCTCGTCGAGATTGGGACACGGCGTAGCCCGCGTTCGTTCGAAGAAGGACGCTTTCTCCTGGGGAGAGCACTCCCGAAGGTTCGGATGCTCGTTTTTCTCGATGATCTCGAGCGCCTGCCGGATGACCTTCTTGCGTCTCGCGGGGTGAAGGGCGGCCAGGCCTGCCGCAATCAGCGGGACATCCCCCGATCCGATCTCGAACACCCCGTAGCAGCAGAGCGAGCAACCCGCTCCGCATTGAAGATTTTGAGGCTGCGCTTCCATCACCGAGGCAAAATGCTGGTCGGCGCGCTCGAGAATCTTGCGGTAATCGTCGGACATGATGTCTCGTGGGAGAATCGCCGGCGGCGAGCAACCGTTGCGTCTCTTCAGCCGCGAGAACCGCCAACAGCGTTGGAAGATGCCAGGAGTGTGCGCGGCAGAATGTTTTCGCGAGGACGCACCTGCGGAGGGACCACAAGTAACTCACCAATCCCCAAGGCCCAAACGCGGTTGGCGTGGCGTGACAACCTTCTTTCCGGTATGGTATACAGCGTCGGCTTCGGGCGTCTCGCGCGCTCCCTGAGCCCTTCCCGTGGCTCGCCCCGGGCACTGTTTTCCACAGAAAAACACTATGCAAATCAATTTGGCGCCCGATCTCTCTCTGTTCGCGATCATGGTGATCTTCATCCTGAATTACCTCGTCGTGCGCACGTTTTTTCTGCGTCCGGTGAACGAGGTTCTGGAAGCGCGCGAGACAGAGACGAAGTCGGCCGAGCGTCTGTACGAGGACGCGTTGGCCCGTTTTCAGGAAGCGACCGCACAGACCGAGGCCCAACTCCACGTGGCGAAGCGCGACGCGGCGCAGATCCGGGAGACCTTCCGCGGCGAGGCCGCGGCCTATCGCCAGCAACTCGTCGAGCAAACGACGGGCAAGGCGCGCGGTGTCGTGGAGGAAGCCGAACGAAAACTCGACGCCGATGTCGTAGCGGCGCGCGAGAAGATCGTTTCCGAGGCCGATGGCCTGGCTCGCCTGGCGGCGCAACGCATCCTCGGGAGAGCCGTCTGATGCGCCGGCTTCTGGTGATCCTCCTCCTCGTGGCCGCCCCCGTTCTTCTGGCTCAGGCGGAGACGACGACCACTCACGCCACGACGGAGACGCATGCCCAGGCGACTTCCGGCGAACATGGGGCCGCGACCGAACATCACGAAGAAACCTACCTCGGCGGGATCCCGGGCTGGATCGTCAAGACCGTGAACATGTTCCTCTTCTTCGGCGCGCTGGCCTATCTGGCCGGTGGTCCCGTGAAGAAAGCGTTCGCCGAGCGGAGCGCCGCCATCCGCGCCGCGGCCGATGAGGCTCGGGAGCGCCGCGACAAAGCGGATCGGATGGCCGATGAGATTCAGGCTCGTCTGACGGCCATCGAAGCGGAAGTCCAGGCCATCCACGAGCGGGCTCGCGCCGAGGGAGACCGGCAGAAGCGAGAGTTGCTGGCCGCTGCCGAGGCCGAGTCGGAGAAGATCCTCGCGAACGCGCGCACCGAGGTCGACAACCGACTCAAGTACGCCCGAAAAGAGCTCACCGAGTTTGCCGGAGAGCTGGCGGCACAACGCGCGGAACAGATTCTGCGCGAAAAGATCACGGAGCAGGATCAGCGCAACCTCTTCCAGGAGAGCTTGCGCGAGGTACGTGAGGTGGGACGATGACCCGGAGGCAGTCCGCAGTGACCAGGCGGCAGGAGACAGAGAGCGCTCGCGAAACTTCGGTGCTGGGCGGCCAGCACTGCGATCTGCGACCTTTGCTCGAGGTGGCGGCATGATCCGGCGCTTTGCCCGACCTTATGCGCGAGCGATCGTCGACGTGGCCGGCTCGGCCGCGAAGGCCAACGAGGTTCGCGGGGAGCTGATGCGCTTCGCTTCGGCCCTCCGTGCCTCGAAAGAGCTGCGGGAGCTGTACGCCAGCCCTGCCATCCACATGGATACGAAGCTGTCCGTCACGCAACAACTGGCCAAGAAGATGAAGGCCTCGGATCTGGCGGCGAAGACTTTGGAAGTCCTGGCGCGGAACCATCGGCTCAATGATTTGGACGCGATCCTGGAAGCGCTGGCGGCACTGGTCAATGCCGCTCTGGGCGTGGCCGTTGCGCACGTGCGCAGCGCCAAGAGCCTCGACGCGGGCGAGATCGGCGAGCTGGCCGAGACGCTGTCGAAGCGCACCGGGAAGAAGGTGGAGTTGGACATCCGCACCGACCCGAAGCTGCTGGGCGGGTTCGTGGTCAAGATCGGCAGCCTGGTCTGGGATGCGTCGGTCGCCGGTAAAATCAGCAAATTCCGCGAGTCGTTGACGTAACACAATATCGTTAGCGATTCGTCGCCACCGATTCGGAGAACTTATGGCTGTCGATTTGAAGGCAGAAGAGATCACAGAGATTATTCGTCAGCAATTATCGGGCATTGGCCGCGGCATCGACGTCACGGAGGTCGGCACCATCACCTCCGTCGGCGACGGCATCGCCCGCGTCTACGGCCTGGAAAACGTCATGGCCGGTGAGCTCGTGCAGTTCCCGCACGATGTGACCGGGCTGGCCCTGAACCTGGAAGAAGACAGCGTCGGGTGCGTGCTGCTGGGCGATTACTTCGAGTTGAAGGAAGGCGACCAGTGCAAGCGCACTGGGCGGATCATGTCCGTCCCCGTGGGTCCGGCCATGCTGGGCCGGGTCGTGAACGCGCTGGGTGTGCCCATCGACGGCAAGGGGCCGGTGGCCTCGAACGAGTTCTACCCGATCGAGCGGCTGGCGCCGGGAGTGGTCGACCGCAAGCCGGTCAAAGAGCCGCTGCAGACGGGACTGAAGGCCATCGACGCCATGATCCCGATCGGCCGCGGACAGCGCGAGCTGATCATTGGCGACCGCCAGACCGGCAAGACCGCCGTGGCGGTGGACACGATCATCAACCAGAAGGGCAAGGACGTGAAGTGCATCTACGTCGCGATCGGTCAGAAGAAGTCGACCGTGGCGCAGGTGGTCAAGACCCTCGAGGAGTACGGCGCGATGGACTACACGGTCATCGTGAATGCCTCCGCCTCGGAAGCGGCGCCTCTGCAGTACCTGGCGCCCTACGCCGGCTGCGCCATCGGCGAGTACTTTCTCTACAACGGTCAGCACGCGCTGGTGATCTACGACGATCTCTCCAAGCACGCCGCCTCCTATCGTGAGATCTCGCTCCTGCTTCGCCGCCCGCCGGGCCGCGAGGCTTATCCGGGCGACGTCTTCTATCTGCACTCCCGTCTGCTGGAGCGCGCATCGAAGCTTTCCGACGCCAAGGGGGCGGGCTCACTGACGGCCCTGCCGATCATCGAAACGCAGGCCGGCGACGTCTCCGCATACATTCCGACGAACGTCATCTCCATCACCGACGGGCAGATCTTCCTGGAAACGGACCTCTTTCACTCGGGTGTCCGGCCGGCCATCAACGTCGGCATCTCCGTCTCCCGCGTGGGAGGTTCCGCACAGGTCCGCTCCATGCGCTCGGTGTCCGGCACGTTGCGTCTCGACCTCGCGCAGTACCGCGAGCTGGCGGCGTTCGCCCAGTTCGGGTCCGATCTCGACAAGACCACGCAGGCGCAGCTCAACCGTGGAAAGCGCCTGGTGGAGATTCTCAAGCAGGGGCAGTATCAGCCCATGCGCGTCGGGCTCCAGACCGCGTCGATCTACGCCGGCACGAAGGGTTTTCTCGACAACCTGGCCGTCGCGGCCGTGCGGCCGTTCGAGGCAGCGTTGCACCAGCATCTGTCAGACGAGCATCCCCAACTGGTGGACAATCTCGAAAAGTCGCCCAAGTTCGACGCCGAGCTCGAAGGTGCGATCCGGAAAGCGATCATCGATTTCAAAGAGCAGTACGTGAAAGACAACGCCAACGTGTTGGCGGCTTAGCACGGGAAAGAGCCCTACGCACTTAGCGAAAACGACCAACCATGCCAAGCACGATCGATCTCCGACGAAGGATCCGCAGCGTCAAGAACACGCAGCAGATCACCAAGGCCATGAAGATGGTGGCCGCGGCGAAGCTGCGCCGCGCGCAGGAGCGGATGATGAACGCGCGTCCGTACGCTGCGGCGTTGCGTGAGGTGCTGGCCTCGGTGTCCACCCGCGTCGACGTCAGCCAGCATCCCCTGCTGCAGGAGCGCGAGCAGGAAGACAAAGTCCTGCTGCTCGTGGTCACGGCGGACCGCGGTCTGGCCGGTGCCTTCAACACGAACGTCATTCGTGCCGCGCAGAATGCGATCGCCGAAAAGGGATGGGCCGATGTGCACCTGCTGCCCATCGGCCGGAAAGCGCTCGATTTCTTCAAACGCCGCCCGTTCCCGATCCGGCGCCAGGCCACGCAGGTCTACCAGGCGTTGTCATTGGAGACGGCCCGCGAGATCGCCACGGCTCTCATCGAAGATTTCGTGAGCGGCGAGTTCGACGCGGTTTATGTCGTCTACAACGAATTCAAGTCGGTCATCGCCCAGCGGGTGACCCTGGAGCGCCTGCTCCCCCTCAACCGCGAGTGGACGGGGAAAGAAGGGCAGTCCGCCGAACCGGCCGTCGAGTACATCTACGAGCCCAGTCCCGAGAAGATCCTCAGCGATCTTCTCCCGAAGCACATCGAATTTCAGTTGTACCGCATTCTTCTGGAGTCGGCGGCGTCCGAGCAGGGCGCGCGCATGACGGCCATGGAGTCGGCCACGAAGAACGCCTCGGACATGATCAGTCACCTCACCCTGACGTACAACCGCATCCGCCAGGCCTCGATCACCAAAGAGATCATCGAGATCGTGTCGGGAGCCGCCGCAGCAGGAAACTAGATTGACGTCACTGGTTGCCGGTTCCTCGTTGTCTGCGGGCACCGCAGGCAACCAGCAGCGAGCAAGCAGAGACGTCCGGAGAACAAGACATGGCAACGGAAACGACCACTCAGCAGATCGGCCGCGTCGTCCAGATCATCGGACCGGCTGTGGACATCGAGTTCGAGGAGAATCACCTTCCGGCGATCCACAGCGCCATCCGCATCGTCGATAACGGCGAGCTCGGCAAAGTGCCGATCGACGTGGTGGTGGAGGTGGCCAATCACATCGGCGAGAACCAGGTGCGCTGCATCGCCATGAAGCCGACGGACGGAATGGTCCGAGGCATGAAGGCCATCGACACGGGTGCTCCGATCTCCGTGCCGGTCGGACGCGAGACGCTGGGCCGCATCCTCAACGTCCTCGGCGAGCCGGTGGACGAGCGCGGGCCGGTGAACTCGGAGCTGCGCTGGTCCATCCATCGCGAGGCGCCGTCCTTCGATCAACAGTCGACCTCCATCGAGATGTTCGAGACCGGCATCAAGGTCATCGACCTCCTCGAGCCGTACACCAAGGGTGGGAAGACGGGGCTCTTCGGCGGCGCCGGAGTCGGCAAGACCGTTCTCATTCTCGAGCTCATCACCAACGTCGCCAAGCAGCACGGCGGATTCTCGGTATTCGCCGGCGTGGGGGAGCGCACCCGTGAAGGGAACGATCTCTACCTCGAGTTCGAAGAGACCGGCGTGATCACCCCCGGCGACCCGTCCAAATCGAAGGCCGCGCTGATCTACGGCCAGATGACGGAACCGCCGGGAGCGCGTCTGCGCGTCGGCTTGACCGGAGTCACGGTGGCTGAGTACTTCCGCGACGTCGAAGGTCAGGACGTGCTGCTCTTCATCGACAACATCTTCCGCTTCACGCAGGCCGGCTCGGAAGTGTCCGCGCTGCTCGGCCGCATGCCCAGCGCCGTCGGATACCAGCCCAACCTGGCCACGGAAATGGGTGAGTTGCAGGAGCGCATCACCTCCACCAAGAAGGGCTCCATCACCTCGGTTCAGGCGATCTACGTTCCCGCCGACGACGTCACCGATCCGGCGCCGGCCACCGCGTTCGCCCATCTCGACGCGACCACCGTTCTCTCGCGCCAGATCGCCGAGCTGGGGATCTACCCGGCCGTCGATCCCCTGTCGTCGACCTCCAAGATTCTCGATCCGCGCATCCTCGGCGACGAGCACTACAACACCGCCCGCGCCGTGCAGGCCGTGCTCCAGAAGTACAAGGATCTCCAGGACATCATCGCCATCCTGGGCATCGACGAGTTGTCGGAAGAGGACAAGGTCATCGTGGCCCGGGCGCGGAAGATCCAGCGTTTCCTCTCCCAGCCGTTCCACGTCGCGGAGCAGTTCACGGGAATCAAGGGCAAGTACGTCAAGATCGCCGACACCATTCGCGGCTTCCGCGAGATCGTCGAAGGGAAGCACGACGAGATCCCCGAGCAGGCTTTCCTGCTGCAGGGAACGATTGAAGACGTCATCGAGCGATACGAACAAATGAAGCGCGAGGCGGCGTAAGGAAAGCCGATGGCCGATCTCCCCACCAAGATCAGTCTCACCATCGTCACGCGCGAGCGGAAGATCATCGACGTCCAGGTCGATGAAGTCATTCTGCCCGGGACTGACGGCGAGATCGGAGTTCTCCCGGGGCACACACCGATGCTGGCGCTCCTGGGGATCGGTGCCTTGCGTTACCGGGTGGGGACGAAGGTCGAACGCCTGGTCATCTCGTGGGGTTTTGCCGAAGTCCTGCCGGACCGCGTGATCGTGCTGGCCGAGCGCGGCTTTCTGCCGGCGGAGATCGACCGGGCGGAAGCCGAGCAGGAGCGTGCCGCGGCTGAGAAGGAGATCGCCTACCTCTCCTCGCACGATCCGGAATTCCAACAGGCGGAAGCGCGACTGGAAGAGTCGATCGCCAAGATCAGCCTTTACCGCGAGCACTGAGTCCCGCGGCTGAGCTTCTCCTCCGAGAGGCTCAGCCGCTGACCGATCGGCAACCGGCCTCATGTTTGCATTGCCTGCGCTCGGTTCATCATCCCATGGAGCCCTGGCTCGAACAGTTTGCGCGCGCGAGCTTCTCACGCAGCGCCGACACCGCGCATGACCTGAAGACGCCGCTCAACGTGGCGGTGCTCAACCTCGAGCTTTTGCGCATGAGGCTGGCCAAGGTCGCTGTGGGGGATGACGAAAAGATCGTCGGGTACACCCGGGCCATCGAGACGGAGCTGCGGCGACTGGGCCGGATCTTCGACGCGTTCTTTCTCCTCTCCACGCCTCCGCGCAACGAAGGCGAAGCGACCGGGGTGGACGTCGTTCCGATCAGCTCCGAGGTCGCCACTGCAGGGGGCTTCGACCTCAGCACCGAAGGCACGGCGATCGTGCTGGCCCATGAAACGAGAATCCGCCACGCGTACAAGCTGTTCTTCGAGGGCGCGGCGAAACTGGTGTCCAGCCGCACGGCCGCGGCCAGCCGCGACCCGGACCGCTACACCCTGGTCATCGAAGGAAGTTCGGGCGATCCGGACTTCGAACCGACCAAGATTTTCAAGTTCTACTACACCGACAGCGAAGGCAACCCTGAACTGTCTCTTGCGGTTGCTCGCCTCGTTGTCGAGACGTATGGCGGTGAGCTCAGCGCCGCACAGGATCGTGATAAGGTCGTGATCCGCCTGTCGCTACCTTTGGGAGCACCATGAAAAGAGTCCTCATTGTCGATGATGATCGCGCCACCAGCGCCGGCATGGCCGACGTCGTGGAAGAGTGGGGTTACGAGCCAGAGGTCGCCGACACGGTCAAGGCCGGGTGGAACGCGATCACCAAGCTCGTCCCTGACGTGGCCATCGTCGATCTGAAGCTGCCGGACGGATCCGGCCTCGATTTGCTGCACCGCATCAAAGAGACCTTTCCGGACGTGTCGGTGGTCATCCTCACCGGCCACGCCACGGTCGACTCGGCAGTGAAGGCTCTGAAGGTCGGGGCCGAGGACTACGTCACCAAGCCTGTCGATCTGCCACGCCTGCAGGTCATTCTCAAGACCGTCGAAGACAAGCAGTTGATGAAGCAGGAGATCCTCGAGCTCCGGCGGCAACTGCAGAAGATGGGCGCGCTGGGACATCTGGTGGGCAAGTCGCCCCGGATGCAACGGCTCTTCGAAGAGATCGAGATGGTCGCCAACACCGACGCCAACGTCTTCATCGTCGGCGAGTCGGGCTCGGGCAAAGAAGTCGTTGCCAACACCATCCACTACCTTTCGCGCCGCCGGAACAAGCCGTTCATCGCCTTCAACTGCGGTGCGATTTCCCCGACTCTGATCGAGTCCGAGATCTTCGGTCACGAAAAGGGAGCGTTCACCAATGCCATCAAGCGTCGTGAAGGCTACTTCGAGATGGCCAAAGGCGGCACCGTCTTTCTCGACGAGATCACGGAAATGCCGATCGAGCTGCAGGTCAAGCTCCTGCGCGTGCTCGAGGAAGGAAAGTTCCGTCGCGTCGGAGGAAACGAAGAGATCAACATCGACGCGCGGATCATCGCCGCGTCCAACCGCGATCCGGCCAAAGCCATCAACGACGGCAAGATGCGCGAGGATCTCTACTACCGGTTGAACGTCTTTCCGATCGAAGTGCCGCCCCTCCGCAATCGTCTCGAAGACATCCCCCTCTTCTCGCACTTCTTCCTCCAGAAGTTGAACGAGACGGAAGAGAAGAACGTGGAGAAGATCGACCCCGACTTCATCGAGGCCCTGCAAGCGTACGAGTGGCCGGGCAACGTCCGCGAGCTACGCAACGTCATCAACCGGGCTTTCATCATGGCCCGCACCGACACCCTCATGGTGGAGTGTCTTCCCGACAAGCTGGCCGGCAATCGCCGCAAAAAGTCCAAGGACGGCGTCATGATCCCTCTGGGCCAGCCGATGGAAGAGGTGGAGCGGCTGGTGATCGAAGAGACGCTGGCCATGACCGATGGCGACCGCCGCAAGACCGCCGAGATCTTGGGCATCTCCTACAAGACGCTCTACAACAAGACCAAGAAGTACAAGAGCGCGGGCGCCGACGACGAAGAAGAGGAGTAGCGCGCTGGCTCG
>JBDTOZ010000712.1:0-1805 GCA_039932995.1 Acidobacteriota bacterium | reverse complement strand
CGAAGCCTCAGGGCGTCACGAACACGTCGTCGAACCAGGTGTCGAACGTGAACTGCTCGGCCGCGCTCCCTACCACCACCAGGATCGCCTTGGTCGGCGAGCCGGTGATCGTGGAGAACGAGAACTCCTGCCACACGCCCGGCGACTCAGGACGGAGGTTGTAGATCGCCTGATTGGTGAAGGTGCCCGAGCAGTCTGCTTCCCGGTAAGAAAAGATGGCCAGGATCGCGTAACCATGCGCGTTGTCCGACCCGGTGCGCACCTTCGCGCCGAAACGGTACGGCGTGCTCTTCGCCACAGGCACGCATTGCAGTCGTTGAAAGGCCAGCCCCGGACTCTCATCCTGCATGAGGAGAGAACCGGAGGAGGGACTGCCATTGGCGTCGAGTGTGGACCAGGACGCCGCTCCGAAACCATTCTGAAAGGGCTCCTGCCATCCCCAGTGATCGATGTTCGTATCGAATGTGCCGTTCTTCACCAGCGAAGGATTCTGCAGTGCCGGCGCGGCTTCCTGGCTGACCTCGAGTCTCACCCCCGCGATCGTCAACGAAGTGGCGCGCGCAACGGGAAGGACATTCGGTGCGATGGTCACGTACGCGGAGGGCTGTGCATCGAGCGGTGCGCTCTCCACCGTGACCCAGTCGACGTCGGAGTACGACATCCACTGCGCACAAAGGGCCGTCTGTCCGTAAACCAGCACTGCCCCCCGCTGCAGCCCCGTGGCCGGAACCGGCGGCGTTCCCCAAACGGGCACGAGCGAGAAGGAACAACGCTCCGCCGGATGGTGCATCGCGCGCTGGCGCGCGGACGCGATCGGCGTGAATGAGGCCAGGACCAGAACAGCCAGAAGGAACCGTTTCATCAAGTCTGGGCTCACGTTTGGCGGGAGGACTTTATTCCAGACGCGCAGCCGGCCCGCAAGCCTTCGCTTGCGGACCGGCGCAGTCGCGGAGAGCTCAGCGAGTCAGACGAATGTCTTCCGCGAGCACGGTCCCGCGGTCCATCCGGCCGGCGACGCTGATGCGGTCACCACGGCGAAACGGCGTCGACGAGTTGCCGCGAGCCGACGAGTAGGTGCTGAGGTCGACCGTGACGGTCCGGCCGTGGTCGGTGTTCATGACCAGACTGCGACCCCTGCGGTCGAACGAGACCACGGTGCCGTTGAAACGGCGATCGTTGTTGTTGTTCCAGGAGCGGCTCTGCAGGATCTCCAGCGAGCGAACGCGAGCATCCCGTCCATCTCCATCCTGGCTGTAGACGCTCATGCGGACGACATCGCCCACCTGCAGCGTCGCTGCCCCGTAACGCCGTCCCTGACGAACGCCCGTGACCGAATTCGGAACGAGCAGATCCATCCCGTTGGTCAACCGCACGCGCTCTCCATTCCGAGCGTGCACAACCGAAGCAACCGTGCCCTCGACCATGCGATTGGCCTGGCGGTTCGACGTCTGGCCGTTTGTCCTCGGATAGCTACGTTCCTGCGCGAAAGCGGACGATCCCACCAGCAGCGCAAGCGCCGCGGTCATTGCCAGATTGCGAGTTAACCCTTTTGCATTGAACATTTATGGCCTCCATTGGCTCGGTACTGCACCCTTGCTTACCGCAAGAGTGGCGCCACTCCCGCGTCGCCTCCGCATTTCGTCAACGTTCATTGACGCCGCGGGACCGAAGGTCCGAGCAGCGGCGAAGCCGCTCGAGATGTTTCTTGATTGATCTCCGCTTTTGTGGAACAACCCGATTCCGCGGCCGTCTCTCATGACGGGTCCGATGCCAAACAGCTAGGAGAGCCATGTCCAGATCTCGCG
>JBDTOZ010000711.1:0-2537 GCA_039932995.1 Acidobacteriota bacterium | reverse complement strand
GGTTCCTGGTTACTGTGGCCGTGCAATCGTGCTGAACGCCCCCACCAACCAGCAACCAGCAACCAGCAACACAGCAATTCAGCAACTACAACTGCCCCTCCACGATCGGCAACAGAAACCGTGCTGCCCAGGCGCGGAATGATTTCGCTCGGGAGACCTCGGGATCGCGATGGGCGCGGGCCGGACGTCCGTTGCCGCGCACCGTCCAGGCGTTCTGGAGGTGCAAGGCGATCGAGTCGGTCAACTCGCGCGCCAGCACTTCATCCTCGGCCACGCACAGCGCCTCGCTGTCGAGATTCTGCGAGCGGCGGTCGAGGTTGTACGAGCCGATGATGGCGATCTTGCCGTCGATGACGTAGCTCTTCGCGTGCAGCGGATCCGGGCCCTTGTACTCGCGCACGTCCAGCCCCGCGCGGGCCAGCCTCCGCCGGTACTTGAGGTAGGCCGCCTGCGGCAGAACGCCGTCCGTGGAACGGAGCGAGTTCGTGACGATCTGCACGTACACCCCTTCCTTCAGCTTCTTCACGAGCAGCTCGCGCAGCGAACGGGAGGGGACGAGGTAGGGCGATTCGATGACGATGGACGTCTTCGCGCCATCGATCACTTTCGCCAGCCGCTCGCCCACACGTTGCCCTTCCTCCGACACGAGCGGATCGTGGAGGAAGTGCACCCGCTCCACGTTGCGCTGTCCCTGCGACCAGTCCTTGCCCGTGTTCAGTTTCACGAAGCGATCGCAGAGCGCGGCGTCGATAACGCGGGCCGCCGCTTCCTTCTCGGCGCGGGTGACGCGCACTTTCAGGCTGGCCACGTGCCGGCTGCCCCACAGGGTGTCGAAATGACGGTCCGCATCCGCGGCCGAGGGGCCCTCGACGTAGACGTCGCGATCGACATAGTTCTTCCGGGCCGCCATTCCGAAGTAGGACTCGGCGAGGTTCCGTCCGCCGGCGATGTATCGCCGGCCATCGACGACCACGACCTTCTCATGCATCCGCCGCAGCATCCAGCGCGGGTGTCGCAGGGTGAGCGGATGGTAGACCCGCACCTCCACGCCTTCATCGCGCAAATGCGCGAGCACGGCCTTCGGGATGCGGTGTGAGCCAGCGTCGACGATGAGCCGCACATTGCCCACGCCCCGCCTGCGCGCATCCCGCAGCAGCGCCAGCGCAGTCAGGGAAATGCGATCGTTCCGGGTGAGGAAGTAGAGGGCATGAACCTCCCGCTCCGCCTGCTGGATCAGATCCACCCGCGCCTGCACCGCCTCCCGTGGATCGTCGAGGATCCGAAAGACGTCGGCATCAGCATCCAGGGTCCCGAGGAGAAAGACCAGCAGCAGCGCCCCATGTACGCGCACGGACGGGTCTTGTGCATATCGCGGTCCATCGGTTGGCGGTTGCCGGTTGGCAGTTGGCGGTTGGCAGTTGGCGGTTGGCGAGTGATGGAGCAGCCGGTATGACCCTTCTGACGGTCACCGCCTGGCCTCTCGAAGCTACACTGGCAACGTCAACCGACAACCGACAACCGTCAACCGACCAGATGCTCGAATCCCATCCCGCCCGCCCCACCTACCTCGGCCCCCTGCAGATCTGGCGCGCTTTGCCGGTTCGCGAGCGACGCCTCATCGGTCCCTGGTGTTTCCTCGATCGATACGGCCCGCTCTCGTTCACGAGCGACAAGCCGATGGACGTGGCGCCGCATCCGCACATCGGGATCCGCACCGTCTCCTGGCTACTGGAAGGCGAAGTGCTCCATCGCGACAGCCTCGGCTACGAGGCCATGGCCCGTCCCGGCGCGGTGAACATCATGACCTCCGGCAGCGGGATCTCCCACGCGGAGGAGACCCCGTCCACGAACCGCGGCCGCCTCAACGGAGTGCAGCTCTGGGTCGCCCTCACCGACGCGCAGCGCAACGAGGCACCTTCGTTTCTGCACGTGCCCGAAGTTCCGCGACGCGAGTATCGCGGCGGGCTGGCGGAGATCTTCTACTCCCCGCCCGACTTGGGCGCGGAGGTGCGCGTGCACCCGCATGGGACGCTCGAGATGCCGCTCGAGGTCACGCATGAGCACGCGCTCTTCGTGCTGGCCGGAGAGGCGATGCTGGAAGGACAGCCCCTCGACGTCAACACGCTCTACTACCTCGGCCCGGGCCGCGCGAGCGTCGATCTGCAGAGCACCAACGGCGCGCGATTGCTGCTCCTGGGCGGCGTCCCGTTCCCGGAGCCGGTGTTGATGTGGTGGAACTTCGTGGCGCGGACCCCCGGGGAGATCGCGGCGGCGCGGGAGGAGTGGGAGAGCGGCTCCCGCTTCGGAACCGTCCGCGGCTACGACGGCCCGCGCATGCACGCGCCGCCGTTACGTAGGCTCGCGCCACCGAATCCCGCGAGCTGACGCACACGGCGCCGGCGACACCGCGGTCGCTCCATGGTTCATCGCGCCAACAGCACTCCGGTAAGGGGCCGCGGGCATCCTGCCCATAGGCGCTAACTTGAGAAGGAGGGGAAGGCGCTGCGGGGAGCCTCTGTGGAGCGGTGGACTTTAGT
>JBDTOZ010000710.1:0-2724 GCA_039932995.1 Acidobacteriota bacterium | reverse complement strand
AGCATCACAGCCTTGCAAGGACTGCCGTCGGGTTGGTTCTGGGGTAGTTCTCCGCGTTACGACTGCTGTCGTCCAGGCGCAAACACCTCAGACAACCAGCAACCAGCAACACAGCAACCCGAAGATCCGCGTCATGAAAGCATCTCCATGATCTCGCTCATCGCTTCACGGGCGCGGGCGGTCATGGCGGGATCCTCGGCGCTGGCGGAGAGGCGGATGACCTTGTTGTACTGCTCGATGGCGCGCGGGTAGTCGCCGAGGCAGCGGTGATAGATCTCGCCCTTGCAGAGCTTGGCGTCGAGGTTCATCGGATCGAGCTCGAGGATCTTGTTGAGGAAGATCATGGCCGAGTCGTACTTTTGCTCTTCCATGGCCATCCGGTACCGAAGACGGTAGAGCGTGATGAGCTCGTTGTTCTTGGGATCGATCCAGGCACCGGGCAGGTAGGTGAGCAACGTCGAGAGGAGCCGCCCCTTCATGCCCGTGGCGATCACGGGTTGTGGAGCCGGATTCGAGCGTTTCACCCTGATCCGTTCTTGTCTCATACCCACCCTCCCATCCATGACTCAACTCCGAATGAATACATCTTAGGTTCATCAGGGGTTGATCGTCAAGACGTTGACCATTGAGGCAGGTCAGGAATCCGCCGCCTTTCACTCGATGGACGCGTCGTCGGCCAGACATCCCTGCGCCCCGCCCTTCGCTCGGCCACGCAATGGCCCGGACGACTGATACCATTCACCGGCATGCGCATCGCCGTCTATCCCGGATCCTTCGACCCGCTGACCAATGGACACCTGGACATCATCCAGCGCGCCTCACGACTGTTCGACCATGTGTTCGTGGCGGTGCTGGAGAACGAAGGCAAGTCGCCGGTCTTCTCCGTTCCGGAACGGATGGAGCTGATCTCGCGCTGTACGCGCGGCATCGAAGGCGTGGAGGTGCATTCGTTCTCCGGCCTGCTCGTCGATTTCATGCGTCGCGTCAACGCCACCGTGGTGGTGCGCGGCATCCGGGCCGTCTCCGACTACGAATACGAATTGCAGATGGCGCTCATGAACCGCGAGCTCTACGACGGAGCCGAAACGATCTTCATGCTCCCCGCCGTCGAGTACACCTACGTCTCTTCCCGGCTGGTGAAGGAAGTCTTCCGCCTCGGCGGCGACGTCACCTCCCTCGTCCCCGCCCCCGTCCTCGACGCCCTCGCCGCCCGCCTCGGCTCCGCCCCCTCGCGCACGTAAGCACGATGGGCTCCGCTACGACGATCGTGGATCGAGGGCTTCGCGGAAACGTTCGCCCACGAGGTTGAAGGCGGCCACGGTACTGAAGATGGCCAGGCCGGGGAAGGCGATCATCCACCAGGCGTACTCGATGTGCTCGTAGGCTTTGGAGAGCATGCTTCCCCACGAGGCGGTGGGCAGCGGCACGCCCAGGCCGAGGAAGGAGAGGGCGGACTCGGTGAGGATGGCCACGGCCACGCCGAAGCTGGCGGAGACGAGCATGGGTGCCACGGCGTTGGGGAGGAGGTGGCGGAAGATGATGCGCGCGTCGCGTGCTCCGCTGGCGCGCGCGGCCTGCGCGTACTCGATGTCCCGGATGCGCAGAAACTCGCCGCGGATGAAGCGGGCCTCGCTGGTCCATGAAGTCAGACCCAGGGCGATCATGATCGTGGCCACCGAGGGCTTGAAGAGGGCCACGATGCCCAGGACCAGGAAGAGGAACGGAAAGCAGAGCACGACTTCGATGGCGCGCGAGACGATCCAGTCGGCCGCGCCGCCGTAGTAGCCCGCCACGGAGCCGAGGAAGGAGCCGACCACCAGGGCGATGGCGGTGGCGAAGAGACCCACGGTGAGGGAGACGCGCGCACCGTGAATCATGCGCGCGAGAATGTCGCGGCCCAGATCGTCCGTCCCGAGGAGGTGACGGCGCCCAGGTGGCTCGAGACGCTCCCCAAGGTCGACCGTGTTCGGAGAAAACGCCACGGGTGGCCAATACGCGACGTACGCCTGCCGCGGCTCGCGAACGCGATCCGGAACCATATCCGGGTCGTTGACCCAGTAGTCGGCCACGGCCGGGAACGTCCATCCCGCGCTGCTCTTCTGCGCCAACGGCTTGCGGTTGGCCAGCACGGGCGCCAGGAGCGCGACGACGCTCATGAAGCCCACGTACGCGAGGGCCAGCGTGGCCAGACGGCTGCCCCGAAAGCGCAGCCACGCCAGGCCCCACATCGACGACACCTGGTCGGATTCGGGGAACGCCGCGCCGCGCGTGACGCCTTTCATGCGCCTCCCTCCCCCATCCGCACACGCGGGTCCGCGATGCCGTAGAGCACATCGGCCAGCAACCCGGCCAGCAACGTGACCACGGCCGTGACCACAGTCAGGGCCATGACCACAGGATAGTCGCGGGCCAGGATGGCGTTGTAGTAGAGCAAGCCCACGCCGTCCCACTGAAAAATCTGCTCGACGATGACGCTGCCGGACATGAGGTACGGGATGGTCAGACCGAGGAGCGTGATCATCGGGATCAGGGCGTTCCGGAAGGCGTGGTGCCACATCACGGCGAAGGGCCCGGCCCCTTTCGCACGGGCCGCCACGATGAAGTCCTGGCGGATGACCTCCGTCACGGCGGCCTTGGAGAACCTCGCGAAGATGGCCAGTTGTCCGTAAGTGAGCGTGACCACCGGCAGGATCAGGTGCTGAACGCGATCGACGAACCGCCCTC
>JBDTOZ010000709.1:0-10628 GCA_039932995.1 Acidobacteriota bacterium | reverse complement strand
CCCCCCCAGGGTCAGGAGCGCAGGCGCGACAACAGAAACGTCTCCAGGCCCACGTCCACCGGCAGGCCGCCGGACTTGCGCTTGATCTCGAGGTCGGCCATTTCGGCGAGCGCTTGAAACAGCGACGCCTCGGTGGTGCCGCGTGCGGCTTCGAACTTCTTGTGCAGCGGGAAGGGGTGCGGGCGCTGGCGCACCAGGCCGTTGGCCTTGAGATAGTCGCCCAGCTTGTCGGCCACGGTGTCCTTGAAACGGTTGTAATTCATCGACGCGCGGAGACTCACGTTGAAGGCGCGGGCCCAGGAGTGGATGCCGATCATCTGGCGCAACTCCTCCGGGATGGCGAAGAGGTAGCGGCCGTAATGAATCTCGGCCGAGCCTTTCGGGTCGTCGCGCCTGGCCTGGGCCACGAGGTCGCGCAGCTTGGCCACGGCCTCGAGGATCTTGCCCTCGGTGAAGAGTGAGCCCAGCTCGTAGCGCGCGCCCCCTTCCACCGCGGAGATCTCGCGCTCCACCAGCTCCGCGGTGACACGTCCGCCGGTTCCGGCCAGCATGGCCAGCCGCTCGGCCTCGGACACGGCCAGCCGCAGCGGGGGGACATCCTTCGAGAATTTGTCGGCCAGCATGCGCTCGATGCCGAGACGCTGGCGCAGGCGCGTGATGGCGTTCGCGTCGAATCGCACGTCGGCCTCGGCGGCCACCGCGGCCACGGCCTGATCGAGCGCGGCGTTGAATCCCTCACGGGTGAGGTCGGCCACGACCACCGCGCCCTGCTTGTCGATGAGATCGATGGTGGCCGAGTCGCGCGGGACTTCGCCGGTACGCATGAGCAGCAGCGCGCCCGTGGCGCCTCCTCGCGCGATGGCTTCCATCAACAGCGCTGCGTCATCCTCTCCCCGTCCCGCCTTCTTGCCGCTCGCGCGGCAGAAGCCGAGCATGTCGGTGAGGGTGCCTTCGAGCGTGACGCCGAGGGCGTCGGCGATGGCGCGGTCGGTCATGTCGAGATCGACTCCGGCCAGCCCGAGAACGTGCAGCAGCTTGGCGGCGCTGGAGCCACGCTTGCGGTCCGTCTTGGCGCCCTTCCAATCCGTGACCGCCTTGTCGAACAGCGAGGCGATCTCTTTCGCCGAGACGAAGGCGTTCACCTCGGGGACGATCAGCAGCCGCGAGCCGCCGAAGAGCGAGCCGGTGCGGTAGGAGTCGAGAATCGCGGCCAGCTCCGTGCCCGGTTCATAGGTCTCGACGGAGAGGCCCGGAATCCTGGCGACGATGGCGTCGCGGATCTCGTGAAAGGCCTGCTCGGAGAGAAAGTCCGAGGAGCCGCCCACCAGCAGGACGCGGGGCATCTTGCCTTGTTCGATCGCGGCGAGGACGGTCTTGAGAGGCTTGGGCATCGTCGGGGAGGGCGCGTCTCCGCGTCCGGATGTTGCTGGTTGCTAGTTGCTGGTTTCTGGTTGCTGGTTTCTGGTTGCTGGTTTCTGGTTTCTGGTTTCTGGGTTCTGGGTTATCGCGCTCGGACACGAGAAGGGTCACAACTCGGAGAATTGCGCGTTGCGTCTTCCCAGTGCGTTGTCGCACGAGCGGGGCCGCCTTGGCAACTCGCGACTGACAACCCGAAACAAAAAGGGAGCGCCGAAGCGCTCCCATTAAAAGAAAAAGTGCTGGGGGGATTACTGCAGCATCCCCTTCTCCTGCAGCTCCTGGCAGTCGATGCAGAAGGGGGTCCAGGGGACGGCCTGGAGGCGCTTCTCGCCGATCTCGACACCGCAATTGGTGCAGATGGCGTAGGAGCCGTTGCGCATGCGGTTGAAGGCCTCGTCGATCAGCATGAGCAGGTTGCGCTCGGCGTCGGAGAGGGAGAAGTTGAGCTCCTTGGAGTAGGCGCTGGCGGCCTTGTCGGCAAGGTCCTGGATGCCGTCGTCAGGGGAAGCGTTGCCGGCGGCCTTGTCGCGTTCGTAGGAATCGTGGAGCTCGCGCTGTTTGGCGCGGAGTGCGTCCTCGTACATCTGGTAAGGGTTCACTTTGGTTTTCATCTTCGCCATTGGGCCTCTCACTTGTGGTACGGGATGTTGCGCATCAGCGTGCAGGCCCGGTAGAGCTGTTCCAGCAGGATGACGCGCGCGAACTGGTGAGGAAGGGTCATGGGCGTCAATCCGAGCAGCTTATCGGCGCGCTTTCGAACCGCCTCATCGAAGCCGACATCGCCTCCGACGACGAAGTTGACGCCGTGCGGGCTGTCGATGGTCAGCCTCTCGATCCACTTTGCAAACTTCAAAGAATCAAGCGTCTGCCCCCGCTCATCGAGGACAACCGTGTACCCGCGATCAGGGATCGCGGAAAGCAGGCGCGCGGATTGCGCGCGCATGATAGCCACTTCGCTCTGACCTTGTCTACCGCGCTCCGATGCCACTTCCGTGACCTCGACCGGAAAGAAGTGTTTGATCCGGTTGAGGTAACGATCCGTGGCGCCGGCTAGCTCGGCGTCGGCATGGGAACCTCCCCAGATGAATCGAAATTTCATGGTGTGCCCGCCGGCGAGTCGAGGAGTCGACGAGTCTTCGAGGACGCCCTGACCACTCGACGACTGGACCACACAAAGGACCACGCGAAGACGCGATGGCTACTCCAACCCATACTTCTTCCGTTTCTCGAGCAAAGTCTTACGATTGATGCCCAGGATCTCCGCCGCCCGAGAATAGTTGCGGCGTGTGGCCTCGAGGATCTCTCGGATGTAGTGCGACTCGAGCTCCTCGAGAGTCCAGGTCCCGCGCGCGGCGGCGGCCACCAGTTCCTGCCCGCTGAAGAGCGGCAGGGAAGCCGCGGTGAGGCGTTCGCCGTCCGCGAGGAGCAGAGCGCGCTCCACGGCATTGCGCAACTCGCGAATGTTTCCCGGCCATGCGTGCCCGGTCAACAGTCGCTCGGCCGCGGCGTCGAAGCGCCGGCGCCGCGCGAATGCGCGAGCCAGCGGCAGCACATCCTCCGGGCGCTCCCGGAGCGGCGGCAATTGCAGGGTGACCACGTTGAGCCGATAGTAGAGATCCTGGCGCAGGGAGCGTGGGTCCGCGCTCGTCGATGAGATCACGCGCGCTTCGAACGGGATCGAGCCGCTGCCGCCCAAGCGCGAGAAGCGGCGCTCCTCGACGGCCCGCAGGAGCTTGGCCTGGAGCGGCGCGGTGAGCGCGGAGATCTCGTCGAAGTAGACCGTGCCGCGGCCGGCCGCTTCCAACTTGCCCACCTTCCGCGACTGCGCATCGGTGAAGGTGCCACGCTCGTGACCGAAGAGCTCACTCTCGAAGAGGTCGGCCGGGATGCTCGCGCAATCGATGTGCACATACGGCCCATGGCGGCGAGCACTGGAGGCGTGGATCGACTCGGCGA
This sequence comes from Acidobacteriota bacterium, assembly GCA_039932995.1. Taxonomy (GTDB): domain Bacteria; phylum Acidobacteriota; class Thermoanaerobaculia; order Gp7-AA8; family Gp7-AA8; genus QHVT01. Next base: position 7,253 of record JBDTOZ010000709.1, on the reverse strand, counting down.
GATGATCCTTTCCCGTACCCGACTCGCCGAGGATGAGGATACTGACGTCGTGATCGAGAATCTTCTCGACGGTTTCCAGGACGTTCCGCATCGCGGCGTTGCGCGTGCGAAAGAGGTCCCGGAGTCCGGCTTCACGAGGTTTTCTGGAAGGCACGCGGCTCGGCTTCTCCCACGTATTCGGCGGTCACGTTCGGGGCGTCGCCCCAGAGACGTTCCAGCCCATAGAAGCGGCGGACGTCTTCGGTGAAGATGTGCACGATGAAGTCGCCGAAATCCATGAGCACCCAGCGCCCGGGTGTGGCCCCTTCGATGACCAGCGCACGGACACCGAGCTGCTCCTTGAGCTGACTCTCGATGCTGTCGGAGATGGCCACCGTCTGGCGCTCGTTGGTGGCGGAAGCGAGGATGAAGTAATCGGCAATGGACGTCACGGCGCCGACCTGGAGGACGTCGAGGTCGAATGCCTTCTTGTCGAGCGCCGCGGCAACAGCCACACGCACCCGGGATTCAATCGAATCGTTCACGATCGGGCCTTTCGGTAGAGCTCATGGTGGTGAATGTAATGCGAGACCGGCGCGGGGACCAGTCCATCGACCGGCTGGCCCGCGCCGATGCGCGCCCGCACTTCGGTGGAAGAGACGACGACCGCGGCGTTTCTGGCAAAGACGATGTTGCCGTGAGACGCGCGTTGCGCCGCGTCGCGGATGCGCTCCCGGAGCGAGACCGGTACGGCGGCAAGAGCCTTTTCGTCGTCGCTGAGCCGCGTGAGCACCGTGAAATTCGCGAGCTCGAGGATCCGCTCCAGCGAGCGCCACCCTTCCAGTTGGGCGAGGTTGTCGTCGCCGATGATCCAGTCCAGTGATGCATGGGGATGCTCGCGCCGGAGCTCCTCGAGCGTATCCACGGTGTAGGAGACCGCGCCCCGTTCGAGCTCCCGCGGGTCAGGATAGAGCGCCGGATACGGGGCGGTTCCGAGCACGGTCATGGCAAAGCGATGGTAGGCGGAGGCTGTGACGCGATCCGCCTTGAAGGGCTGCACGAACGCCGGCACGTACGACACGCGGTCCCACTGCATGGCCTCGCGGACCGAGAGGATGGGCTCGAGATGGCCGCAGTGAAACGGATCGAACGTGCCGCCGCAGATGCCGATGTTCATGCTGGTGGTGAAGACGAAGAGGCGGCCACGCGGCGCTCGTCGCGCACGCCGTGCTCGCCAACGAAACGGGCCAGCATGCGCACGAGATCGCGCACGCCGTCGCCGACGACGGCGGAGATGGCGTGATAGCGGTAACCGTGCTGCTCGGCGTAGGCGCGAAGCTTGTCGGAGTTGCCCGGCACTTCGGAGTCGAGCTTCGATCCCACCACGATGCGCGGCTTCGTGGCCAGGGTCTCCGAATAGAGCTGCAGTTCGCGGGCGATGACTTCCGCATCGACGTCGGGACTCTCGTTCGCGGAGAGGTCGACCAGGTGCACCAGCACTGAGCAGCGCTCGACATGGCGCAGGAACTGGTCGCCGAGACCATGACCCTCGTGCGCGCCCTCGATGAGACCAGGAATGTCGGCCACCACGAAGGTCTGGGCGTCGTCGGCCTTGACCACGCCCAGGTTCGGAACCAGGGTGGTGAAGGGATAGTCGGCGATCTTTGGCTTGGCGGCGCTGATCACGGAGATGAGCGTCGACTTGCCGGCGTTGGGCAACCCCACCAGACCGACGTCGGCGATGAGCTTGAGCTCGATGTAGAGCTCGTGCTCCTCCCCTTCCATTCCGTCCAGCGCGAAGCGGGGCGCCTGGCGCGTGGCGTTGGCGAAGTGCTGATTGCCCCAGCCGCCTCGGCCACCCTTGGCGACCAGCACGCGCTCGCCGTCAAAGGACAGATCCGCGACCACCTCGTCCGTGGCTTTGTCGCGCACGACCGAGCCGATGGGAAGCTGGATGGTCACGTCCTCGCCGTTGGTGCCGGCGCAGTTCGAGCCCATGCCGTGCTGGCCGCGTCCACCCTTCCACTCCCGCTGGAACTGGAGGTGGTAGAGCGTGTTCAAGCGCTGCGAGGCCTCGATCCAGACCGAGCCACCCACACCGCCGTCACCGCCGGAGGGACCTCCGCGGGGAACGAACTTCTCACGCCGGAACGCGACACAGCCGTGCCCGCCGTCGCCGGCTTTGACTCGAATGGTCGCGTGGTCGATGAACATGCTGTCCTTTGTGCGCTCGTGGCGACTTGCTGGTTACTAGTCGTTGCTGGGTTGCTGGGTTGCTGGTTGCTAGTTGCTAGTTTCTGAGAATCCCTCGATGGGCCGCTCAGCAACCAGCAACCAGCAACACAACAACACAAACACAGCAACAGGCGGTCCATCTGAGAGAACGCCCGGAACGCTCGCAAAAAAGAAAAGCACCGCAAACGCGGTGCTCGAGCGCAACAACGAGCATTTTCCTGAAACGGAGCTACTCGGCGGGCGAGACGCTGATGAAGCGGCCGCGCTCGCCCTTGTCGTGGAACTGGACGATGCCGTCGATCTTGGCGAAGAGCGTGTGATCGCGGCCGAGACCGACGTTCACGCCGGGCTGGAACCTGGTGCCACGCTGGCGGACGAGAATCGATCCACCGGTCACGAACTGACCGGCGAAGCGCTTCACGCCCAGCATCTTCGGCTGCGAATCGCGACCGTTGCGCGACGAACCCTGTCCTTTTTTGTGAGCCATGGATCTCTCCTAGAACTTGATGCTGTCGATGCGCACTTCGACCACATCCTGCCGATGGCCGTGGGTACGCTTCGTGTGATTCTTGCGGCGCTTCTTCTTGAAGACGATGATCTTCTCTCCGCGGGTCTCGCGGACGACGGTCGCGACGACCGAGGCACCGTCCACCATCGGAGCACCGACCTTCGGCTGATCCCCGCCGACCATCAGGACTTCACTGAAGGTGACCTTGTCCTGCTCGATGCTGCCGAGCACGTCACGCTCCACCTGAAGGCGATCGCCTTCGGCTACGCGGTACTGCTTCCCACCGGAACGAATGATGGCGTACAAAACGACCTCCGAAGATTGAACCCCTCTTTTCGGCGCGCGCATCAGGCCGGGGAAGATGGGATTCTCGCAAACGGCAGAGGTGGATGGTCTATTCCGGAGCGGCCCACGTTGGTGGAGCGCCGGCGACCGGGCGGATCAGAAGCGGGATGGGATGGCCTTGACCCGGCCGACGAACGACGTCCGGATCCGGCTGCCCAGCGAATCGAACTGCGCGCTTCCCCTCAACATGACCGGCGTGGCGATCTGCCCCGTATCGGAAAGCTGGAGCGGCTGCACCCAGGCCCTCAGGGCGATCGACGACTTGCCATGGGCCAGGATCGGCTGAGAGAACGCGTGGCGGACCCGCTTCATCGTGTAGCCACCGGAGTTGCCGACCGTTTCGATCTCGACCGAGGTCAGCGTGACGTCATGGTCCAGCGGATTCTCGAAGTCGAGGCGGTACTCCACGGGCACGCCGGTCGACTGGACGGAATCGAAGGGATTCACGTCGGAAGTCTGCTCGATGGTGACGGAGGGCTTGGGGGCGGAGGAGGTGGACTGGGTGGACGTACAGCCCAGAACACCGGCCAGGGCGAGGACTCCGGGAACGAGAAATTGCAACGCACGCGTCATCGCCATATCGACTCCAGTCCCACGAAGTGTACACCTCAAAAAAAAAGGGTGGGGCCGAAGCCCCACCCTCTTCCGTCAACCGAAAAGACTAGAACGTGAACTTGGCGAAGATGCGCACTTCGCGGGGATCCTGATACGCATTGGGCTGGTTGTATGTGACGCTGTTGAACGGCGCCGCGGCCAGGGACAGCTGCTTGTTGAGCTGAGCCTGGGCGTCGAAGCCGGCGAAGAAGGCCTTCGCCTGCGCGGTGTTGCGTGCCGCGGTGTTCGAAGCGCCACCGATGATGCAGGTGGGGTTGGTGGCCTTGTCAGCGCAGTTGCCCGACAGGTCGCGGAGCAGGAGGCTGGTGGTGCTGTAGAGCGGGTTGACGTTCGTGACCTTGTCTTCGTCGAAGACGTTCAGCACGATCGCGCCGAGGGTGACGTTGAAACGTCCCAGGCGAAGGTCATGCTGGAGCTGCAGGTCCGTCTGGGTGATGTTCGGAGTGCGGCCGATGTCGTTGCGGTTGTTCGCAAAGAACGGGGCGCCCTGGAACCGGTACTCGGTGGTGTTCGGCGTACCGCTGGAGTAGTACTCATTCAGACCAACGGTCGTCCCGAAGGGGAACGCGTAGGTGAGCTGAGCCTTGGCCTGGTGCGGACGATCGCCGCCGAGCACGCCCTCGACCTGATCGCCGTTCTGATCGAACAGCATGAACAGACTGTCGAAGGTGCGGTTGACGTTCGGCGAGGTACGGGCCGTTCCGGTGGCGGCCGCCTCATCAGAGTTGGCCAGACCGGAGTAGTTGCCCTTGAGGGTGCTGTACAGGTAGCTGGCGTGCAGTCCCCAGTTGCCGGCGAAACGACGGGTGAACTCGACCTCGTAACCGTTGTAGTCGCGCTTGGCCTTGGGCATGGCCGGGCAGGTCTCGCAGCCCGAGGCAGCAAGGATCTTCTGCGCGACGCCTTCGCCGGGGTTGGCGATGTAGAACTCTTCAGACTCGCTGCCGCCGGCGAGGAAAACGTGCACGCCGACGTCTTCAATGGCCCGGATGAGCTTCTTGTTGATGTAGCGGAAACCGAGAGCCATGGTCGGCGCCAGCTCCTGCTGGAAGCCGAGCGAGATCTCACGCTGCTCCATCGGCTTCAGATTCGGATCGATGAGAGGCATGGCCGGGTCGTTGGACGTCCCACGGAGGTTGACGCCGCCGCCCTGCAGGGTCATGCCCGGGCAGGTGGGAGTGACCGTGGGGTTGTTGGTGACGTTGGTGCACTTGTCCCACTGAGTCCAGTCGGTAGAAGTGATGGCCATCGGCCAGTAGATCCACTTGTCGGCACCGAACGAGCCGCGGGGCATTTCCAACTTGGTGACGTCGTAGAACGTGCCGGCGCTGCCGAAGACCTTGCTGCGGCCGTTGCCGAAGAGGTCGTACGAGAAGCCGAAGCGAGGAGCGAGCTTGTCCTCGTATCCGAACTCGATGGCGTACTTGCCGGTCGTCTCCACGCCCGAGCCGAAGTTGTAGGCCGGGACCTGCTCCTTCTCGGTGCGCACGCCAAGGTTCAGCGTGAGGCGGTCGTTCATCGTGGTCCAACTGTCCTGGAGGAACAGGCCGGTGGTCTTCTGCTCGACGTTGCCTTCCGTGCGGATGGCATAGACGGCAGCCGAGCCGAACGGACCGATCGTGCCGCTGCAGAACGGGCACTGCTGGTCCCAGTAGGCCAGGACGCGATAGTTCTGGTTGCCGTTGAAGACTTCGTTCTTCAGGTTGTCCAGCTGGATACCGGCTTTGAAGCGGTGCGTGCCGGCGAACTGGGGGAAGAACGACACGTCGAAGTTCAGGTTGTCGCGCTGGAAGGAGTCCTTCACCGTGGCGATGTTCGTGGCGATGTTGTTGTAGCCCTGCGGCTGCACGAGGTTGGCCGGCACGTTGTAGAGGCTCGGGGAACCCGACGTGAACTGGATCCAAACGTCATCGGGAACGCCGTCCTGATGGGTGTTGCGGTAGAAACGGCCACCCTTGGCGGAGAAGAACCACTCCGGCGAGAGGACGAAGTCGGCGTAACCGGAACCGGTCCAGTTGTCGAAGGTGGTGTCGATTCCGTAGTTGGAGTTCTCGCTGCCACGGCCGGTGACGGCCGGGAGCAGACCCTCGTCGAGGTAACCGCTGTTGTTGTAGGTGGCCTTGTAGAGGAAACGGGATCCCAGCGCGCCGGAGAGGCTGCCGACGTAGTTGTCGCGCTGAAAGTCGTTGCCGAAAGACCGCGTCGTGCGGACGGTACCGTTCGAGTTCAGGAAGTCCACGGTGCGGGACGTGCTCTGGATCCACGGCTCATACCCACCGTAGAACCACATCCGATCCTTCAGGATCGGTCCACCGAGCGTGACGCTGGGCTCGAAGTCCGTGAAGTCGTCCTTCCGGGGCTCGAACTGCTCGACAGCCCGGGTGTTGTTGATCACGGTCTGCAGCAACGGCCGCGCCGCGCCGCCCCAGGAGCGCTCGTTGTAAGCGCCGCCGACGCTTCCACGGAAGTCGTTGGTGCCGGTCTTGGTGATGACGTTGATGACGCCGCCGGTCGCACCGCCGAACTCCGCGGCGTAGCCGGCCGACTTCACCTGAACCTCATCCACGAAGTTGGTGACCAGGGTCTTGCCCTGAACGCCGGTCTGCGGATTGGTGGTGTCGACGCCGTCCATGATGAAACGGTTCTCGGCGCCCGAGGCGCCGTCGATCATGATGCCGCCGGCCCGGTTGCTCTGGTTGGCCGAAGGCGCCTGGGTCACGATGCTGCTGAAGTCACGACCGCGGGGCAGTTTGTCGAACGTTTCCGAGGTGATCGACGTGGCCGCCGCGCTCGAGGTGACGTCCACCAGCGGCGCATCGGCGGTGACCGTCAACGTCTCGGTCACGGCGCTGAGGCCGAGCTTGAGGTCGATCCTCGGCGATTCGGAGAGGCTGGCTTCGACGTTCTTCGCCGCGGCCGGCTCCATGCCCGCCAACGTGCCCGTCACGTTGTAGGTCCCGGGAGGGAGGGAGGGGAAACGATAGCGTCCGGAGCTATCGGTGGTGGCCGTGAAATGGCCGCCCTTGGTGTTGACCGCTTCCACCGTGACGCCGGGCAACGCTGCCCCGGTCTGGTCGGTGACGGTTCCCTGGATTGCTGAAGTCTGCTGTTGCGCGAACACCATGTTCGCACTGAGCAGAAGAAGAATCATGACGCCGATGAGGATGGGAAACCTTCGCTTCATATTCATTCCTCCTGGACCTGCTTGCTGCGACGACCGGATTTAGACGTGACGGAATTGTAACGGATCGCTCAACGACTCGCAAACGGCAAGCCCACCGGATGCCGGAGCTAACGCTCACAATCTGCATAACTTAGCAAAATTGCAGTCGACGCGATGTTCGGGATTCCGTATCAATCGCAACGGTTCGGTGAAGTCCGGAGGTCATTTGGTGACTCGTCTGTTACTAACCCACCGTTCCGTTGCGTCCGTCCAGCCCCTCGTCGAAGAAAGAAAAAGGGCGGCCCGAAGGCCGCCCTTTCCTGGAGTTTGGCCATTGGTCGCGGGAAGTGCGCCGGGCAGGATGCCCGCGCCCCATGGCTCATCGCGCCAAGACACTCCGGTAAGGGG
>JBDTOZ010000708.1:0-1802 GCA_039932995.1 Acidobacteriota bacterium | reverse complement strand
ACATGCACGCCCGGTTCTACGACCCGGACATGGGGCGGTTCTTGTCGGTCGATCCATCGCAGAAGAGGAAACCTCGGCAGCCGCAGTCGTGGAATCGTTATGCCTACTCATTGAACAATCCACTGAAGTACGTCGACCCGGACGGAAGAGACGCGGTCGTGTTCATCGTCTCGCCTGGGTCCGGCATGGACGAAAGGGCTGGACACGCGGCTGTGTGGGTCGAGAGCGGGACTCGTGGAACGGGCGTGAGCAGAGGTGGACGCGACATCGGGCAACGTGGGTGGAAGGATTTTCTCTCGCACTACACCGGTGAAGGCCGCACGGTCCACGCGTACATTCTGAAGACGACGGACGCGCAAGATCAGGCCATGATCAAGTTCGTCGACCAGAACCCCGGTGGCGGGGTGAACTCCGAGAAATCGATTCAGACCTGCGGGCTGTCTGAGAACTGCTCGAGTGCTGTAGCGAATGTGTTGCAAGCCGGTGGAGTCGTAGCGCCCGGCACCGACCTAACATCGTACGGCCCACTCGATACACCGAATGAGCTTAAGTATCAGCTTGATCATGGCGTGCTCGCCGGCAATGTGGACCGACATATCGACTTCACGCCTCCAGTTCGCGATCCAGAAAGAGGCTTCTGGGGACGGCTCTGGGATCGGATTACGAACTAAGGCCATGCCAACGAAATCCGTACCGTTCTATCGCCAACTAAGGACTTGGTTTTTGATTGCAGCAGGCGTTGCGATTGCCGTGGTATTCGTCGTCGTGCGTGATGCGCTGCAGCAAATGCGACAGGTTCAGTCGTATGCGGTGTTGCAAACGATGAGAGATGTTGTGGAGCGCATTCCACCCGACGCGCGGAGTAGTGACGCTCTACGGGGCGCGTTGCAGAACGTAGCGCATGGCCGTGACGCATGGGGTAATCTCGTTCAAGTTTTTGTTAAGAAGACAGGGAAGGTGTCTTATGTACTCGTCTCATACGGCGCGGACGGTTTATCGAATGTGCGCAGGACGGCCGAGTACTTCGCGATGGAATCGACAGACATTCGTGATGATGTTCGCAAAGACATCGTTGTTCGCGACGGTGAGTTAGTAACGTTCGCCGGGAAATGAGTGGCGCGGTAGGCGTTGCATCCGACGTGCGCGCGGAGTAGGAAACGTAGGCGCCGTGGCTCCTCCCGCGCATGGATCGAAGCGGCGAGTTTGCCCCCTCCACCCGCCCGACCCTGCGACCGGGCGGGTATCGCTCCGTGGAGCGGCCTAATGCATAGGACTCTATACCGCATCCCCCTCACGCGAGGATCGAGCTGACCGCGTAACCGCGTGTGAGGCCGATGTTGGTGTTTGAGAATTGAACCGGATGCGGTGATGTGGTTGCAAGCGAGAGAGTGACACGACACAATGGGGCCGCGTGACGTGTGGCAGCGGCGCTGATGGTGGCGGAACGCCGTAGCGTCAGCCCTGAGTTGCCTTCCAACTCAGTCGAGCGACGCGGGTGAAGCTGGCGGGCGATCTGTCTTACCGAGGGATGTGCGCGAGGCCTGCGAGGATCTCGGCGGCGGGCGAGCCGAGCCGTTTCCGAGGACGATCGTTGAGTCGTTTGGCGATCGCGTTGCAGTCCTTCTGGGTGAGGTTATCGCGACCTCACGAGCGCGTCGAAGAAGTAGCCCTGCCTTGCATGTCGCGCAAGCCTGTGGTTAGATACTGAACCGTATGGTTCAGTATACGAATGCCCACCTCGATGCCTCGTTCGCCGCGCTGGCGGACGTCACCCGTCGCGGCGTCCTCGAGCAGCTGGGTCG
>JBDTOZ010000707.1:0-1900 GCA_039932995.1 Acidobacteriota bacterium | reverse complement strand
GACGAACGCGAAGACGAAGATCCGGAGACTAGACTTGTTCACAGGAATCATCCTCCATACAGGCACCATCGAAGCCTACGTGCGCCTGGATCGTGGCGCGCGGCTGCGCGTGCGCACCACCGATCCGTTACCGTTCACGCGCGGCGAGAGCCTGGCGGTCAACGGTGTCTGTCTGACCGTCCTGCCGGAGACGGACGGCGCCTTGATTGCCGACCTCTCCGACGAAACGCTCTCCCGCACCACACTCGGGTCCCTCGGGATCGAGACGAGCGTGAACGTCGAGCGTGCGCTGGCCCTCGGCGACCGCATGGGCGGGCACATGGTGCAGGGGCACGTCGACACCGTGGGCGCCCTCCGTTCCATCACCACTGAGGGAGAGTTCGCGATCTATCGCTGGAGCTACCCGTCCGAGTATGAAGACCTCGTGATCGGGAAAGGCTCCGTGTCCGTCGATGGCGTCTCGCTGACCATCGTCGACCCTGAGCCGGGCTCGTTCGGGGCCGCACTCATCCCGGAGACGCTGCGTCGCACGAACCTGGGGACGGCTCGCATCGGGGCGCCGGTGAATCTCGAATTCGACATGATCGCCAAATACGTGCGCAACCTCGTCGCTCCGTATCTCCCGCCGGCATCGTGATCCTCTATCGAAAAACGCCGCAGCTCCGCCTCCGGCGTGAGGCCGCCCCGGAGGCACCGTTCTGGGCCCTGACTACGATCGCTCCCTATGGCCCGAAGCGGTCTGCGCCGGTGGCCATCGATTACCTGACCCGAAGGGCCAGCGGCGCCGAGAAGCTGGAGGTCGCGATCTGCGATCGCGTGCGCGATGAGCTGGAGCGAGCCCGCACTCTCCACGGGCCCGTGTTGATCGATGCCGCCGAACAGGCCGAAGTGGTCTTTCGCCGCGGCGAAGAAGCGCGGGCCTGGTGTGAGGAGCAGGAGCTGGCCACCTCGGTGCTCGTGACCACGCCCGGAGCGCTCCCGCCACGCGGCGACCTCATCGTCGGAACCTGGCCACCCGACTCCTCACTGTTCGCGGAGGCAAGCGGGCGGCGCTGGGGAGCCGCGGTCCCGGTGATCTTTCCCATCACCACCGAGCTTGCTCTGCTGGAGCAACTCGCAGACGAGGCCCAGAAGCACGGGGCCTCTTTCTTCGCGGCCATCTCGGTGGAAGTGGAGCCGACCGCGAAACAGGCCATCGCCCAATCGCGCGAGTTGGCGGCCGACGATGATCTCTACGCCACCCTGTTTCACTCCGACGTGGCACCCGTGCAGTTGGCCACCGAACGCCACATCGCGGCGCTGGCGCACGAACGCGGCATGGCCGACTTCATCCTCCCCCCGCACTGGGAGGAACGCTCGAACTGGAACGCCTCGGTTCTGCTCACACTCACCGCCACTCGCATGATCGCCATGGAGCTCGACCTCGACCTGGCCGGCACCCTGGCCCGCTCGGCCCGCACCATCGCCGAGCTCGACAAACCCCTGACCCGCATCGCCGAATCCGCCAGCCTCTCGATCGTGGGAGGAGTGGACGACACCAGCGTAGAAATCCTCACGACCTGGATCGCCGGAGAGCCTGCCCCGTTCGTGGACTGGGTGAACGAACAGTGGAGGTTGAGGAGGGGGTAGCTCCTTCTCGTCTCCTTCTCTTCGTCTCCCGTTCTCCTCGTCTCCTTCGTCTCCTCGTCGTCGGGTCGTCGGGTCGTCGGGTCGTCGGGTCGTCGGGTCGCCGAGTCGTCGAGTCGTCGAGTCGTCGGAGTCTCATAGGTTCATAGGCTCACAGTCTCATAGAGGCACATGCCGCGGACCCTGCACTACGAATCTCGAGTTTCTTCGCGCGACGCAAAGATTTGCAGGCGGAGCATTGGAGCGCCGGCGTCCTCGCCGGCTGGCCCGTGGG
>JBDTOZ010000706.1:0-4002 GCA_039932995.1 Acidobacteriota bacterium | reverse complement strand
GCGACCGATCAGGTCTTCACACGCATCGAAATGTCCAGCGCCGTCACCGAATGCGTGAGGGCTCCGACGGAGATGCGGTCCACGCCCGTCTCCGCAACGGCTCGCACCGTGTCGAGCGTGATCCCTCCGCTCGCTTCGAGGGAGACGCGGCCGTTCGTGCGGCGGACGGCTTCGCGAAGCTGATCGGGGGTCATGTTGTCGAGAAGGATGAAGTCCGGCGTGAGGGTCAGTGCTTCATCGAGCTCGGCCATGTTTCGCACCTCGATCATCAACGGCTGCGGCATCCGCTTCTCGCGGATGCGCATCACGGCGTTCGTGATCGAGCCGGCGCGGTCGACGTGGTTGTTCTTGATCAGGAACATGTCGAAGAGACCGATGCGGTGATTGTGGCCTCCCCCCGCCACGACCGCGTACTTGTCGAGGGCGCGCAGGCCGGCAGCGGTCTTGCGGGTGTCGTAGATCTGCGCTCCCGTTCCGGCCACGGCATCGACGTACCGGCGCGTGGCCGTGGCAATGCCCGAAGCGCGCTGCATGAGATTGAGGGCCGTCCGTTCGCCCGCGAGGAGTGCGATCACCGAGGCGCTCACGCTGCCGACAAAGTCTCCGGCCTTCACCGCATCCCCGTCGTTGCCTGTGAGGGCGACCTCGGCCGCCGGATCGAGCGCACGGAAGACGCTCTCGATGACCGCCAGACCGGCGATCACGCCGTCCGCCTTCACGAGAAAACGGGCCGAGCCGCGGTCGCCGGGCGCGAAGATGGCCTCGCTGGTGATGTCGGGCAGGTCTTCGGCGAAAGCGGCGCGGACGATGCGGTCGAGGTCGGAAGGAGTCATGGAGCGAAGGAGTCTACGCGTCTCGTGCGGACTCTTCGAGTGGTCGAAGCGTCGAGGTCGCGCCGGCGAAGCCGCGGAGACTGCGCGAAATTCTCACCACGCCCCTCCCGTTCTGATGCGCAGTTCGTTGACAATTTGGGGGCGCACCGGCTTCGACGGGATCAGTCGGGGTCATGGTTGCATGCCGAGCTCGATTTGCTCGTAAAACCGGTCGAAAAACTTAAACGCGAATAACGATTTCGCTCTCGCAGCCTAAAAACCTGTGAGCGCTCCTCCGCCGCATGCTCACTGCAGCGGAGAAGAGCGTCATGATGTGAGCTAGCGGTCCACGCAACGCCTACGTAGGGATCTGCGAAATCAAGAGGCTGGCTGTTGGATGGTTCCCGCTCTCCGGACAATCCATCGGCGAGATCAATCGGAGAGACAAGCATGTAGTAGCCAGGCTGCCACTGTTTTCGGACGGGGGTTCAATTCCCCCCGCCTCCACCAAATTGTCTACGCCGTCGTGACTTACTTGGTACCACCGGACCTAACCTTGGCTCCCGTTCCCTCGGTACGCCCGACCCTCACTTCTAGTGAGCCTGTCCCAGTCGCAGACTCGTACACGTCGAGAAGCTGGCGCGCGAGCAGATCACCGAGGTAGGCCTCCAGCTCGGCCAAGCTTCCCCCGTCGGCCGCTTCCAATGCTTCGTAGTACGGTTTCTGTTCGCTGCGATGTGCTCCGGAATCGTCTTCAAGCCCGGCAGGCGGTACCCGAGCTTTGCACAAAGGACGAGGTAGGAGACAGCACGCGCCGTTCTTCCGTTTCCGTCGACAAAAGGATGGATCCAGTTCATCCGCCACATCGCGTAGGCGGCGAGCTCCACGGCCGTCGCTGTCGCCCATCGTTCCTCGATCCAGTCGCACATCTCTTCGACCTGACCTGGTACGAGGTAGGCGGCCTGCGGTATGTGCTTGCTACCGACAATTTCTACGGCTCCGGTTCGCCAGGTCCCGGCGAGGTGCTTCACTCCCTCCATTGCGGTGCGGTGAAGGCTCAAGATCATGGAGGGCCTGAGCCGAAACGGCCTACCGTCGGCAGTGAAGTTCTCGACCCACTCGAGGACTTGCTCCGCCTGCAGCAGGCCGTTGCGCGTTTCGCGATGCGTTCGCTCTACCGGGTCCGCGATGACCTCGGGATCGATGGAGTGACTGTGTCGCTCCTCGTCGCTACCCATGCACGGCTGCTAACTTCTCCGCTTCCTGGTCGACGATTTCACGCGTCACCATCTCGTTCTCGATCTTGAGGTTGCCGTACGCAAAACTGCGCCTCTGTGCTTCGCGGTCGGCGGCAGTCATCACCACATGGCGAGCATGCTCGATCAATTTTCTTAGTTCTTCCGACATCGTGACCCCTCCCACCTAGTTGGCGAGCGAAGACTTTCGCGCGTTCCTCGCCTGTGCATATACGTAGTATAGGCACAGTCACGCAACGTCACGCGAAATAACGAGTCCCTCCGCGAACAACCTTACGCGCTGGCCTTTTTATACGCGGCGGCGTAGCGCTTCGAGGCCTCGGGGTCTTCCGTGATCTTGCGGATCTCGGCCTCGAAGGTCTTCTCGGTCAGACCGTATTCGGTGAGGAGGTCCTGGGCCTTGTCCGGGGTCTTGCGGATCTTTGCTCCCAGTTCGCCGAGGCGTTCCGGAGTGACCGCCGTGTCCGCCGTGCCGGGCGTGTTCGTGGCCACCTGCGCTCCGGGGGTGGAGGGACTGGCTGCGTTGTTTTTCTGATTGCATCCGCCCGCCAGGGCGAGCAGGACGACGAACGAGATCGAGAGTGTGTTTCTCATGGTTCAGCCTTTCTTCCCTTTGCCATTGCCTTTGCCGCCGCCGGGATTGCCGCCGTGAGGTGCGGCCTGCTGCTGACGCATCGCCGGCGCCTGCGAAAAGTGCGGGTTCTTCTGGATTTTGACCTTCTGCTGCTTCTGCGGCTTCGGAGCGGCTACCTGCTTCGCCGCTCGCGGTTTTGCCACCTTCGCGGGGCGAGCCGGGGATTGGTGTACTACACGTTGCTGCTTGGCCGGCTTCGTGTGGACGACGACCTTCCGGGTGCGGGCCGTTTGCGAAGGCCTCGTGCCGTGGACCACCTCCGCTCCCGTCTGCAGGCCAAGCTCCTTCTTGAGCTGGCCCGGAGGACCGCCGTGCGGATGTGTTCTCGTCTCGACGATCCGCGGAAGTATCACCAGGTCGGGTCGGTCCACGATGTAGAGGCGCGGCGGGGACACCACGTTGATTTCATTGATGCCTGACTGGCGCAGACGGTCGCCGATGGCGAAGGCCAGCGGCCGACCCACCAGACCTCGGTCGACCTGTGTGTTCACGTAGGCCAGGAACCGCGGAGAGGCATCGCGATCGATGAGCACCACCGGCGCGTAGCGCACCACTTCGATGAACTGAGGCGCGGCCACACGTCCCTGATTGAGGGCCATGATCATGCTGATCAAATCAGACCGGGGCACGTCCGCAAGGTCGGCCACGGCGGCCACGGCCAAGGGCATGGCCACCAGCGACACGGGGTCGTACTCGACCGTCTGGAAGCGGGTGATCACCACCGGCGGAAGGATCTGTTCCTGATGATCGACGACGGTGAAGGTCGAGGGATGATTGAAGTCGATCTCCTGCACTCCGTAGGTCGGGTACCGATCCGCAATGGCCAGCGCCAGCGGCTCGCCGACGACACCGCTCCGGTACTCCGTGTTCACGTATTCGATGAGCGGCGGTTGGGTGGTGTCTACCAGCGCGATCGGTGCGTAACGCACGACTTCAACGAACTGCGGTGCAGGCACGGCTGCCAGGTTCAACGTGCTGACCAGCGACATCAGGTCCGCGGTCGGAACGTCGGTGAGCTGCGACACCGCGGCGACCGCCAGAGGCATGGCCGCCATGGCCACCAAATCCCGAGTCTCCAGTGCCTGCGCGCCGCCCGCGAGGGCCAGCAGCAGTGCCAGCACTGCGACAGATTTCCTTTTCATGTGTACCTCCAGCGAGACAAGGCCGAGGCCGTCTCGCTACAAGACTGCCACCTGGCATTCAGTGCAAGGGACAGGCCCCGAGGCGCGTTCGGGACGGACACAACTGTGGGAGGTCGATCGAGGTGAATTCCCGAGGGACGCGCGCGGGCAGGATGCCC